>CAYTVF010000012.1:0-43682 GCA_964441345.1 uncultured Desulfopila sp. | reverse complement strand
GTTGATTTTCCGGTCATGGTTGAGGTCGCATTCCGGACAAGATTGCCATTTCCGGTCGAGGTAGCGGCGAATCTTTCCGGCATCGTTATTGTCGACATCGCCGTCCGAATCAAGATCGGCCTGCCGCTTAACCGTAAGAACGGCTTCGCGGCTGGCGACCGTGCCGTCATCGTTCGTGATCACGCATTGATAGACGCTGCCGTCATCCTCGGAGGGAACCTTCTTCAGCAACAGGAAGAACCATCTGGCTCCCGGAATATCTTCGCCGTTTTTCCGCCATTGGTAATGAAGCTTCGGGCCCATTGCATCCACCCTGAACATGCCGAAATCGCCTTCCTTCAGTTTTATGGACACCGGTTGTCCGATGATTACCGGCGGCGCAGGCTCGATTATCCGGCAATGGGGATTGGTGCATTGCCGTTTTAACAGTTGCAGATCTCGGCCATTTATCCGGTCATCACCGTTCCAGTCATATTCCGCCAATTCCGCCGACAACTCATCCTTGAATTTCTTTGTATATTTCTTTTTCCCCCAAAAATCCCAGTTGAAAAACCAATCTCTTACGATACGCTTGCCCAGATTGTGTCGCAGGAGTCTGACATCGACTCTGTCGATATCGCCGTCCCAGTCGTAATCTCCTTTCTTAAACATGACCAACTGGGCTTCAAGACTGATTTGACTTTTCCCGTCGACCGTCACAAGGCATTGAAACCAGGCCCCGTTGTCTTCCTCGACTATGGTTTCGATGCCATATGAAACTGCCGTTGCCCCGGGAATTTCGTTGCCGTCCCTGATCCACTGGTAGGTAACACTTTCACCTGCGGCAACGACAGTGAACACGACGGAGTCGCCGGCAATCCCTCTCTGATCGGTAGGATGCCGGAGAATGACAGCTGCCTGCAGGGTGCTTGTCAGCCCAAGAAGGAGGACGGTGAAAAGCAGACCTGAATATATTGCCTTGTTCCTGTTGATCATGGGGTTGGCTATGAGTTATGGATGTCTTCCGGCTGTTGTTTTGTCTTTTGCGGAAATCGTCTTGTATTTCACCACGGCGCCCGCCAGGGCTTCCTTGCCGGCCTCTTCAATTGCTTGCTTCAACTGCTGAGGTGCAAGTGCTTTCCGAATAGTCTCAGTTACCTCCGATAACGGCTTGGCAGGGATTATTCGCTCGCCGGTGACGCGCACAAGGTATGGTATTTCCTTTATAAAAATCAACTGTGAAACCTGGCCGACGGAAAGTGCCGCAATGGCCTGATGAAGCGCAGGATGGAGCACTTCGTCGCCATCCCTGCCCTGGCGATAGACCATCGGGTAACCTGCTTGAACCAACTCCTCGACCCAGCTCTGCCATTTTTCACGTGTCGCCGGATCCTTCAACTTGCCGAGCAGTTCGTCCCTCTCGGTTGCCTGCAATGGCCGGCCTGTGGTGATCACCTCGTACAGTCTGCTGTTTCCAGAGCCAAAGAGTTCGGGATGGGCATCGTAATATTCTTGTATTGCTTCCATAGTCACCAGCTGCGGCGTGCTATGTTTGGCAAGATATTGCCGGACCATGAGCTGCTCCTGAAAAACAGCCACCTCCCCGGCAATTTCCGCATGATCCTGCTCACTCATCTCCTTCTGCCGCAGCTGGCTGATGGCACGGCTCATGACCATGCTTTCAAGCACCTTTTTGGCAGTCTTTTCATCCAGCCCGCCGGCTGCTTCTTCACCCGCCAATTTTCGAATGGCCAGGTCAAGGTCGGAGCGGCTAATTTTCGAGCCGTTGACCACGGCCAGAACGACATCCTCGCCGCCTAATTTTACCGCTGCCTCCTTTTTCACGCCTTCTTTATCGGCGGGCGGTTTTTGCACGGGCCGGTCTCCGCTACAGGAAGAGAGAATGAGTAAAAACAGAAGCGATAGTAATGTCTTGCAATAAACCATAATGAACCTTCCGATTATTTAAGGTTTGGTTATATTGGTGGGATCAACTTGAAACTATTTTTTAATTTTCACCTCAGCCAGCAGCCTTTCCATCTCGGCCTTCTTCGCCTCATTACGGAGTTGATAGCGAATATCACCGGCCACCGCCTTCAAGGGTTGCTTGACCACCTGCGGCGCTTCGGTGAGGATAACGATATGGAAACCGAATGGAGTCTCAAACGGTTCGGAGACATCCCCTTCCTTCATATTGAAAACCGTCTTGGAAAAATGCTCGTCAATCGAGCCTTCCTTTACCCAGCCAAGGTCACCGCCTTTCTTGGCGGAAATCATATCTTCCGAATAGGTAGCGGCGATCTGGCTAAAATCTTCGCCTGCACGAATTTTGGAATACGCCTCCTGGGCCGTGGTCAATTTGGCCTGGCGCTCCTCTTCGGACATGGTCTTGTTGAGACGGATCAGGATGTGGGCGACATGGGCTTTTTTCTCCTCGTACTCGGCTGCCTTGGTGTTGTAATAGTTGGTCACCGCCTGCTCGGTGACCTGCTCATCCAGATATTTTTCAAAATAGCGGCTGATGAGCATCTCTTTCTTGAACTCATTCAACTCCGCCTGAATCAGCGCATTATCGAGAAGAGCTTTCTTTTCGATCACCCCCGCCAGCGCCTCACGCTCAAGGTATTGCTCAAGTATACCGGCTTTACGCTTCTCGTCGTTTGCCGGTACCCGCTTGAATTGCCAAAATGCCTCGACCTGCTCTTTGCTGATTTTTTTATCATTAACCGTGGCAATGGTAGTATTTTCCTTTTCACTGCTGCAGGCGACCAAGCCGGTAAGCGTAAAAAAAAGAGCTGCGACCCAAAAATGACGTAACAACATAAGTAAATCCTTATAAAATTTGTTTTTGTTTCGGGTTTCCGGCATTAAAGTTCAGCGTTTGAAGTTTTTTCAATTCGAACCGCAAAACTGGTAGCCCCAACCCAACTTTTACTGCCGCGCCGGCAGCACACTTGCACTATCTGCTTTGATTTCGCTGCTTAAATCCCAAAGAGAATGAACAGGATCCAGAACAAACACCCGATCTGCACCAAAATCTAAAGACGCCCCACCCGTCACTTCCAGAGTTTCGAAGCGATGCACGCCGATAAATGTCCGGCCGATCAAAGAACTTGCATCGGTAATACTGCCGTCGGGATCTTCGATGGTAAAATCGACCCAGCCGTTATCGACAATTTTATAGAAGGGGCCGTCGGTGGTGGCTGGATCGAGGTCTATGTAGTTGCCGACGATTCCCCTTGCCGGTTGTTGATCATTTGCCTTCCATATGTGATTCTGGCTACTGTCAGAAATATCGATAGATAATTGGAAATTGCCATATAATGAAGAGGTATTTCTTCCTGTTACAGCCGCATCAAGACTCATCTCGTAGCCACCGATGGCCAGGATATAATTACCAGGATCCAGTGCTCTGCTGATCCTGGACAAGTTCCCGGTACCACTATCATCATCAAGCCCGATATGGTCACTCGCATCCAGCAAACCGTCGTTATAAAAAAGGTGCATATACGTATCAAAATCTCCAGCTGTTGTCTCCATCACGTAGGTCTCTTCGGTTGTTACGGTGAAATACTCGTAATACACCCCACCTCTCGTAACACTTGCCGAACTGTTGATGGGATTGAACAAGAGAGGTTCCCCGGCAATAACTTTCCATCGCCCCCCTCCCAAGTCTTCAGCATCGACGATCCGATGACTGCCCACCTTGCGCAGAGGTGTGCTCCCAGACCTGGCACCGGCACCGCCGTTATGGACGATAAGACTCCCCCAATCACCAGTATCCCAATACTCTTCACTGCCGATATATACGGTTCCAGCACCGGCAACCTTGGTGGAACCGTATCTGCCGCCCGTTGCATTGAAGATGCCGGTAAAATGATCGTTTTCCGGGGCAACATCGATGGAAATCCGGCCTCCACCGCCTGAACAATAATCGGCATAAGTGTAATAGGTGGTAGAATTACCGCCCCGTGCCGAAAGTGTCCCGCTCCCCTCGAAATCCGCCGCAATCTTCAAATGGATTCCCCCCCCGGCGCCACCGGCGGCTGAACTGGTGCCGTTTGCCGATATCCTGGCATTTGCGGCAAGGGAGAGATTATTGGCGGTAATTTTTGCAAAACCTCCACCTTTAGCTTGATTCTGATAGTCATATGCGCCTCCGGAACCGGCATACATTGCCTCCTGATAACGGCCGTAACTCCCATCGGCGGTGTTGGAAGAGCATAGCCCACCATGGGCACCAAAACCTTTTTCGTCCATCCTGCCATCAGGACCGGCAGACGTGGCTGGATATCCTTTGCCATCCAGGTTGATTGCCGCCCCTTCCTGCACATAGAGATTGCCGGAGGTGGCGATAGTAAGGGGTGTGACAGTCTTTTTGACGACATCGGCATCGGGAACCGTCAGTTCAGCGCCGTCGAGAAGATGGATGTTGCCGCCTATGTCCACATTCGGGCAGGTAATTACCGCATGTTCGACAGTAAAACCACCGCCTGTTGTTATCCTGTCGGCATTCAAGGATGCCGGGGCACTGTCGGAACCCGAGATAGCCAACCAGTCCGTAACGTCCAGACTGCCCTCGATTGTGACGTTGAGCTTGGCTAATGCGGCTGTTTCCGCCTTTTGATCGCTGCTGATGAGCAGGGAGCAATTTTCCGGCCACTGATAATCCGTCCAACCATCCAGCTGACCAAAAGCCAGGATAGTATCAGAGGTTACGTGCAGATCGTTTTGCATGTCCAAGGCCAGCCTGTCACGGCTATAGAAGGCCGCACCATTTCTGACCTCCAGGGAATTCAGCTGCACAACCCCGATGATCTCCTTGCCGATCAAACCCGCCGGCAGAGCGACACCGCCGGTTTCCACGACAAACCAGTCCGCCCCGTTATCGATAATTGTAAGATTTGGCCCGGACTGGTCTTCCGCCTGGAGGTCGACCTGCAAGCCAACGAGGCCCAGTCCGTCCGGAGATTCCGTTGGTGGTGTCCACGGCGTGCCTTTCACCTCAACGCGCAACCGAGCATCGGCAAGGTTTTCCACGCCAACAATTTCATGTTGACCAACGATTCGCACAGGCGTCCATTGTGTTGTCTGTCCGGCCAGACCATTGTCGACAATCAAGCGGCTAACACCGGAGATCTTGTTTCTGACTTCGACTGTCCCGGCTCCGCCTACATAAGCAGGAGAGTTTACCGTAGTCTGCTGCCCCGCTCTTGCCGAGATATGTTCGGCCTCCAGGAGTCCGCCATCGATGCTGGCATTATAGGCTATACGAATCCGCCCACCCGCACCGGAGCTTGAATTGCTTGTTCCCCCTCCTTGTGCTTCGATAAAGCCGGTTCCTGCAAGAGTATTGGTATCGATCCGAATTCCACCACCCGCACCGGTGCCATCCAACGCCGTCTGACCGTTGGCACGGATCGCTGCCGATCCCTGCAGCTCAATATTCCCGGCATGCAAATGAATCAAACCGCCGCCGGCTGAATAATAGCCGCCGCCACCGGCAAAGAGGATTCGGTTAAAGTCGCCGTAGGTTGTATCGACCGTGCTTGATCCTCCCATGCCTGCATGGGTGCCACCCTGATAATTTGTTGACTCCTGGAACCCAATTGTTTTCCTCATTGGATATCCCTTGCCGGTCAGATCGATACGAGAGCCATCGCCTATGGTCAATTTGCCGGTGATATCCATTTGCAGCGCAAAGATTTTCTGCGCCGTGGAATCTGCATCGGGAACAGTCAGTATCGAGCCAATGTTATTGACATCCCGGACCAGGGCAACATCGCCATAAACATTGACACCCTGTGCAACGGCAACTTCCAATTCCGCACCTGACAGGAGGAGATCGCCTTGAACAGTAATTTCCTTGGCAGATAGGTTGGCTTTACCTTCTATGGTTAAATTCCGTTCAACGGTTAGAGATTCTGCCTCTAAATTGCTTGTGCCGGATACAACAAGATCTCCGTTTTTTACAACGATTTCACCCCGGCTTATAAAACTGCCGTTTGTTATTTTCAGCGAACCGGTTTCAATATCGGCAACAGTGAAGATCGATTCATTCTCAACCAGTAGATCGTTATAGATTTGTTTCGGGGCCATCAGATGAGGAACATCCGCGACATTTATCGGGCTGGAGATCTCAAACCTATCGGCATATAACAAATCATTGGTCACTAGATGACCGTTCTCACTCACAGTCAGTGTATCCAGCCGGATAATGCCCCTTAAGGTTGCGCCGACATTTCCGCTGATATCCTGAGAAGATTCGATGATGAGATAGTTGGAGCCATTGTCGAGAATCTCATGGAGAGTGTTGTCGGGATTGGAATCGAGACTTATAAAAAGTCCTTTGAGGCCGAGCCGGTCAAGCCCTGTGCCGGGCAGTGGCCAATTCGGAGTCGCGCCCACCGTAACTTTATACCGATCGGCCTGTCCCTCCACCGGGGCAATTCCGGTAATTATGTGGCTGCCGACCGATCGCAGGGTTGTCGTCTGATGTGCATGTCCATGCCCGCCATCCTCGATCCGTAAGTCGCCAAAAAGCTGCCCTGTGCTCTTGGTGAAAACGGTACCCGGTGCCGCTGCATAGCTGGCCGGCGAACTTACAGTCGTACCCGGCTTAGCCTCAAGATCAAGATCTGCCAGTGTTCCGGCGGAAATTGACTCATAATGGATGGCCAGGCGTCCACCAGCGCCGGCTCGTTCATAAGCCAGGGTCGCATTGCCGCCATTGGCCCTGATCGTTCCTGAGCCGGAAAGTGCGCCAACCTGCAGATGCAATGAACCACCGGCTCCGGCGCTGTAGAAATAAGCCCCGTAACCGTCTGCCGGTATATCTTGCCCATTCGCAGAAAGAGCCCCATTGACGATCAGCTCCGGGACCTTTATTGCAAGAGCGCCACCTCCAGCAACTGTCCCGCTACCATATGCGCCCTGGGTATTCGGCTTACGGAAATCGCCATAGGCCTCATGCCTATGTATACCACTCCAGGACGCATTGTCGTTATTATCACCGCCATGCATGCCACCGGACAGATTTGAATTAGAACCATTCTGAACTCGCAGCTCACCACCTGCATCTATCTGCAAACGTTCATTTATGGTGAGGTTTGGTATCTGAACCGCAACGTGCCCACCGGTCTCGACAATGAGGCTCTTCAATATTATTTTTGGATCGCTGTAAGTCAAAACACCATTCTGTTTGACAACGACTT
The DNA here is from genome assembly GCA_964441345.1 of uncultured Desulfopila sp. Lineage (GTDB taxonomy): Bacteria > Desulfobacterota > Desulfobulbia > Desulfobulbales > Desulfocapsaceae > Desulforhopalus_A. Next base: position 36,489 of record CAYTVF010000012.1, on the reverse strand, counting down.
CAGTATAACGCATTGAGTTATCAACATATTGAGCTCCTGTTACCTCAACGGTACCGCCCCAGGAGCCAATCTCCACGGTTATCTGTTTTGACGCCGTTTTCCCTTGGCTATCTTCGGCTGTCACCGTTACGACAATGGTATCTCCTGGTTGAGCGGCGGGCTCCGCAGTAATCTCAACATAGCCTTTCATAGATCTTTGGTTTATGCCGGCCGGCACCTCAAACGTAGAGGTTCCGGATTCAACAGCCCCTGTAGCGGACACGTGCACCGATTTCAGTGAACCAATTTTTTTAGCCTCGAATTCGACAGCGAAAATTCCACCTGGCGGAACCACATAATCAACAGCCATGACTTCCAGGGTTGGTGGTGCGGAGTTTGCGATTACCTCGACATTCATTGGGTTGGAATAAGTGAGTTTTCCATCCACCTCAGTCGTGACGAGATACATCTGGTAATTGCCGGTTGGCAGATCGCTCCAAGTTCCGTTAACATCAATTTCCACAGGAATGGTTACCGGGAGGTGAATAGTATAATTATCTCCAATCGCAGTCCATGGTTTTACAACAGCAATACCATACTCATTTTGCAAAAAGGTACCGGACACTTGCTCCGCAAGGAAAAAGGACGACAGCATGATGTCCTCTGTAAGATTGCCTGCCCCGGAAGATGGCCGCAGAAAGACGGTAACCCCCACGACATCTCGCCCGCTATCCGCAATAGAGATATCAAGAGGAGATGTGGCTCCCAGCTCCAAGATCGAGCCATCCTGCAGATTATTGATAACGGCAACGGGATCGGGGTCCTTGGCAACGAAGACAGGCAACGTAACGATCTTTTCCGCGCCACAATTGCTGGTGACCTTGAGCTGGATCTCCTGGAGACCGCTACGTTCAAGTGCTTGATATGAGGCGAAGTTACCTAGAGTAAAATAGGTGTTATCGACAGAATCGACCCTGTAGTTCAACTGTCTGGTGAACGGGCAGGAAGGATTTGCAGCTGCGTCGACTTTATTGAGAGTGATATCGAAGGTGTTTAAGTTTGCATAATAGCTCTCTAAACCTCGGTTAAGAGCCGTGTTGTAACCGGGACCGGAACTACCGGGACCAGAATATGATATTGCATATTCCAGTTGAATATTTTGATAATTTGGAAACAGAGTATTATAAGTTAGTGAATGTCCGCTTACGGAAATCGAATAATCTTGGCATATAATGTCGATATCCTGACAAGTAATGCTGGCGTCAGCACATCCGGTGGGGACATAATCATTGCAATAATAACTGCGCCAATAGTTATTGGAACCATTCTGGCATTGAATGGTTGACTGGACTACGTTCTGACATTCAATGTTTTCGTTCCAATTTTCATCGTTAACTACAAACACATAATAATCACCCCGATCGAGCTCCCACTCCCCCCCTGCTGGGGCAACTTCCTCTCGCGATAGTACGTTGTACACCCTCACCGCAAGATTTGTGTTATGAAAACCGTTATTATTGATAATAAAGTTATAACTTCCAGGAAACTCAACACGAACTCCAAATGGTTCTTTTATGTCAGAAGAGATCGTTCTTCCGTCTTCAGAGATAGTCCCGTACTGCCGCTCAGAAGCAGCAACCGCTACACCCGGTTCCAACATCTGAACATTCACAGGGAAGGCTCCAGGCAGTGGTTCCGGCAGTAAGGGCGGGTTGAGCCACTCAACACGCTTGATGCCGGAAGATGCGGTTGCCTTGATGGAAAAAGGTGTAAAGTTGGTGAATTCGCCGGTGGCCAAGTCGCCGCGCTCACCGACAAAGATTGTCTCGCCCTGGCCAGGCGATACCTGCTCGACTTGAATTTCTCCGCAAGTGGGCTGTCCGGTTGCCGCAGTAACATTGAGAGCATAGGAGCCCACCTGGTGTTCCCTGACTTCCTTGCCGGCCATATGTTCAATCACCTTGACGGACAAGGTGTGGGAACCGATTTCACTATCGCCAAGGGTATAGGTACGGCGTGTTTTTTTATAGCCTCGCCCGAAGTCGGTCGTTGTTCGCGCCGAATGCTTGATAAAACTCCTCTCCTCTTCTGCTTTTAACTCCTGATTCTGGTTCCATTCGGAGTTGTAATAGTAATAGCAAGAGTTATAGCACTGGCCGTCATACTCGCCGTATCCACCGCCATCTCCGGAGGAGCCTTTTTCCAATTCAACTGTCAAGACAGAGCCGTTGATTGAAGCCAAATCAGCTTGATAATTTTCCAAGAGGTAGCGCAATCCGCCAGGCAGGGAGTTACTACCTCCATGATCGCTCTTCCAGCCTTTAGCCAAGACAACGACATACTCTCCCGGCTGTAGAATCGTCTGAAAAGGACTCTCTGCATCCCAATTATTGCGACAAGCGACTGTCTTATTCCACAGAATGGTCCCATCTTCGGCCACTGGATGAATATATCCAATGAAACGAAGATGATCATATTTTAGCCGATAACAATCAGCCTCCTTTACACTGAACCGGAACATCGCATATTCCGATTCCGCCAATTTGCTATAGCTGAGATTTCCCAAATCCCAATCCCTCGTGCTCGTGATCCATTCTTCGTGATAAGACCCATACCCCTGTTTAACGATATTGGTCGTAACAACCGCCGGCTCACCGATCTTCAGCTCCGGATATGGCGGAATCACCGGTTTGGTGAGCGGCACGCCATCGAGCAAGTACTGGACATCCATGGTATTGAATCCTGCATCGGTGATTACCAGCGGCAGATCCAGCGGTTGTCCCACCTGCAGATTCAGCTCTCCCGGCTGTGGAGAAGTAAATGAAAGAGTAGGTTCAGGATCAGCTTCCACCGGTACATTCACTGCCACCGTCTGTTGTTCATTCATACCATAGACATCAAGTTTGAACGTAATATGCCCTTGAACCTCCTGGCTGACACCGCCAGGAAAGCCGATATACACAAGTAAGGGCCCGTCACCAAATTCATCTACGATTTGATGGCCATTCATAAGCTGTTCGAAATTACCACTGATAATCTGAGCATACACACCAGAGCTTGTCTCCGCCGGTTCTCCTATGTACCAACCGTACCAGTCATCCGGCACATCAGTCTCCGCCGACCTTTTTCTTACTAAAGGAACGGCGAGCGACAACGGATAGACCCATTGGACAGGGAGTTCCTTCCCATCAAGAGTAATGGATTGAATTTCAACCGGCAGATTTCCCACAAGCTCAAGCCATAATTCACCAGTATCACTGCCGGCATAGAGTTTTTGCGGCGTAGTTGTCGGCACAAGGCGGACTGCCAGCCCGGTATCGGTGGCCGGCAAAACCGTGAGGGCCGATTCAGCCGTGGTATTGCCCAATGAGGCCCGGAGCGTGGTACTGCCGGCGCCCACCACCTTAAAGAGCCCGTCTTTTTGATGGCCGGCAACCGCCAGATCGTCACTGGCATAGCCGGTGCCGAAGCGCTCCGGGGTGACATTGATGCGATACTCGCTACCATCAACAGACAAGGTGGCAAAAACCTGGAGTTGCGTTATCGGCGGACTGGCGACGGAGTAGGTGATTTGAATCCCGGTCGGGACGACCTCGAGGCCGACTACCCAGTTGCCGAGATCCATTGCTTCGCTCTTGTTCGGATCGTTGCCGGTCTTCACCTCCAAGCCGTCGTTCAGGCCATCGCCGTCGGTGTCGGACGCCAGGGGATTGGTATGATGCTCGTTGGCTTCAGCGAAATCGGACAAGCCGTCATTATCGCTGTCGGCCTTGGCTGGATCGGTGCCCAGAACCAGCTCCGCGCTATTGGAGAGTCCGTCACCGTCATAATCTTTATCGCCATCAGGAATGCCGTCACCATCCGAATCGCCTTTGGTCGGGTCAAGACCCAGGGCAATCTCCAGCTCATTTTTTAAGCCATCCCCGTCAAAATCATGACCTGGCAGCAGGAGGCGAATGGAGATGCTGTTTGCGGCTTGTATCGCTCCTCCGCCGGGCAAAGTCCCCTGCAGTTCGAGCTTTTCGATTTTACCATCGGTTATCAGGCCGCCAAGACTTGGAACAGTGAAGGTGCTGTTGGTCCAGTCAAAAGATGGGGTGGCTGATTCCAGGACCACCCGGCCATTGCTCAAAGCGGCGCAGTCGATGTCCGGTCCGAAGAGCACTAAAATATTGTTTGCCGCCCCTGCCAAAAGGTACGGCTTCGGCTGAACGGGCAGGGCAAGCTGCGGGCTGCCGACCAGGAGATGCTGAACAAGAACCGGGTCTTTTCCTGCCGCTCCCGCAAGACTTGACGCCGCAGTCGTAATGTCATACTGCCGATTCAGTTCAACAGGGTTGCCGAAGGTGAAGGTGAGCACGTTGTTGTCTATGGCAACAGTTCCGGCAACCGGACTCCCATCCAGGCTTATGGCGACCGGCGTGGTGCCGGTTTCCTCAACCGCCTCGGTAAATGTCAAAACAAGCGGCGGCGCAACGGAGTCGTGGACCATCGCAAACTCGGCGGCAGTGATGGCAGGACGCGGTTTGAGGAAATTCAGGGTAAGCGTTGCTGTCATGGCAAGTGCCTCCGGCTGCGGCAGAACCGAAAAGATTGACAGGGTCACAGCTTCGACAACCGGCGTTGTTACCCCAAACTCCGCTTCACCGCGATGAATGGCTATTGCCGCACTGCCGGTTTGGCCATTCACTTCGGCACCACCGGTCAGGCCGAGTTCGATACCATAATTTGCATCCTGGCGCCCGGTTCCACTCTTCACCGTGGTGGTCAGGTTGCCGAACCGATCGGTTATCCGAAGCTTGACCATCGCCGTTTCGCCTGCTTCAAGTCGCGCAGGATCCCCCAGGGCGAGGTTTGTCATTCCGGTCCGACTGAAGGTAAAGGATGTCGGCTCGGCGGGCACTACTGTAAAATCGAGGTCTGTTACATCATTTTTCGGGGTGGCGGATAAACCGTCATGGTCATAACGCACAACGAGGCCGCTATCGGCGGGAACACCGAGCAAGGCCTTGTAGACCCCGGTTCTCTCGGCGGCGGAAATCGCCACGACCGCCCGGCCATTGGTCAAACGGACATGCCCCTTCTCCAGGAAATAGCCGTCACCGGTCAGCACTCGCTCGACCCTGACAGTATCGGCAAAGGCGAAATGGAAGGCCGGATCGGTCAGGGCAATGGTCAAGAGTTCCTCATTGGCAAAGTGGACAAGGTTGTTGCCCTGGTCCCTGGCCGAGATCGCCACATTCAACTCATCGCCGGCGGTTACCGGCGGGATAAAGTCAATTGCCAGATAGTCCACTTCTCCCGGCTCGAGCTCAAAGGAGTGGAGCGCCTTCACCGAGGTGAAGTCTTTTACCCTGGCGAGAATTCGGTACCTGCCGGCGCCCCGGTTGAAATCGACCTCGAGAGTTGTCAGGCTATCGCTGCCGGTTGTCGTACTGCCCAGAGGTTGCATGGCCACATTCGGCCCTTGTTCGATAAACCAATCGACTGCCTGGCCCGGAACGGGACGTAGGGCCGAATCGACAACGACGATCCGGAAAGATATCGCACTTCCCACCTTGGCATAGAGTGGATTTATGGAATCGTCGCTATCAATGACAAAGCGAACCTCATTGGGGATCTGGGTGAGAGCCACCGAATACACGGCCGAATCGGCAAACTGACCAAGCTCATCCGTTACCCGGACCTTGAACTTCAGGGTCTCGCCCAGAGATGCATCTTTATTGGCCTTGATTGTCAGATTGCAGGAACTGCCTGCCGGTGTATTTTTCGGGCCTTCAACAGGAACGGGACCGGTGACATTGACCAGGGAAACCTTCAGACTGCCGACGGGACCGTCGTCAACCAGGTCGAGGCCGCGAATGGTCACCGGGACCGCTCTATCGTAGAAGTGATACGGAGGAACCTGCACCTGCATCCTGGTCGGATCGGGAACCTTGTCCGGAATAACCGTCAAGGCGACTTCGGAAGAAACAACCTGGCCAAGGGTATCCTTTACAGCCGCGGTTAAGGTTTCGATACTTGAAGCAGTCAGTCTGGTGCCCCGAAGGTCGGTGACACTGAAGTCGGCAACAGCCGTTCGGACATTCGCTCCCGAGAAATCCTTGCCCATGGTCCGGCCATTCCAGCTCAGCTCGATTCTCTTGAGCTGCAGATCATCCTGCCCTGCGACCTTCACCGGGAAACGACCCATTTCCCGGATGGTGTCCTGGACTGTGATGACGGGTGCGGACGGCGGATTATCCTGGACTATTTGATAGGTCTTTTCATACTCGCGATAGTTCCCGGCACGGTCACGGGCATAGACATGATAGACATAGGTGGCACCCGGTTCCGGCGCCGCCTCGTCATAGCGGAACTCGCCGTCGGCAAAACTTGCCGCGACGATAACGCCATTTCGGCGGAGAAGAGCTATTTCCACACCGCTGTCGCCGACATCCCGGACATTGACGACAACCTGGCACGGATGATTTCCTGCCGGCTTGCCGCTAATGGTCGGGCCATCGATACCGACGGAGATACTGGGTCGGAAATGGTCTTGGAGACGATAGAACTGTTGCGGGGCAGACTCGGCATAGTTGCCATAGACATCGATTGCCCGAGCCATGATATAATGGCCGTCGGCCGACTGCTCGTAATTTCTGGCGATGACATATTCGGGACCGTAATGTTTGCCGATAAGCTCAAACGGCCCGGTCGGCCCTGCACTATAATAGAACTCAACCTGGGCCACCGGGTGCAGGCTGTCATGAATGAGCGCCCGCATTTCCAGGGGCTGCGGCAGATAGAAATGATCCAACTGCAGCGAAACGGAGAAGGGGTTTGCCGGCAGCTCTTCGCCCTGCAGAATCACCCGCCGCTTGGCCGATTTGATGACCGTTCCCCAAACCGTGTCGATTTCGACCTCAAGGTCGAAGGGTTGACCGTTTTTCAGATTGGCAGGCACCGTCACGCCGGCTTTAAATGGAGCGGAATCCCGCACTGCGACAATTGCACCATTGACCAGAAAACGAGCGCAATTCACCCCCGTCGAGTCTGCCAGCTCAAGGTTCATCACCTGATTCTGGACAAAAATCGAGTTAAAGAGAGGGGCAACCAGCGCCGGGCTTGAGTTGAGAGCGGTCGCCGGCAATTCATACAGTTCGACCCCCAAAGCCCCCATCCCCACCATCAGCCTGCTCTGGTTTGCTACCAATGTTTCAACAGGATTTTTTGCCGTGAGAAACACCGCCGGGGCCTGTTGCCAGGCACCCGCTGCATCGAATCTATAGATTTCGCGATTGGCCGCTACCCAGACATTGCCCGAGGCAACGCTGAGCGCATCTACCTGGCCGCCCAAAGCGATATACCGATCTTCATTATTGTCCAGCCGCATCCGATGGAGATTGGCGCCGTCGGCGTAGAAGAGATAATCGCCGTCGCCGGCAATAAAGCGAATTGCATCACCGCTATTGACGATGCCGGCGACACGGATTTCGTTAATAGCGACCGGGAACGGCCCGATTTCGAGCCGATAAATCGTGCCGTTGATGGTGCTTGCCAGGATACTTTCGCCGGCAGTGGCCAGGGCGACAATATCATCGCCTTGACTCACCACAAAGGTGGTATGCTGGCTGGGGTTGTGGCGATTGACAATATGGAGATCGGGTCCTGCCGCCGCGACCACCTTGGTCGCGGTTACCTGAAGTGCGGTAAACGGAGCACTGGCCATGATGTTGGTCATCGCCCCGGCTTCGTCCAAGGCGACGACGCGCTTATAATCCTGCTGGAGAAGGTACCTTATCCTGCCACGGGCGGCAACTGCATGGGTAGCGGCGGTAAACATCGCCGGATAGACATCTTCCCGCCATTGATCGGCATCCGCTCGATAAGTAACGGCCCCATAATCCCCGGCAGCGGCAACAAAAAAGCCTTCAACAGCCGCAACGTCGTCGATATAGCCGCGCGGCCTGCTGCTGGCATAGAGGGTGGATACTGCCGAGGCAGGACGAGTGAGACTATATACCGCGCCGCTCTCGCCGCCGATCCAAAGCTTGCCGCCGGCCAAAATGGCTCGGGTGCAGCTGTCTCCTGTCCGTGCCGAATATTTCCCGACAACAACCGGTGCCCGGAAATCATTTACATCGATAAATGTCAGCTTATTGTCAGCGCTCAAGCCTATGAGCTGGCTCTGCAACGGCAGCAACCGGTTTATCGGCAAATTAACATCGAATGATTTTATCCAACTGAAATTACTGTCAATCACCCACAACTTGCCATTGCTGTCACCGAGATAGATATAATCGGCCAGCTGCGCCAAGGAGGTAAATGCACCATTCTGGCGATATTTGATAGTGCAATCATTATTAAGAAGAACCACCTCATGATCCGTCACTGCCACAAAGCCGTTATCTCTCGCCTGAATATCGACGATCTTGCCGTTTGCGCTGACTGCCCGCTCGTTTTCGATGGCATTGCCGGAGATGGTGTAGGCAATCGCCGCACCGGACTGTATGACCAGGAGATGATTGTCGCTGACCGCGAGACCGGTTACTTCTTTTGCCATCGGCATCCGGCTGAGAATCCTGAAATCATCCGCCGGATCGACTACGATAATCCCGATATCGGCCAAAGAGAGGATGAGCCGATCGCCCAGATGGGCCAAGGCCTTGATGGTCGAATCAAACTGGAACACCCGCTCGCCGGCAAGATTATAGAGGCCGCGCCCATGGGCGAACCAGGCATCGCCGACCTCCGGGATCGCCGCCTGGAATTTCTGCTGCACGGCCGCTTGTTCAAGGATGATCGGGTTGATAACCCGAACGACTCGTTCATCCCTGCGACTGTTGCCGGCACCATCGGATACAGTCGCCACCATTCGCAGATAGGCGGTGGCAAACGGTACGGTAAGCTGGGTTTTGGTGTCCCCGGCAGCGAGTAATTTGCCCGCATCGTCATAGATATCCAGGGAGGTCGACATCCCTGCAGGGATCTCGGTGGCAATAGAGATTGCTATTTCAGACCCGGCCATTACCTTGTGAGCGACACCGACAATCTCAAGGGCGGGAACTTTCAGCTTTGGATACGCCTTGATGCCCGTCTTGGCCTCGCTGAAGTAGTAGCTGTCGCCATAGAACGTTCTGACAACGACATAATAGGTTTCCATCGCCTCGATAACCGGCATGGTCAGTGTGACAACCCCGGCAATATCGGCGGCAAAACGCCGGTGAATGAGATTGCCGTTAGTATCTTCCAGACGGATCTCGGCAAAGCGGAAATCATTCCCGCTTTCGGCGGTGCCCTTGTATTCTATGGTGAGGGTCTCACCTTCTTCAAACGGCTGATTATTGCGAGGCTGATGGATTCGGACCTCCTCCAGCAATGGGTCATTGTCGACCAGGCTGAGAGTGGCTGCTGCCGCCTCGTGCCGATCCACATCTATTTGATAATCAGCCAGGTCCTTATTCGGAGCATCGAACCACTGATAGGATTGCGCCTCATTATCGGCAGCACCATCCCGGCTGTCGCCATTCATGGTGAGACTCACCGATGCTGCCCGTGCGTCGGCTGCCAGGGTGGCAACGATCGGAATGACGGCACCTTTGGTAATAATGGTGGCCGACTGAGGTGTAACTTTCGAAAGAATGGCGTTACCCGTCTCGTTTCGGGAGAGTGATTTCTCGAGCGAGACGCCACTCCGTTCAAGGCCCACAACCTGTATCTGCCCCGCTTTGAGACTGTGGCGAGGAATAAACCAGCGAACCGAACCCTCATGCCACACCTTCCAGGCAGGCAATTGTTGGTTTGTCTCGGCATAAAAGCTGAGTTCAATATCGCCCAAGGTGGCTGTTTCCGAAGCATTATCGATCAAGACACCGTGAGGCGCTTCAATCAGGACCGGTTCAAATGCGACACTGCCCTCGACCGCATTAAGCGGACGCTGCCTGATCGTGCCTTCATCGGCGGTTCGTTCAAAGAGTTGATTGCCGGCAAAGAGACGCAGGTCCGACCCTACCGCATCCAGAGCGACCAGATCGCCATCGAAATACCCCTGCCAGGTCAGATCGGCGAATGGGCCATCGACTAAAAGCCATGTCAATTCGCCATCCGTTATGCCATGATGAATTGCCCCGCCGGCCGCAGCACTCTTGCCCTTGACCAGGCTGCCGTCGCCCAGGATTTTGTAGAAATTGACGATCTCATGTTGCCAGACCGCAAGATTTACCCCATCGACCACCAGCCCTTCGGCATCTCCATCGATATTGGTGCGGAATACCTCCTGCAGGCCAAGCTGTTTTTCACCACCCATCCGGTAGGCGGTAATATCCGTATGACTCAGGACGTAAAGACGGCCGTGATCGACGGCAGTTGCGATGATCGGCTCGGTTATGATTTTTCCGACCGCCGGAACGAAATCGTTTCCTGCCAGGACATAGCCGTCAATCAGGTTGCCGTGCCGGGTGTAAATTGTATTTCCGGCACCGCCCAGCAGATCGCCTAAAAGTGGTTGCCGAACCGGGGCGCCGAAATGATCGTCTGCCGGCGGCAAAAAGAGCAGATTTCGGGTGGCGCCAAGGTTCTCCTGCGCGAGGAGTCCTGTACCGGTAAACTGCAGTTTTTCCAGCGACCCTTCATTTTCCTGCAAAATAACGCCACCGGCATGGCGTACTTCATACCCTCCCGCCCTGTTATTCACTACCCAGATTACGCCGTCATGGCCCGGCACATGAACCATATCGCCGGTCACCAGATTCGCCCCTTGCGGCGTATACAGCACCGTAGCAGCGTCGGCTATATAGAGGATTTTTTCGAGAATCTTTTCAGTCGTTTTGTCGTTGCCGGATCGATCGCGCAGAATGGCGGTAACGCCGACATTGGTACCTTCCTTTCCAATGAGGACATTACCCGCACCTTGACCTAAGGGGAAGGCAGTTGCAGCCGCCCCGACCGGATCCTCGACCTCGATCGACGACTCCGTCGAAAAGTCGGTCATCGCTACGGGTTTTGCGGCATTGAACCATACCTGGGTGCCGGTGAGAACTTTAGCCGGCGGCAGTACCGTGAAATCCAATTCTTCGGCAACCCCATCGTCTTTCAGGACGTTGATGAAACGGCGTGAGGAGAGGGAGCCCGCCTGGAGCCGCAGAACAACGACCAGGTTCAGGCCGACCTTCGGCAGAACAACCTTATAGGCAAAGCGTTCCGGATCTTCTTCCGCCTTGGCGATGGTCACCGGGGCCGGGTTCCGCTGGTCGGTTTCACTGCCGCCGACATCCATAAAAAGTTGGGCGGACAGTAAATTCCTGATCACCACTTCCAGGGAAATTTCTTCTCCTTCGTGGAATTTGGCGCCGTCTTTCGGGCTGAGCAACTCAACTTTCGGCTCACCCTTGGTTGGGTCAAAGGGCGTCAGAGTGATGGTGGAATCCGCATCGGCCAGACTTTCATTGCCATTGGGATCAAAGGCCCTGACTTTCACGGTGACCGGATCAAGACCAACCACCATGAAGTTGAACATGTTGGGAGTGGTCACTTCCTGCCACGCCCCGCCATTTATGGCAATCTCAATTCTGTCGATGCCGTATCTGTCGAATGACTTGAGCAACACACTGGTTTCTTCATCCATCGGCACCCGAGCGCCGTCCGGCGGGGAAACTATAGAAATATCGGGCGGCGTTTTATCCAGCCACAGCTTATAGGTGTAATCGTTGTAGGCCGTACCGGTGAATCGATAGCCGACCCGAACTCGGACCGGAACCTGATCGCTGCTTAAATCATGCAGTTTCGGATTGAGATATGACAGACAACCTTTGGCACTTCCTGACTGATCAATTGTAATATCGACGGGATAAGTCTTGTCAAAGACCTGCATTTCCATTTTCGTCAGCAGGTCGGTGTCGCCCTGTATCACCGCACAGATGTTGGCCCGAGTCATTTCTTCAATTTCTCCGGGCACATTCGGATTGGCGGCAGTAGTGGTATAGAAATCGCTGAAGATAATCTCAGGATCTTTTACAGCCGCCTCAAAACGACTCTCCCGGGATCGACCTGCCAGATCGATTGCCCTGATCTGGAAGGCGATTCCCGTATAATTCTCGTAAATCGGCAGGGAAACAGCTTTGCCGTATTTCAATATTTCCGGCGGACCGAAACTTATCCCCTTATCCGTTGAGATGCGGATCTCATGGATAAGATCTTTTGCCCCGGTTCGATTATCGACCGATGCCGGCCGGAAAAGGTAGACACGGCCCTTGGTCAACTGCATGGCAGGGGTAACAGCCTGATTATCGCCGACGCGGGTCAGCGAAATCCGATGCGGGGCTATGGCATCCAGGCTGACGAATTGCGAGACATAGTCGCCGGCACCGGTGATGGGACCGCCCTGGACGGCCTGATTGCCGGCAAGATCTTTAATATCGCGGATAACTACCCGATACGTCCGGTTATGATTCAGCTCAATTCCTTCTTGCAGCTGTAGCAGGATCGTATTGCCGGCGGTGCTCAGTTCAAACAGATGGGATACATCTTCATCGCCATTCCCGCTGTAATCGTCGAAGGAGGCGATAACGGTAAACGATGCTACGGCGATATCCTCGTTGAAGGTGAGACGGACCGGCGAGGTGTAGCCGAGGTCTTCTGCCCCCGTCAACCTCGGTCTGGTATCGTCAATCCCGGTCATCTTCACCTCGACAACCACTTCTTCTTGTGTCGAAGGCTTATAGAGAACGATCCGATACTCCTTGCCGGGAACCGTCGGCGGGGCTTGGAAACTCAAGCCATTTTCAGAATAGACGACATCGTTTAGCTTGCTGGCCTGATTGATCTGATATCCTTGCCCTGCTTCGAACCAGTAGACTTCGACAAGCCCCTGGAGGCCTTTTCCGGCAATCGAAATGGTATTGCCGCCGGAGTCGCTGACCTTGTCCACACCGAGGCTGTTATTGGAAGCAAGCGAAGCAACAGCCAGGGATTCATTCACCGTCAAGGCAACCGGCAGATTCTGTTTGGCCCCCTGTTGTTCGGCGACCAGGCTGTAGAGTCCTGCCGCCTCGAACGCCATTGTAAATGTCAGACTGCTGCCATCCTCACCAACCGACCAGGAAGGCACAGTAATATCGTTAAAACGCAGGGACTCGATCCGATCAAGGTTGACACCCCGGATCGAGAAGTCCGTCGGCTTCCGGGTGAGTGCCGTTGCCGGCGACAAGCGCTGCATCTCCGCTTCACTTATGCCAAAGAGAGGCGCGCCTTTCAGGTACATGGGCAGGTCATGACGAATACGCCCGCCATCGATGTCGGCATACGGCTGGTTGAAGAGGTCAAGCCGGTATACCTCGTCGTTTTGATAAGAATCCGCCATCGTCATAAACTGCAGATCTTTGCCGAGCAATCTGGTGTTACCGTTTTGCAGCTCATCACTCTCGTCAAAGACATCCAGGACGACATCCGCCCAGTTGACGGTACTGCCTTCAACTGCAAAGCCGATGATCTCCTGCGCCTGGGAGATGTACCGTTCGGGGAAGGTCTTCACCCTATTCTGCAGCGGTACCGCCAGGTTGTAATAGTTTCCATCAACCAGCCATTCAAGAATCTCCTTGCTGAAGCGAAGGTGTGAGGCTCTACGAAGATCGCCTTTACAGGCAACCGAGGTGACTTTGCCGATAACCAGGGAACGAGATTCATCCAGTTGATCGACATCAAAAAGAGTAAGCGAATATACCCCTTGCGAAGGAGCGATCACCGCCAGTAGATCGCCTGCGAATGCCGCATCCTGAAGATCGTTAAAGGTAAAATTGCCGCTCGAACGTACCCGCACTCCGGCTTGATTCGGCTGCAAGGTACCGATCTCAACACTATTTTCTCCACGAATCGCCAGACGTTGCCCGGCCACTGCGATTTTCTTCGGAGAGATGACAGCATGGCTGTACTGCGCTGCGACAGTCTGCCAATCATGCAGAGGACGGACCTCAACTGTTGCCCCATCGTCCAAGAGGATATAGAGGAAGTTTCGGTCGACGGCAAAATCAAGTACGCCGTCGGCGACATCCTCCCAGCTTGAGCCGAAGACATTGCCGATATGGAGTTTTTTGCCATCGAGTGCCAGGAAAACATTGCCGGCCAGAGTCAGTTGATTATGCTTGACCGACAACGGATTCACGATGGAGTTGACGAGCTTGGGGCCATAGAGATTGCCGATTTCGTAGACGGCGATTTCATGATTTGGCCCAACGGAGCAGGCCGCATAGAGTTCGGAGACGGCCAGGCTGTTGGCGGCACCCGCCAGTCGTATTTCCGCCAGGACCACCGGGACGACACCGTCAACCGTGGTCGCAAGCGTCGCTTTAGTGCCTGCCGCATCAACGGAGAACACGACATCACCCGAACGCGCCATCCGGCTAAACACCCCATTTTTGATGGACTCGAACTCAACAACCAGTTCGTCGTTAAAGACGGCATCCTTTCTGACAATTTGCTCGACAGGAGTATTGGTAACTTCAATCGTCAAGGTGCCGACGGTAGCGTCCGGAACCACAAACGACAGAGTGTTGGCATCTTCACTCCGCAGATCTTCGGCAGCTTTGCCGTTTACCAGAATCGTGGTGAGCGGTCCCAGACCATGCCCTTTCACGGCAATGATTTCACCGCCATTGTAGAGAAAACGTTTATCGCCGGCCGCAAGGTTTGCGGTCAGCCGGTTATATTGCCCCAGTTCGGTAATCGCCGGATCGGCGACGATGGTAAAGCCTGCCGCCCTGAAGGTTCGCTGATCGCCGTTGATAACGGCCACACCGACCAGTCGGCTTTCCGTCAACTCACCGCTGAACGAAGGCAGGATGAAGCCGATCTCCGACTCCGTTCGACTCAACATCGACCCGGCAGGAACCTCGACGCCGCCGATCACAACCTCGCTGTCGTTGCCGAAACCTTCACCGGTGATAAGGATTTTTTCACCGCCGCGCCAACTGCCGTAGGCAGGCAGGATACTGTCGATGACCGGCGCCGGAAGTTTATCGGCGGTAAACCTGAAGCGGTAATCCCGCTCCATATTTTGGTTATGGAGGTCATGCAGGGCGGCGGAAAGACGAACCTGATACTCCTTGTCATGGATAAATGGCGAAAGCGGCCGGAAGATCAGCTCGGTACCCATAGTGTTGATCGCTGCCGAAACGATCCCCGCCACCGGCTGACCGGAAAGCGTCAGGGCAAACAGTTCTTCGCCGAACTGATTGACCTGATACGGGTCGAGAATACGGTTGAACTGCACCTTGACGGGTTGATCGACCTGCAGCCGGTCACCCGGCTGCGGCGTTTGCGAAACGATGGTCAGCTGGTTGTTGGCGATGGTATTGAGAGCTCCGCCAAGGGCGGCATCTTTTATCGCTGCATAGGAATCAAATGGATTTTCGGCAGGGACGCCGGCGGAATCGACAAATGCCGTGCCGGCATAAAGCGCCCCCCGGCCAAAACCAATGGCATCGACCGCACCGGTCAGCGCAAAATAATTTTTCAGCTTTACCTGTTCACGGAACCTGTTATCGAGCCAGCTGGAGATATTGAATATCTGCAAGTCACCCTGGCCGGCGGCAACGTACAGCGTCTGGCCGTAGAGCAGCAGCTCGCCGGCAAACATGTCGCCGCCCCGCTGCAGATACATAAGCTTGAGTTCGGCTGCCGCTTTGCTTTGCCCATCCGGACGGAGCCCATAGGCGACCACCGTGCCTCTTGAGCCGGTTGAAACAACAAGGAGGTCGTTGCGGATGATGAAAGAGTCGGGTGCAACTTTCTGGCCTGTGAGATCCAGGGCTTCCATTCGGTTGACCGTCTCATAGAGGCCGTTCATCAGATCGATCGCTACCAGTCGGGACTCCGAGGGGAGTGACACCCAGAGGAGGTCTTCGGCAAAGACCAGCTTGCCCGGCTGACCGCCAAGAACATCCGCCGAGAGTGTGGTCAAATGACGGAGAGAACGGTCGGCCAAGAGCCGGTAGATAACGATTCCATCCGCCGTCGACACATACACGACATTATCCTTCACCGCCAGGTGATTGCCGGTGGCCGGCAGCACCAGATCTTCGAGCAGCAGAGGATCGGCGGCCAGGGTGACATCAAAATGAGAGAGCCGATTGCCGCCTAAGAGATAGAGCTCCCGGTCCTCGAGAGCAATACTGCGGAAGCCGTCGGGCGGCAGGGTGTCGTTATAGTGATATGGCCACTCTTGATCGGCAAGATGTTTATAGATGAGTTCGGGATGAACCGGATCCGAGATGTCGGAGATGACCAGCTGGGCCCGGGACGTTGTGAATGTCGGACCACTCTCGCCATTGCGGTATACCACGTCATAGCTGCCGCCGGTAACGGCATAAAGAAGCTGGTCTTTGACGACAATCGATGTTACCGGACTCGAACGATGGCCATTCTGCGAGAGGTTGACCGAGCCGGTTTCTTTATTGGCATAAAAATAGCCATCTTTCAGGACACTTACTTCATCGGGAAAGAGCTCGCTGCTGACTGAAACGTCGGCGTAGCCGAAGCTGCCGGCAGGCACCCGAGCTTCCAGGCGGCTTGAATTCAGTAATCGCAAATCGCCGGCGATAACCCCGCCGAATTTGACAATCATCTGGTTATTAAAAGCCACGCCATAGAGCGTAATGGTTTTGCCACCCTCGGGCGGGCCGCGAATCGGGTCGAGATCCTGCAGGATGACTCTGGGCTGGACCACAATGGCCCCGGCCAACGTTGCTTCCAGGCCGTTCCTGAGCACCTTGACGGTGAGTGCGGCGGCGTCAAGGGCCACGGCAACTTCCGGCAGGTCCATTTTGATGGTACTGTCGGTCAGCTCGAGAATATTTGCCGACGGCACCACGGTATCCCCGACCACAATCTCGATCTCCGCCGCCTCCGTGCCGAAACCGACACCGTCGATCAAGGCGATCTCGGTGCCGTCGGCATGGAAATAATGGCTCAGCGGCTTGCCGTCTACCAGACGGCGGACACTGTCGATAACAGGCAGCTCTCCCGTCACCAGGCTGTAGTTCACCGTTACCGGGCGAATCAGAGGATGGCCGTTGAGCGCCCTGAAATCCTGAGAGATTTTCAGGGTAATCGCCCCGACATAATTCATTGTTTCAGCAAAGTGGATATCGACATAGCCGCCAGCCAGGGTATTGATCCCCTCCAGGGCATACATGTCAGCCGGCAAGGGCTTGCCATTGGCATCGGAAATGGTCAAGCCGACCGCAACCAGTTCGGGATCGGTGTTCATCAACTGATTGAATTGCACCCTGACCGTTGCCCCCGGATTGAGGACTGCCCCGGGGGCGGGAACGATGCCGGTGACCGCCAGATCGGGAGCGGGAGTATCCTTTACCCCCTGACCGGTTGCCAGGAAGACCGCCCCCTGGTTCAAGGCGAGCTCGGAACCGTTGCCACGGGCCTGCCAGTAGACGGTCTCGTACCTGCCCTGGCCATTGTCCTGGAGAATGAGATACTCGTTTGCGGTAGTCAGGGCAATCTGGCCGTACTGCACCAGCATCGAGACATCGTCCAGCTCATCCGCCATCGTGCCACGATCGATGGCCTGGATGGTGTAGGTCGGCTGGTCATCGAGATGATCGAGGATGACCAGATACAGTTTCCCCTGCCGGTTGAGCAGGACGTACAGCCGATCACCCTGCCATTCAATATCCACCGGCTGGCCGATTATCTCGTCGTCGCCAAAGACAAAGGTGCCGTAATTGAGCGGTTGATCAAGCTCGGGGTCATGGACGTCGAAGAAACGGATGAAACCGCCGCCAAGCGGATCGGCCACCGACATGGCCAATACTCCTTTATTTCTATTGAGATCCGCGTCCGTTGCCCTATGACCCGGGACGCCGAAATTACTGAGGACATGGGGATGCTCAAGGTCACTGATATCGACAACAACCAGCCCATCGCTGCCGGCGGCAAGATACGCCACGTTCTGATTGGTTACCAGACCGGTTACCGGCTGATCCATGCGCACCTGGGACAGCCTGATCGGCCGATCCCATATGCCGATATCGTAAATCTCGAGACCGCTTTTTATGAGGAAACGGTTATCGACGCTCGTCGACTGCCCGCCTTTCACGCCGACAAACAGGGTATCCCCGCGGGTTTCCATGGCGCCTGCTTCCATCGGCGGATAATTCGGCAGATCGATACCCCGTCCGGCCGCCATAGTATAGGAGAAGCTGCCGACCAGGACCTCTTTGCCGGCCATACTGAGATAAACCTCGTAGAGATCCGAATATTCCACCCCCGGCAGCATGAAGCGGAATTGGCTCATGTCGATGACGTCATCACG
This sequence comes from uncultured Desulfopila sp., assembly GCA_964441345.1. Classification (GTDB taxonomy): domain Bacteria; phylum Desulfobacterota; class Desulfobulbia; order Desulfobulbales; family Desulfocapsaceae; genus Desulforhopalus_A. Next base: position 18,206 of record CAYTVF010000012.1, on the reverse strand, counting down.
TAGATTAGGCGTTAGGATGCCGTCGGCTACTTCAAAGGTACGAATTTCACGACCATGTCGTGAGCGCAGAATGACCTTGGCCCCCGGCAGGATCGCCGGCTTGTTGGCGGTGATATAGACGTTCGGGCCGCCAAGCTCGGAACCGGATTCCGGGCTGATTCTAAATTCGGTAAGAGCAAGCTCTTCGCCGATAATGATTGCCCCCGGCATGCCGGCCACCAGATCGCGATCGGCCACCCTGAGGTGGTGTTGCCCCGGGGCGAGCTGCAGCATATCCACGGCACCCGCCGGAAGCTTCAAGGTATGTGCATCGACAACAACCGGGACGAGCTCGAAGTGATCGATCATTACCCGCAGGGAGTCGACACTCTCAAAACCGGCACCGGCGATGGTGATTTCACCGTTCTCCGCCCGATGGAAGAGACCGCCGGTCACTTCATGGATTTCCGGTCGTACGGCACCCATGGCTGCCGCCTGCAGGGTACCGATAAACGGCGCCCACAACACCCCGCCCCGCAAGTTCCTGGCATCGGTGACATGAACCTCATACTCGACATGCTCGTCGCGGGCAAATATGACCTGGAAGCGCCTTGCGGCACCCTCTTTTTCTTCTACCGGGTGAACGGTAGCCGCTATCTCCTCGCCGGTATCCCGTCGCTTGACCGAGACACTTCCAGGCGCAACCACCGACTGGCTGGTAACATACTCGTTAAAACCAATCTCGTAGGCCTCATTGTCGGCGATGAGTCCACCGTGTGGGATTGAGCTTTCTGCCACCAGCACTCCCGGCAGCTCGAAGACCTGCATGCCGTTGTTTTCGGAAACGGTAATCAACCGCTCCTTGAAATAATCGGCCGATTGCATCCGCTCATTATTGCCGGCAGAGATTATATGGGGGGCAAGAGGATTGCTGATATCGACGACAATCACCCCGCCAGTACCCGCGGAAATAAAGAGCGTTGTGCCCAGCAGCCGCAACTGCACGGCGCCGGGGGTATTGGGCTGCAGGTTGGCAAAGGAAATGCGCACCCTGTCCTGATCCGGCCTCTCTTTCCTTACGATTTCGACACCGTCCCGGCCCAAGGCGGCGATCAGATATTCGCCGTAATCCACCAGATCGTGGACGGTATTTTCAAAGACCATGCTGCGGCTGAGCGCGGTGTCGTAGAGGTTCAGGCTATAGACGGTGTCGCTTTTGGAATCTTGCGGATGGGTGGCCGAGATCGGACGACTGTTGGGACAGGGATTCCAGCCCAGGACGTCCTGCTTGCCGCCGGCATACAACCAGTCGCCGCTTTTGATAATCACGCCGCTGCCGCGTTGCTCCGAGCCGTAAATATCGCGGAGCGCGCCAAAGGATACCGGATCGTCACGGTCAAGATAACTGACCTGCTCGACATGTCCCTGGGCGTCTCCGCCGACACAATATGCACATGGAGATTGGGGAATCCGGCAAGCCGGTTCCAACGCGGGCCTTGTCATATAGGCGACATAGCCGCTCTTTACCGCATCTGTTACATGTTGGGTAATATTCTGGTCAAGTACCTGGCTGATTACCTGCAGACCGTTCTGCTCGTCGAGATTCAAGGCCGAGATGCCGCCGGTGCCGGAAGCGACATACAGACGCTTGCGCAGGACGCCGTCATCCATTTCCCGGATCGGGAAGATGCGGATCGAGTCGTAGCTCATGGGCAGAATAGAGTCGCCAAGTTCGGTAAACTCCTTCATCTCCGCTTCCGTCAGGCCATCTTCGCTCATCATATCTTTAAAGGCCAGGGCATGGTACTTCAAGAACCTGGAGATATCCTCGCGGCCCTTGTCGCCGCTGGGCAGGGCGGAGGCACCGCCGACCAGCAGCGGCTGGGTGGGTTCCTGCACATCGAAGGAAGCCGCCCGGATCGACTCCGGCAACTCCTGACCCAGGAAGGTCTGGGTCGTGTGATTATTGGCAAAATAGCCGCCATTGGTAATCGCCACGCCGGTTTCCTGGTCCACCCAGACATCGTTCGGGGCAAACTCCACACCCTGACTGCCGAGCATTTTCAGGCCATGACCAAAACCGGCGTCACCCTTCAACACGGTTTCATTAGCATAGCGATCCTGGCCCCAGACATCGTTCTTGCCGACCCTGCCGCCGGGGGTGGTGATAACCATCCTCTCGGTGGAAAGAACCCGAACCGAGGCAACCGGCACGCCGCCGATCCGCAGTTTCAAGCCTTCCATCACCGTATTGCCGGGTTCGAAACCACGGCCATGAATAGTTACCGCGGTACCGCCGGTCCATGGCCCCCAGCCCGGTGAAAGCGAGGTAAATTCAATGGCGGCATCCACCATGATGCCGCCGGTCAAGATCAATGTTTCCCAGATACCGGCTTTTTCCACCGACAGCGTGACATCATACTGACCTTCCCGTGATACGGGCGGGACGGTGGCGGTGACGATGGCAGCCCGTTCGACCTCGTCATTCGACTCGATTGACTTGATGGCAAGTTCGACATCGCTGACAAACACCTTCACCCGCGACGGGTCTGTCGGGATGCCCAGGCCGGAAATGGTGATCTCGGCACTGCGTCCGGCAGGAATGCGCCTGGGGACCACCGCCTCGACTTTCAGGATATCAGGCCTGTCGCCTCGATAGGTTAAAGCAAAGCGCTGGGTTTTCCGTAAGGTATAGAGGTCGATATGGACATTTTCAGTGATCGGTTTGATCGATTTGACCCCGGCCCGGGCCTCGACATATAGATTGTCTCTTACTGTCAGGCCATGGCCCGGCAGGATAGTCAGGATCGCATCGTTGTTGATTATTTCGACAGCTGCGGCAAGAGCCTTGCCATCCGGACCAAAAGCCTTGAAGCGATCCAAGTTGGCGGGCCAGAGGTCGATGGCCTTGTTGAAACGGAGCCATACTTTCAAGTCTCCTTCCGCATCGTAATCCAGGATGCCGCTCAGCGGATCATGACGAAATACCTTCAAGACGACATCGGGAATGACCTGGACGGAATCACCACCGGTAATCGCCGAATAATTATGAGCAAGCACAGTCCAGACCTTATTGCCGCCAATAGTCTCCATTCCCTCGGAAACCACCGGTTTGTGCGGATCGGTCACATCGACGGCGAGCACCCCGCCTGCCCCAAGACCCAGGTAGGCTGTATTGCCGTTCACGTCAACATCGAAGACATAGCCGACATCATTGACCCTGGACAGAATGACCGGATTTTTCGGATCACCGATATCGACAATTACTAAACCGTTGGCGCCGGATGACAAATAGGCGGTTGTACCGATCACCTTCACTCTGCTGGCAGAAACCCCGACCGAGCCGACGATCTCAAAACCATTGCGGGCACTGTGGCGAACAAGGTACATTGCTCCCGTGGCGCTGTCTTTCTCATTTACCATTCTATTATTGGCAAAATCGAATTCCCCGGCTGCTACCGCATAGAGATCCGCCTCACCCGGCCTGGTCGCAATTCCGGTAACGTCAAGGGCCTGATGGCCATTGGGCAGGGCGAAATGGCCGGTCAGATAGGGCTTGGCAGGCAGATGAATATCAACGATCCCTAAGCCCATGTTACCCATGGCGATCACAGCACTGCTGTTATTTACCTCGATGCCGCGCGCAAGATTAGAAAAGAGCGGTAACTTGGAGAGGATCGTGCTGTTGCCCATATTCATGGCATCGAAACCGATGACAAAGAAGGCAGCCTGGTCGTCCGCACCCGGCTTGGTGGCACAGACCAGGACACGATCGGTGCCCCGCTCAAAAAAAGTCGCGACTCCGGTCGCCAGATAGCCGCCCGGCAATTGCACCCTGGCAAGGATACGGTCATCGATGCCATCGCCATTCAGGTCGATCAGCTTTAAGAGATCATCCTCGTTCAGCGCCGTTTCACCATTGGTGAAGGCGGAGGCGTCGATATTATAGATAACGACGGAACCTCTCTGCCCCACAACCAGATAGGTACCGGTCGGATCGAGGGTCATATCGTAGACCTGATCGGCGGCGATCCGCGACTGCGCCGGCTGGACATAGTCAAAGGCATCCACCAGAACCTCGGATTGGCCGCTATCGAGACTTACCCGGACATCGGCCTTGCCGATTCTGCCGGGTGGGGTAATAACCTCAATCGTTTCGGGATCGAGAACCTTGATGTCCTCTTCGTCCGCGGGAAGATCGCCAAAGAAGACGATGACCCTGGCCGCGCCCGGCCTAAAACCCAGGCCTTTTATGGTAACGGTGGTGCCGCCGTTTAGCGAACCCTGCGCCGGGCTCAATTCTTTCAGCACCAGCGGCTCGACATACTGGATGGCGCCGAGCAGTTTGTCGGAGCCGCCATTATCGTTGACCACCCGCAACTCTGCAGGGCCCGCAACATTGGCAGGGACGTCGAGGAAAATTCGCTGTCCGCCATTTGCTAGATCGACGCGCACCAGGCTGACCGATTCAGGGGCGACAATACCTGCGAGAGTGAAAACAGGATTTAAAGGATTCAGGAGATCCACCGCCAGCGTACCGCCGGTAGTGGTAATAATCGGCGGCTCGACACCGAGAATCTGTGGTGCGGGACTGTTGTCTGTTGCCGTCTTGAAGAGGATGGTATGGTCGAACAACCCAAAAGTCCTTCGGCTGCCTGAATCAACGGCTTCGGAGAGCTTGAGACGATAGGTTGCCGAAGGCACTAATTCGGCTGCAGGCACGATCTTCATTTTCCGGTTGTCATCGGCATCGATTACCAGGGAAAATTCTGCCGGTTCGCCTTCTTCGCTACCGGTTATCCTCTGCAGGCCGATAAATCGGTGCAGATATTGAACCGGCTCTTCCCCATCCGGGATCTGTGGGGCGATGGTGAAAACCAGATCGAGCGAACTGCCTGTCGGCACACCGGTATCCCCCTGGTGCGGATATGACCAGGCGAGGTCGGTGATCATGGTGTCGATCATCCGCAAACGCGATTGAGTCTGGGTAAACAAGACGCCGTCGTCGCTTAACAGCGAACCTCGTGTGTACTCACGATCCCCCTCTCCTGCCTGATAGACGACATCGAGCAGGCGAATGGCGGCGGGATTGGAAAAATCGTAGAGCGGCCAATACATCGAGCCAAAATCTCCCGTCTGTAAGTTCGTCCCGCCGATCGAGGTCTGGCCGAAGATATCGGTAAAACTGCCCGGCACCGAAAAGCCATGGCTGTCATGGCTGCCGATTTGCCTGATATGATAGGGATTGCCCGCGTCATAAACGGCGAAATCAAGGTTGCCCTGGGACCTTGCAAACATTTTGCTTTTCTTGAGCGGAACAGTGGCTTGCCCTGTTCTCCGGGATTCGCCAACCTGTGGCAGCGATGGCCTGCCGGCATCCAATATAAATCTGTTTCCCCCCGGAGGGCTGATGTGTAACTCATCGCCAATGAATTCCAGCATTGTTTTGCCATTCGGCGCTAGCTGCCACGGAATATAGGAAACTATCTGACCGTCAATTCGTCCTTCGCGAATAAAGCGAACAAGCGAAGGTTTGGCCGGATCGGCCAGGCTGATTACCGCCAGCCCATCGCGTTGGCTTGCGACGAAGAGGAGGCGATCGCGAACAACAATGGAGGTCGGCGCCTCGGTAAAATTGAGCGGTAATGCATAGATGATATCCCTGTCCTTGCTTTCGAGCTGCTCAACGCCGCCCTCGCCCGGCATCCGGTCTTCCCGGTCATATACCAGCAGCCAGTTGCGATCCTCATAGGGCACATCGACATGGGGGAAATGCTCGCCCTGAGCGGTGACATAGAGATGTTTGTCGCCAAGAGCCATGGTCTTTGGCACCAGGGCCTGAGTCAGATTGTAATAACCAAGGCCGTGCATTGGCGCGGCATTCTTCAGCTGATCGCGCCGGTAGTGCACCAGGGAGATCCAGCCCGGCTGGATGATTTCGTGGAATTCTTCCAAACTCTGCGGAGATGGAGATCTCCGGGTGGGATCACCCTGCCCCAGGACATAGAGCAATTCCATGTCGGCATCGGAGGCCATATCGACCATCTGCCCCGGCGGCAATTTCAGGGCATCGGGAATATAGTTTTCGGTGAACACATCGACTTCCAACTGACGGTTGACATGCAGGTGGCCATAGAACAGGGCCTGCGGCAAGAGGAAGCGGCGACCTTGCTTGTCGAAGATCTCCACATCGACAAAGCCGCGGTAATTGCCGCCGAAATCGGGCACGATCCAGCTCATCTTCTCGGCGCTGTACAAACGGAGTCTGTCTCCGGTGACGGTATCCTCAATGGCAGTTTCCGGTCTGCCGCTTTGGTACGCTCTCAGGGTGATCTTATCATTGAAACCATAGCCCACGACTTCAACGACATCTCCTTTGCCGGCCTGGGATACTCTCACAACCGCCGGATTGATAAAGGAGATCTGTAAGATATCCATATAGGTGAAGGCACCGATCACGGTATCGGCCAGGCCATTTTCATGAACGACCCGCACCGCGGCCGGTCCCTTATAGTTGGGAACGGTTCGCGCAACTATTCTGTCATAGACAGTACCGTTCTCTTCTATGGCAACTACACTCTGCACAACCAGTTTCTGGCCGCCGAGATAGAGGGTCGGCTTCTCGCCGAAATTGCTGCCGGTTACTAATATCTCGGTATTCCCCTCGATCGAACCGGTGGCCGGCGTAACGGAGTAGATATCCGGCGCTTTCTCCGTCCCTGCACCGGAGGTAGAGAAAGAAAAGGTATAATCGCTTTTCAGGCCAAGACCGGAAATGGGCATCAAACCCTCTTTTACCGAGATGAAATACTGGGAATTTCCATTGAGTTTGGCGCCATCCTTCAACCGTATCTCGATGAAACGCCTGGAGTCCTCGCCGTCACGCTGGGCAAAGGTAATTTCAAAGAGCTCCGTCACATCCAGACCGAACCGCGGATCGCCGCTTAATTCGTGGATGACGATATACTGCGACAAATCGATATCCGCCGGCAGGACACCCGACAACTCGATAATGGCCGAGCCGAATTCCGTCGACCAATCGGCCTGGTTCATTTGCGGCGTATGGCTCAAAACCGTCAGGCCAGGCATCTCGTAGCGGACAATACCCTTCTTTGCTCCGGCGACCTGGAGGCCGCCACCGGCTAGGGCAAGACCGCGCGGCGCAAAATCATCGGCCGTCGCCGCCCGATGCAGAATTGCCGGAATAGTGATATCCTCACCCGATGACTCCTCGACAACCGCCGTCAGATCGATAATTTCAATCAGCGACTGGGCCGGTTTATCTTCCTGGTCGGAATAGTGGACAGTTGCGTATGCCTTGCCACCGGCGACAATGACATCGTAGACCCCGTCGGCAACGAGATCTTTTCTGGCCGGTTTTAACTCAATGGTTCGTTCAAGCCACGGATGATAGGGATCGCGAATATCGACAATATTGATCTGCGAAACAAAGCCGTCGCCCGCCATGTCGGTGATATACACCTTGTCGCCCTCGACAAAGAGGCGGTTGGCGACGCCCAGGGTATCCAGTTTGGCAACAACGGGCAGCGACGGATCCATGATGTCGGCAATGACCAGACCTTCATGGGACGCGGCAATCAGGGCGAACTCATCTTTGATCTGCACATCTCTGGCATAGCCGTTTGGCTTGATATAGCCGACGTGATAGGGAGCGGCGAGCTCCGAGATATCGACAACCTGGACCCCGCCATTGCCATTGGCAACCAGGACCAGATCATCCTTCCTGGCCAGGCCGTAGACGGTAGGATACGGCATATCGACCCGTCCCTTGAGAAGGTACGGAAGGCCGAATTGACCGTCGCCATTGACAATATTATAAATCAGCAGCTCACCGCTGGTATTCTCGAGATAAAGCCCTCCGGTCTCAGGATCTGCCGTTATTGATTTTTTCAGTTGACTTGCAAAGGTACTGGCATTTAGGTTTTCTTCGATTTTTCCACTTGTAAACGGCATGAGGGTGCCGCTTTTGGAAACCAGGACAAAATCGGCATCGGCGCTGATATCGGTTATGGTCCCGACAAAAATCTCGGCGGCGCCGGTCAGCAATTCCGAATAGAGATAATATTTTCCGTCACTGCTCTTCTCATTCGGCTCATTGGTCTCATCGGCAATGAAGAGACCGGTAAAGCCTAAAGATCCATGAGCGTCATTGGCGGAGTCCAAGTATGTCGCATTGCCAATGTCCGGTTCAAAACGTAAGGGATCAAGGGTTGCCCAGGAGGCGACAAAACCACCGGTTCGATCGATACTCTTGAACTGATCGACCGCGGTATAGTAGACAGCCTCCGCGGCAACTGTCGCTCCGGGTTTGGGGAGGATGAAACGTTGCCCACTGACGGGAAGGCCAACCTCGTGCGTCGTTAGTTCTTCCACCGTGTGGTTTGGCGTGACGACCCTGGTTACGATCCTTACCCGTTCCATGCCGTTGCCGCGGCTGAAGATATCACCACTCGCCAGTTGACCGCGGTAGATAGAATAGAAGTTGTCGGGATCACTCTGGTACCTGCCGGGCATGCCATCGTTGCGGATCAATTCGATCTCTTGTTCGGCAACGGTCTGCCACAGGGCGGTGTCGGGGGCGAGCGTCTCCCTGATAAAATTCATATAGACCCGGCGATCTGCCTCCGAACCTATATCGCTGACACCGACTATGGCCTCCACCTGTTCACCTGCGGTTATCACGTCATTGTCAATCGGTGACAATACGGCGATCTTGGGAGCTACGGTATCTTCAATCTTGCCGATTCTGACAGTCTGCGTCCTTCCGGCTTGCCCCAAACCATCATAGGCAAGTGCATGGATGACAAAGCCTTTGGCACCGTCCGGCGGAGTGATCAGGGCCCGATAGATATGCTCCATCGCTGCCGCCCCGCTTATCTGCGAATAGGGATTGTATTCCGTCTGAATGGGGATATCGTTGACATAGAAGACAACCCGGTCGATACCATCGGCGCCGAGATCGTCAAGCGCTTCCACGAGAATTTCGATATCCTGGCCGTCGATAATGACGGACTCGTCATTGTCAGGCTTGGTAATCCTGGCGGTGGGAGGCTCATCGGCCTTTATGATGAGGTCCCGGGCCCCTGACAGCGGCGAGGTGTAGCCATCGATATCGGTCGCTTTCGCTTTGAAGCTGACGATCTCGCCAACGCGACCAACCGGAATCTTGACATGGTATTGGAACGGTGCGGCCTCATCTTCGCCAACCAGCTGATACTCGAGCTTGTCTTGTGTTCCTGTCGCCATATACAGGCTGACCCGGGCAACGCCGACTTCGGGATCGGCGGCGATGACATTGACGACGACGCCGCGGCCTTCGGTAATTTCGTTCAGGGTGTCGCCAAGGTTGTAACCCCTGACATCGAGGATCTGAATTTTTTTCACCTCCGGCGGCAGATTACGCCGGAGTGTCACAGGACGCTGGCCGACACTCCGATTACCGGCACCGTCTCGAGCCTCAATCTGCAACCGCATCGGCAGTTGGATCAGAGTATCGGGGGCGTTTGCCACATAATCACTGATCCGATTCAAAGATATTGTGCCGTTATATGGCGGGTCAAGCATCAAGCGCCGGTTGACTTCTTCAGTAGCGTCAAAATTGCCGTCCTGGTTCTTGTCAACGAAAAGAGCGACCTGCACCGTGCTTACCCTGACATTATCCGTTACTTCGGCAGCAAATTCGAGAACCCTCTTTTCGACAACTGCGGCTTCCTGTTCAGGCGGTGATTTAATAACAATAACCGGAGCATCGGTATCCTTTACGACATGTACTTTCGTTGGCTTGAGGGTAGATGCAGTTCTCGCTGCTCCCTGATAACGCAGCTCGGTTGCACTCGCCGTCAAGGTGAGATCCTTACCTGCCTGGCCATATGGAATTTCAACGAGGAACTCATAAGGGAAGGACAAGTCTGTAAATGATCTGTCACCGGTTATCAGCCCTGCGACATTGAGCACCACTTTATCCAAACCCAGATCATCGACGCCGTTGACCTGGACCAGCATATATTCGCCTTCCATAATCTCACTGTTGTCCACCGGCAGTCCTATGGTGACAACAGGGACCTGATCTTCCACTATTTCAATGGTTATCGTCTCTTCGGCACGGTGTTTGTCTACATCTCCGACCTTTACCCCGTAGGTATCGATGGCCTCAACCCGGAGGTTGAGTCTGTTGTTGGTCGGCACATCCTTGTCAAAGGCTGGAACATCGACCATGAACTGGTACGGTGGTTGCTGCAATAGCAGATTGAAAATCTCCGGTCCGTTGTCGCCATGGGTGGCGACAAGACGCAAGGAATCAATGCCAACGTCATCGAATGCATTGATATTGACGGCAAGCTTGCCGGCTTCCACTATTTTCTGTCCGGAGAGAGGATAAACAAAATCGACAACCGGTCTCTCATCCGCGTGTACCCGGTAACTGACCTCGCGACTGCGGATGTTTCCCCCGGCATCACTCGCCACGACCTTCACCCACACATCGCACAATACATCACCGGTAAGGTTGAACGTAGGGAACTCCACGCCTACCTGCTGTACAATTTCCGCAATGGTGCCTACGTGAATCAGTTGAAGAAATTCCGGGCTATCAATATTGAGAGTGGTAATCGGCTCAAAATCTTGGCCCTCGATCCCCTCAATTCGCCGGATAGGTGTTTGATAGGCGATTTTGAAATATCTGCCGCTCGCATCACGCGCCCCGAAGGTGACATAGGCCTCCATTTGCTCGACCTTGACATTATCATAACCGCGGAAGCCCACGGTGAAATCCGTTGATTCATGGGGGCCAAAGCTCACGCCGGGACGGGTGATGCCAACCTCGGGGTTGATTTCATCCGCTGCTCCGAGAAAAGTAACCTCCGTTCTGCCGGTGGAATTGTCCGTATCCCTTACTGTTGCCGTAATTGTGACCGGCTCATTGGCACGGATAAGCCCGGCAGGGACCTCCAACTCCAATCCCACCTGGCGAACAAACGGGCTGGTGATCAGACCGAAGTCGCCGGCCATTTCCGCATCATAATTTTCCTCGATGCTGTCATACATCGAGGCAAAGGACTGCCGAACGGCGGCAATTCCGCCGATGGCGTTGTCGATGGTAATTTCGTCCCGATCGACACCGCCACCACTTATTTTTATTTGCCGCAGGCGGACGTTATTGGCATACACCTCGATTTTGCCGCGGTCGAGAATCCGATCGTCGGTCGCCACCACGCCGACTTTTATCCTAAAGGTGCCGGTGACTATATATTGATCCCGGGCGGGAGAGGTAATTCTGATTTCCGGGGCCATGTTCATCATGGGATGAACAAGAATAGTCCTGGTGGTTTCGTTACCGTAGTTATCGCGAACGACTATGAGATATTCCGTCGGTTCCGGCTGGTTGAAAAGAATGACGGCACTTTCGCTTTTTTTGAGAATATTCGGATTCGGACAGACGGCACCATATGAGGCACTGTATTCCTCGATAAGTTCGCCGGTTCGGGTCTTTCGGTAGATCCCATACTTCCACAAACCGGCATCGTCCGCCAGGCTCACGCCCAACCTGAATTCCTCACCGACCCTGATCCAGAACTCGCCGTAATTAAGGCGCTCGGCCGTATCGTAAACCTTCTTATAAGAACCTCCGACCTTATAGAACGAAAAGTTTTCCAGGTTCAGTTGAGGCGGTTCATTGTTATGCACAGGAAAGACCAGCAGTTGGGTTTTTGTCGCCCCGCTCTGGTCCTCGACTTCGATCAACAGCTCAAGTTCACCGCCGGTGTAAGCTGCCGGAACTTCATAGGGAATGGTATATTTTTCGACCTCATAGGAGCCGCCGGCCGCAAAGATCAGCTTCGACCTGTTTTCAAATACCTTAATTGATTTCACCCCACCGGCATTATCGGCCACGTTGAGCTGCAGATTGAAACGCTGCAAGGGAACGACAACTACGCCGTTGGCCGGGGCTTCAACGATCAACTGTGGCGGTTCTTCATCGGCAATGGCACTCCTCGCGGCATATACCGGCAATACCTGATCACCCCTTTCCCGGGAGAATCGGTCGATACCGTGAGCCAAAACCAGCCCATTTTTTACGTCATAAAAATCGGGGAAGCGGATGGCGGTGCTATGCATGTGGGACGGCCCCGCATCCTGTTGAGCGGAGGTAGCTGCCAGGAAGGCGGTATTGTCGCCGTCTTTGACAAAAACGGTGACGACGGGTTCATGCAAGACAGGCCGATTCCCCTGAACGGTGGCCAACTGACTGACGTGGGCAAGATTTTCGCCATCGATATGAATCCTCTTGAGAAACGTTTCTATGGGAACGCCTTGACCATCTTTGACTTCTACCTCGATTTCCGCGGCCACGACCCCTGGTGCTGCTACATCACCCCATTTCACTCCGGCAGATTCTTCAACCGAGAACTCCTCGAAAAGGGTGTTGCAGGAAGGCTGTCTATAAAGCTTCACCAAATATTTAACACTGTACGCCTGGCCGAAATCGACCTTCAGGAAACCACCGGCGGCAGGTTTGGCGAAAGGCCAAACCTCAAGCAGGCCATCTGCTCCCTTGATATAGGGTCTTTCCCCGAGGCTGACCCGCCCCGGCAGGACTGTTGCCTCCGCATAAGGAAGTACCATATAGGGGCTATAAACGATTTCCGGTCCCGCGTTGTCCGCCGCGACTTTTCCCAGTGGCTCGCCGCGGGGGTTGCCCGTGCCAAAACCATTTATTGAGGTATACGCGCCAAAATACCGCAGCGGCTGGCCATCCTTTACCTCTTCGTCTTCTATGGCCAGAGTCTGGTAGCCAATGCCGCCCTTGAGCAGCTTCTCCGGGGTAAGGTCCTGAATCGACAACTTCGGCGCCCCGTCCGGAATAATCGACACGAGTTGTATCTTCCGGGTCTCATTGCCGGCTCCGTCCACCGCCTCGACCACCAGAACCAAACTGTTGTTCTCTTTGACCTGCGTGTCATATGCGTCAATGGCGATGGTGATGTTCTGCAGGGATGCATCGCGTTTTGCTATGCCGGCTTTTTCGTCCAGCAACTGAACCGGCGAACCATCGAGATAGACTTTATAGCGCTCAAGCTCGACATTGTCGCGGATGGTTATGCCGCACGTGATCGTCTGGCGTTCGACTACCTCATCGCCCGGACTGGCGATGGTCACCACCGGGGCTTCTTTGTCTTCCGGTTTTGGCAGAATCGTTATCTCAACACTCCCCGTGTCGACCGTGTTGTAGCCAATGTCTCTCGCCCTCAGAAAGAATCTGTATTTCTCGCCGGCATGATCGAAGTACGATTCCGGCAAGACGATAGCTGAAGAGAATTCGGTGTAAAACCGCCGGCCGACAGCCACTGTCCCAAATGAATTCGGGTTGGCGACGCGGACAGTCTCGACCCGGTCCGTTCTCTGGAGTGGTCGAACCCAGGGCAGTATGGTCTCGATGCCATCCTTATCGACGAGCACCGCCACAGGGGCTTCAATATAAAAATTGTCGTCACCCTTGCCCGATACTTTAAAGCTATTGCCCGGTATGATTTCAAACGATGCAGCGGGGGCATCCATGCTTACTCGAGGCGGCTCGAGATCGTCCAAGATTTCCAGATCGAGAACGGCATTTGCCGCAAGCCCCTTGTCATCAACAGCACGCACGCCGATTTCCACCGGCGGTTCCCCTGCCTGGGGGCGATGGGGAGTACGCATGCCGACTGCGATATATCGCCCAAGATCGTTTTCTTCTTCAATGGTTTTGCCGTCGACACTCTGCTCAAAGAGATAGGTATCGCCCTGTTTGATGTAAAACGTTGCCCTCCCCACCGAACGGTTATCGGTAATGGATGCCTGGATGGTGAACGTCTCCCCCTCAATCAGCCGGGTGCCTTGTGCAGGCGCTCGGATGATGATGCCGGGTGGCTCATCGGCAAGCAGCCGATAACGCCAGTTGGTGGTGGCAAGATTGCCAAAGACGTCTGTTGCCACCAGCGTAAGAACAAGCTCTTCGCCACTGTCGGGGACCTTCAGGCTGAAGGTTCCAGAACCGTTCTTTTCACTAAGGTTTTTGGCGAAAACAGTGGCCGTGCCGTTCAGGATGGCAATGGCGGCGAGTTTTGATTCATCGAGGGCCTTCCAAGTCCCACTTACGGTTTCTCCATGATACAGATTACTACCCTGAATAGGCGTGTTGATTGCGGCAAGTGGCCCTGTCACATCGGGTTTGATATGAATGACAAGAGTGGAAGCGGTGGAGGCGGCAGAATGTTGGCCTTTGATATCCGTGGCAACTATCTTTGCAAGAATCGAATGCTCAAGCCCTATAGTCGAGCCATTTTCTTCTTTGGAATTGGCGAGACCAAGATGTTCAAGCTTTAGAACAAAACTCTCCTGGACAGTATTTCCCGGGACCTTTACCACCCGGTGTTCAACGGCCGCATGCTCTGCTGCGCCATCGACAAAGTACTCGATATTGACAACCGTAACGGCTCTATCGTCTTTGGCCTGGACTTCGATCACCACCTCATCACGGGGGAAATAGTTTTCAAGGTCTGTTTCACTTCTTGATACGACCGGAGGTTGATCGTCGCCAACGGCTATGACAATTGAGACAGTAGAGGAGTTGCCGGTCTTGTCATAGGCGGTTACCTCAACGGGATACCGGTCGTAGGCGACACCTTCCGCATCCGAGTAGAGCGGCGCATGAACCAATTTGAGAGAGGAAAATGCATGGATGGCCCCGGGTATTTGCTGGGGGGAAAAATTTTCACCTTCCAGCACATCCGCCACGTTGCCGGTCAGGACATAGCCGTTGCTGCCGCCCCTGATGCCATGCAACACCAGCCGGTCAACCTGGACATTATCATATCCTGTGACTTTCAGGACAATTTCACTGTCGGCTATAACCCGCGCCAGGCTTTCACCGCCATCGGTCGAGGTCACCTCCGGCGAAGAAAAATTCACCACCGGAGGCTGCTCATCTTTTCCCAGGGTTACCACCACCCTTTGACTTTCTGCAGACTGGCCGACGGAGTCATACGCTACGGCATGGATGGTGAGCGGCTGTTCCGTCTCTATCTTATCGACGGTCTCATAGATATAACTGAAGGGCGGTAAGGGGTCGGAACCAACCAGCCGGTTCTCGACATAAAAATCAACGCGACTGATTCGCACGTCATCGGCAGCTTCACCACGGATTTCGATGGGCAATCCGGCAATAAAATGTTGCCCATCAACAGGATTGGCAATAGCCACACTTGGCGGCTGGTCGGCCCGCACCGGCAATTTCAGTATTTCGGAACGGCCTTCCAAGCCATGCGCATCGGTTACCTTGACAAAGAGCCTGGCGGTAGTCCCAAGCATTTCTTCGGTTACCGCATAGGCAAAAGAATGGCTGGCCTGAGCAAGATTAAAGCTTCCGGTGTAATTCTGGTTCTCACTCTTGTTGTAATAGCGGTCGATTCTTACATCGTCGCGGTATAGCTCAACATCGAGGCCAACGCCCAGGGTGTCATCGGCAAACGACACATCAAACCTGGCAGTCTGCCCGACACTCAGGCTGCTGCCGAGAACAGGTGCGGTAATCTTTGCTTCGGGGGGCCTGTTTTCTATGATGCGAATAAGACGAGTGGCGGTCTTCTCCTCACCACCTCCTTTGGCATGGACCAGCCCATAAACTGCGAGACTCGTCTCCGTCGTGGAGACTTCCGCGAGGATGTCATCCAGCCGCCAAACCTCGTAGACTTGCTTGCCATCGGTTGTTGGTCTTTCTTCAAATATTGGATAGGATGCTTCCCCGATCCGCCGACCGTCAAGAAAATACTCAACGTAGGTTATATCGCTTCCACCTGATATCGGATCAATCGGCAAGGCAACCTGGTAACGGATTGGACTTGCTTCGACACACCGCTGCATACTGATGGGCAGTTCAAATTCCACGTCGGGGACATCGATCTCCAATTCGGCCACAACCTTCACGTCAGCGGTCGGTGTTTCGCCGGACTGACCGGCGGTATCAACGGCAACAGCCTTGAATTGAAATGCCTTATTGATGAGTTCATCCGTGAGATCGATGGAGATTGCATACGGGGCAATAAGCCGTGTGCCGATCTCGGAACCATCCATATAGAAGATGACTTCTTTTATGCCGACATCGTCACGGGCATCGGCTTTCAGTTCGAGGATTGTCCCCACCTTTGCCGTCCTTGGCAGATCCAGGGTAATTTTAGGCAGGGCATCAACGGCGACGATAGGCACCTGGACAAAAATATCGGGGCGATGGCCGAGTTTGAGAGTCAGGGGACCTGGATTTGAGGGAGAAATAACACTTCTTGATTGAACACCGTGACGATTGTCCAACGTTAAAAAGCCCTCAACGCCTGGCGGCAGGGACTGATCGACGGCAAACTGCGAACTGATTTCAGTCTCGCTGCCGTCGTCGAAAACCGCAATTATCTCAGGAACATTATAGAAGGTATTGAGACTTTCCAGCACCCATTGGCCACTGCTGTTCAAGCCCTCTTTGACTTTGAGGGAGATGAGCTTTTTATTGAGGTCAACCTCGACAGGAATTTTAACCTGAGGCAGATTGGGATAACTCACGGCAATGGAAACCTGGGTTCCGGATGTTTCCGCAAGAGGATAAACGATGCCCCCGGGAGTTACGGCGATAAGGTCCGGATGTGAAGATTGGAATTTCACGCCCGTTCCGGCACCGGGCAATGGCGTTTCTCCGCGGAACTGGAAGGTAACCGACGGAATTATGGTCGCCGTCTCAAGGAGGTTGGTAAAAATCACCTTTCCCGGCGATGCGGCAAGAGAGAGGGGTTCCTCGTCGACATCCGAGCCGGTAAAAGAAATTTTCGAGAGAGATTTCTGGTTACCGGAGGCATCAACAGCGAGTAAATCTATCAGAACTACACCATCATGGGAAAGAGCATCGGCGTCAAGTTCTTCTGCCACCTTGAGAACATAGGAAAATTCTGTCTGCCCTTCGTAAACAGGGTATACCCGTTGAGCTCCATCCGAGTTTACAAATGCTTGTTTGGTGGCCCTGGCTATTACCCCGCCATTTTCACGCAAGTCAGATGCCCTAAAGCCCTTGACAGAGAATGAGACATATGAGAGGTCAACATCATCTGATGCGGTAGCATTGATTTTGATATGTTGCTCACCATTAATCTTAACAAACTGCACTCCGGTATATTGTAGATTCGGAAGGTTTCGTTCTTCCTTAAAACTTTCAACATGCGTTTGCTCAGTTCCATCGGTAAATTTTAATGTTATGCCCGGATCAAATTTGCCTACGCCATCAGCAACAAAATTCAGCATACATCCTGCTGCAGTTCCGGGAATACGCAATGTTTCACTGGGAGAAACATTGCCTGTGGTATCGCCTCCCCGGTAACGTATCAGGTTGACAACTGAGCAGTCGGAGATAACTGCCGTAAATTGCTGGGAACCTGTTCCCGGAGTAAGCAGACCATTACTGTAAATATCAATTCCAACACCAGCTTGTGACATTGAAACATACCCCGCCAGAGATTGGGCAAACAACAACAATATTATGCACTTTGCCTTGCGCAGGTTCCTATGCATGCAAATTTGAAAGCAACCGCAGTCAAACAGTTGGGCATTCATAGTTGACAGCACTTTGGGGCTGGCGGAACAACAGTACGGAGGAAGCATCTGTAATACGCCTGCGATCCGCTCGACGAGGTGCAGGAACAGCCAACGGCAAATACCGTTCGATATTCCTTTTCGTCCAGCATACCCACAGAATCGCCAAAACCTAACATGGCACGAGCAGGAACAAGTCCAAGACAACAAAGCGATACTATACAGTAATGTTTCATCCACTCACTCCCGATATCCGGTTGGTTGGGCGAAAAATGCAATTTGCAAGACAATGCCGGCAAGAATAAATGTAAAGCAACTCGTCATCAATAGGCAAAACACACATTTTATCCAGACAAGACGCCTAGATGAAATTCATTTCAATGTCTCCGATCTAGGGGTTATCATTTACCAATCCGTTACTCATAGCAATAGCGACGGCATGTGTTCTAGAAACAGCAAGAAGTTTATTCTTTAAATTTGTAACATGAAAATTAACAGTTCGTTCTCTAATACCCAGAATATTGGAGATCTCCCAAGATGTCTTACCAATAGCACAGCAAATCCCGTTTTAGCCCAGCAGTCGTAATTTAAGTTGGTCTTATGAAGAC
>CAYTVF010000011.1:0-44097 GCA_964441345.1 uncultured Desulfopila sp. | reverse complement strand
AGACAACAATTCAACCAATAACCTGTATGCAAGTACTTAACCGGACATTACTGGGGAGCGCTCAATGCTGGAGCCTTTTGGCCCGAACCTCTCCTGCAGCTCAACCCGACCTTCCTCCCCGGAGGGACCATCGCCGAACTTGTAGCAGAGCGGCATCTTCATCCCGAATGCGAAAAGATTTTTCGCATAGACAAGACGGATACCGACCACTCCGGTAAGGCTCTCCTGCTGCATACTCACCAACGAGAAGCCATTGTCAAAGCCCGGGAGGGCAAGTCCTACGTGCTGACCAGCGGTACCGGTTCAGGAAAAAGCCTCACCTACATCGTCCCCATCGTTGATCATGTCCTCCGCCACGGGTCTGGGCGAGGTATCCAGGCCATTGTGGTCTACCCGATGAACGCCCTGGCCAACAGTCAGGACGAAGAACTGTCAAAATTCCTCAAAAAGGGCTACCCCGAAGGGAAGCATCCCGTCACTTTCGCTCGCTATACAGGCCAGGAAAAGGTTGCCGACAAAGAACTGATCCGCAAGGATCCGCCGGATATCCTCCTTACCAACTACATGATGTTGGAACTGCTCCTCACCCGCAATGAGGACCGGGAACTGGTCAGGGCCGCCCAGGGACTGCAGTATCTGGTGTTTGACGAACTGCACACCTATCGAGGACGACAGGGGGCCGACGTAGCTCTGCTCATCCGCCGCTGTCGTCATGCCTTTGCCGGCAATGAGCTCATCTGTATCGGCACTTCAGCCACTATGGCCAGCGGTGGCACCACTGAAAACCAGAAGAGGGATGTAGCCAAGGTGGCTGCAACCCTGTTCGGAGTGCCTTTTGACGCCTCACAGGTTATTGGTGAAACACTGGAGCGTGCCACACCTGAGGTTGATTTAAGCGATTTGGGCAGTATGCAGGCACTCCAGGAGACTGTTGAGCAACAGATCTCCCCCCCTGACAACTACGACAGCTTTCGGGGGCACCCCTTGTCGGCCTGGATTGAAACCACTTTTGGTGTCCGAGCCGAGGAGGGCACCGAGAGGTTGGTCAGACAAGACCCCAGGAGACTGCAGGGAGAAGAGAGTGCCGCCGCCGAATTGGCCATCCTCACCTCGACCGAGCCGGCTGAGTGTGAAAAAATACTGCGCCTTTTTTTAATGAAGGGCTCCGAACTGATCCGTCCTGGTGGACGGTTTCCGATATTTGCCTTCCGCCTCCACCAGTTTTTTACCCGTGGTGACACGGTCTGGGCGACCATTGAACCGGAAGCGGAGCGCCATCTTGAGATGGCAAAAAAAGTATCCAAACCCGGAGAACCGGATAAGCCACTCTATCCGCTGGTCTTCTGCCGTCAGTGTGGTGTGGCTTACTACCGGGTCAATGATGTAACCGGTGATCAGGGTAGATCCCTGCACTCACGTGAAGTACGACGTGAGGAAGGTGATGACGGCAGCGGCGAAGCCTATCTTTTTCTGTCTGCCGAAACCCCCTGGCCGTGTGGAGAAGGCGCGGATCTGCTCGATCGCCTCCCCGATGCCTTGAAAGAGACCTCACCCCACGGTGTGGAGCGTGTCAGTGCCAACGCCCGAAAAGACCTCCCCGAGCCTCTTTTCGTCAATTCCGGCGGCCACATAGTTTCAGAAGGCGAGGGCGTCTATGCCGCTCTCATCAAGAAGAACTTCCTTTTTTGTCTGAACCCTGAATGCGGGGTAACCTATACCCGAAATCAGCGTTCCGAGCAGGCCAAACTTGCCACCCTCGGTGTGGACAGCCGCAGCACGGCCACAACTATTCTCGCAGTCCGTTCCCTCATCGAGTTACAGGGGGACCGGTCCCTCAAGCCAGAGGCCCGCAAACTCCTCAGCTTTACCGATAACCGCCAGGACGCCTCGCTGCAGGCTGGCCATTTCAATGATTTTGCCCAGGTAGCCTTGCTGCGTTCTGCCCTTTATGTCGCAGCACAGAACAAGGGCCGGGAAGGGCTGCGTCACCGTGACCTGTCCCGCAGTGTCTTTGAGGCAATGCAACTTCGTTTTGATGAGTATGCCGCAGACCCTGATGTACGTGGCCCTGCCCGTAATGCCACTAATGATGCTCTGCGTCGAATCCTCGATTATTACCTGTACCGAGACCTGCAGCGTGGCTGGCGGGTCACCGCTCCAAATCTCGAGGATTGTGGGTTGCTGGTCTTCGATTACGAAGGTTTGCTCGGGGAAGACGGTTTGCTCGCCGAGTCTGCAGTCTGGGAGACAGGCATAACCGTCAGGATTGACCGAAACAGTGAACTCTTTGTTGAGACCCCGGCAGTATTGCAGGTTTGTCCAACTGACCTGCTGGAGGAACTGCTCCGCACCCTGCTCGATGTTCTACGCCGCTCATTGGCCGTTAAAGTCGATGTTTTAGACCCGGAAAAGCAGTACGATCTGGTCACCCAGACCCAGCCTCGTCTCCTTGAAGGGACGGTATGGTATCTGGAGGATGTGCGTGAACTGATCCGTGCCGTTGTCGCCTTCCCCCGCTCCAAACAACAGCAGGACCGGCCGGGGTTGTTCCTCTCCTCTTACGGTGGCTACGGACGCTACCTGAAAAGGGCTCTGGCGCCGCATCTCACCGGACAACCTTTTGGTCGGGCGGAAGTTGATGCGGTTATCCAGTTCCTTCTGCTTGCCCTAAAACGCTACGGCATTGTCGAACAGGTCCGCGACGGCGATGCACCCGGCTATCAGATTAACCCCGATGCCCTGCTCTGGCAGCCCGGTTCAGGAGAAATACGCCCCGTCGATCGCACCAGGATGATGGAGTCAGGCGAGATCCCGCCAGAGGTCAACCACTACTTCGTTGAGTGCTATCAGAGTTTTGTTGATTTGAAGGTAAAGCTCGAGGCCCGTGAGCACACCGCCCAGGTGGCCTCCGACGATCGAGAAGAGCGCGAGGACCGCTTTCGCGAGGGTAATCTGCCGCTACTCTTCTGCTCGCCCACTATGGAACTGGGCGTCGACATCGCCCAACTGAACCTGGTCAACCTGCGTAACGTGCCGCCCACCCCGGCCAACTATGCCCAGCGCAGCGGCCGGGCCGGTCGTGGCGGCCAGCCTGCACTGGTCTACACCTATTGCGCCGGCCGGAGCCCTCATGACCAGTATTACTACCGCAAACCCACCCAGATGGTCGCAGGCTCGGTCTCACCACCCCGCATCGATATCCGCAACCGCGACCTTATCCGTTCGCATATCTTTGCGACCTGGATGGAGGCCGCCAGGGTCGATCTTGGCAAGACCCTGACCTCGGTGCTCGACCTATCTCCCGATGGGGGAAAACTGCCCCTGCCCGTCCAGGAGAGGATGGCCAGAGAACTTGCCAACCCGGCAATCCGGGCCGCGGCCCTGGTCAAGGCCGAACAACTGATCAGCGCCATCAGTGCCGAGTTGTCCTCCGCCTCTTGGTTTAACAAGAACTGGACCAGGGAGAACCTTGACCAGATCGAGCGTGCCTTTGACCGGGCTTGCGACCGCTGGCGCAGCCTGTATCGGGCCGCGGTACGTCAGCGAGAGCTTCACCACCGGATCATTGGCGACCATGCCCGCCCTGAGGCCGAGCGTAATCATTCAAGGCGGCTCCGGGCCCAGGCTGAGAGCCAGATCCGTCTGCTCACCGAAGCGGAGGGTATCTACGAAGGTGACTTTTACTCCTATCGATACTTTGCGGCCGAGGGTTTTTTGCCGGGCTACAACTTCCCGCGTCTGCCGCTCTCAGCCTATGTCCCATCCCGGCGGCGCCGCAAGGGCCGTGATGAGTTCCTCTCCCGCCCCCGCTTTCTGGCCATTTCCGAGTTCGGCCCCCGGGCCCTTATCTATCAC
Organism: uncultured Desulfopila sp.; assembly: GCA_964441345.1. Lineage (GTDB taxonomy): Bacteria > Desulfobacterota > Desulfobulbia > Desulfobulbales > Desulfocapsaceae > Desulforhopalus_A. The sequence goes on along the minus strand of CAYTVF010000011.1, from coordinate 40,242 downwards.
GAGGGGGCCAGGTACCGGGTCTATAAGGTGAATCTGGATTTCGGCAGCGATGACATCGAGGCCACCCATTACCTGTCTACCGCCACCATGAAGCGCTGTGCCCAGTGTGGCTATGCCCATCTCGATGAGGAGCGAAACCTCGATGACGTCTGCGATCGATGCGGAGCTGCCCTCGATCACCCGGCGACCATTGACAACCTGGTCCACCTGCAGAATGTCAGCCTCAAACTGGCCCAACGGATCACCTGTGATGAAGAGGAAAGGCAGCGCTTCGGCTACCGACTGGTCTCTGCCTACCGTTTCCCCGAGATCGGCGGCATCCTGGACCGCAAAGACATGGAGGTTTATTGTGGTGGTGTCCTGGTCATGAACCTCAGTTTTGGTGACGCCACCGACCTCTACCGGATCAATCTCGGCTGGGCAAGGCAGAATTCTACCGAACCGGCCGGCTTCAATCTCGACCTGGAGCGTGGCTATTGGGCCAGTAATAAGGCTGATGCCGACGATGTCGAGGACGCAAGTAACCAGAGCCGCTTCCAGAGGGTGGTACCCTATGTCAAGGACACCAAGAATGCCCTGGTAATGCGCCTGGAACCGCCATTGCCCCTGCCGGAGATGGCTAGTCTGCAGGCCGCCTTCAAGGAAGCCATCCAGAAGCATTTTCAGCTCGAGAGCCGCGAACTGGCCTGTGAGCCGATGCCCTCGCCAAGGGAGCGCCGGGAAATCCTGTTTTACGAGGCGGCCGAAGGCGGTGCTGGAGTGCTGCGGCAAATTGTCGATGATCCGACCATCTTGCCTAAACTTGCCCGCTGCGCCCTGGAGATCTGTCACTTCGACCCCGATACCCTTGACGATAACGGGCTGAAGACCTGCGGTAAGGCGTGTTATGCCTGCCTCCTTGACTATGGCAACCAGATCGACCACAAGGATCTGGACCGTAGTCTGATCCGCAATCTGCTCTCCGCCCTGGCCCAAGCCGATTGCCGACCGGCAGGGGGGGCCGGCTCCCGCGGCGAGCGCATGGCCGCCCTGCGCGGCCGATGTGACAGCAGGCTCGAGAAGCGTTGGCTTGATACCCTCGATGATCTCCTGCTCCGGCCACCAAGCGATGCTCAGTTTCTCATCGAGTCCTGCTCAACCAGGCCCGACTTCTATTACCGCGAATACAACGCGGCAATCTATATCGATGGTCCGCCCCATGACACCCCGGAACAGATCAGGGCTGACGAGACCATCACCGAAGCGCTTATCGGGGAAGGGTATATCGTCATCCGTTTCCACCATCAGACGGACTGGCAGGAGATATTCCGCAACCATCCAGACATCTTCGGAACACCACGCTCATGAATACCACGCCTTTAACTACCCCCGGCAACCTGATTCACGCCCGCGGCCGCGAATGGGTGGTCCTCCCCGACTCCACCGATGAACTGCTGATGGTCCGCCCGGTAGGTGGCCTGGACGAGGAGATTGCCGGCATCCTGCCTGCCATCGAGCCCGTATCTTCAGCGACTTTCCGCCTGCCGGCTAAAGAAGATGTCGGTGACTTTAACTCCGGCCGCCTGCTGCGGGACGCCGCACGGCTATCGACCCGGGCCGCTGCCGGGCCGTTTCGCAGTTTTGCCCGCATTGCCGTTGAACCGCGACCCTATCAGCTGGTCCCGCTGATGATGGCCTTAAAGCTCGACCCGGTGCGTCTGCTTATCGCCGATGACGTCGGAATCGGCAAGACCATCGAGGCGGCCAGCATTGTCCGCGAACTGCTCGACCGCGGCGAGATCCGCCGCTTTACCATCCTCTGTCCACCCCACCTCGCAGAGCAATGGCAACATGAACTGGCAGAGAAGTTTCATCTCGAGGCCGACCTGGTTCTGGCCAGTACCATTCAGCGCCTGGAGCGTGACCTGCCGGTGGGGGTCTCCGTATTTGATCGTCACCCCTTCACCATCGTCTCCACCGATTTCATCAAGTCAAGCCGTCACGCCGAGGACTTTATCCACAAATGTCCGGAGTTTGTCATTGTCGACGAGGCCCACGGTTGTACCCTGGCCAGCGGGATCGGACGTGGCCGTCAACAGCGTTTTGAACTGTTGCGGCGGGTCGCTGAAAACAGCAGCCGTCATCTGGTTCTGGTCACCGCTACCCCCCACAGTGGCAACGAGGAGGCCTTCCGTTCCCTGCTCAGCCTTCTTGATCGGGAATTTATCAACCTGCCCACAGATCTTGATCTTGTCGAACGAGAAGGGATCCGACGCCGTCTTGCCCGACATTTGGTGCAGCGTCGCCGGGCCGATATCCGCCATTACCTCGAGACCGATACAGCCTTCCCCGAGCGGTTGGATAAAGAGGCGACCTATACTTTCAGTGCGGCGTACCGTAATCTGTTTGATGATATCTTAGAGTTCACAAGAGCTTATGTCCAGGAAGAGGGTGGTGGACAACGACAGCGCCGGGTCCGTTACTGGTCGGCCCTGGCCCTGCTGCGCTGCGTTTCCTCCAGCCCGGCGGCTGCCGCCGCGACCCTGCGCAGTCGGGCTGCAGTTGATCAGGCCAGCGATGAAGACATCGACGAAGTGGGCCGCCGTACCGTTCTCGACCAGGACGACTCAGACGATGCCACCGCAATTGATTTCAGCCCAGGTGCGAATACCGAAACGGGCGCAGCCTCAGTCCGTCGCAAACTATTGGATTTTGCCCGCCGGGCGGAGTCCCTGCCTGTTGGCGATGACCATAAACTCCAGGGTGCGATCAGGGAGGTCAAGGGTCTGCTCAAGGACGATTTTCACCCCGTGGTCTTTTGCCGTTTTGTCGACACTGCCGACTATGTCGCCCGTAAGCTCCGTGAGGCGCTCCCAGACAAAATTCGGGTAGAGTCTATTACCGGCCTGCTCCCCCCTGCCGAGCGGGAGGCCCGCATTGCCGCCCTGGTGGCCGAGACGGGACACTATGTGCTGGTGTGTACCGATTGCCTCTCCGAGGGGATCAACCTCCAGCAGCACTTTGACGCCGTCCTCCATTACGACTTGGCCTGGAATCCTACCCGTCACGAACAGCGGGAAGGGAGGGTGGACCGATTTGGCCAGGAGCGCCGCGAGGTTCGGGTCATTACCTACTATGGCACGGATAACCCTATCGATGGTGTGATCATCGATGTTCTAATCCGCAAACACAAGAGTATCAAAAGCGCACTGGGGGTTACCGTAGCGGTCCCCGGTTCCAGCGAGCAGATAGCCGAGGCCCTTTTTGAAGGAGCCCTGTTTCGGGAAAATACCGGCAAACGGTATACTCAGCTCAAACTCCCCTTCCTTGAGGATCTCGAGCCGCAGAAAAAAGCTATTCATGCCGAGTGGGAAAGCGCTCGCGACCGGGAAAAGGCAAGCCGCTCACGCTTTGCCCAACATACCCTGAGTCCCGATGCTGTTGCGGCCGAGCTTGCTGATGTGCGCACGGCGATTGGCCGGAGCGAAGACGTTGCCCGCTTCTTTCAAGCGGTTCTCCAGGCGGCAAATGTCCCGTTAGAGATACGGGGTAAAGCGGTGACAGCTAACTTGAGCCAGGAGACACCCCGGACTCTTCGGCAAGCCATTGGTCTTGACGGGCCGTTCACTGGCCGCTTTGATCTTCCTCTGCAGGAGGGTGAGTTCTATTTGGGACGCACCAGCCCGGTGGTTGAGGGCTTAGCCGGCTGGGCCCTCGACCAGGCCCTTGACCCCGGGGCCCGTGATATTCGCCCGGTTGCTGCACGCTGCGGGGTGATGTCGACCTCGATCGTACAGAGCCGCACCACATTGCTGCTCAGTCGCTTTCGCTATCAGCTGAAGGTCGCCAAGGGGCAGACCATCCTCTGTGAGGAGATCCTGCCCATTGCCTGTATCGGCCAGGCTGACGCACCCCAGTGGCTCTCCGCCGAAGAGGGTGAGCGGTTTCTCGCCGCCCGGCCTGAGCGTAACCTCATCCCCACGGCCATCGACCAGCAGCTCGGTCTGCTTATCCCGGCCCTGCCGAAGTTACAGGCGGCTCTTTCATCCGTTGCCGGGGAGCGGGCCGCCCTACAGCTTGCCGCCCATGAGCGGGTTCGCGAAGCCTCACGCACAAAGGGCAAGGTGACCGTCGAGCCGGTGCTGCCGGTGGATATACTCGGCGCTTTTGTGCTGTTGCCCAGGAGGGATTGATTATGGCAAGACGAGCAATCGAGTTCCAGACCATTCGTTCTGAAGGGGGGCTCCTCCCTCCCGATCTGCTGCGCCGGGTAATCGACCCAAAAGCAAAATTACCAGGCACCAAACCCGAAGACTATGGCTTAGTCGCCGGAGATCGCCTTAATGAGACGATCACCCAGTCGTGGAACCAGCTGCGTCGTCACTGGCGTGAATTTCAAGCTGCTGCCGTCAATCTGGCCGAAGGCGAGGCCGGCACCGGACTCACCAATGACCGGTGGAACCTGCCCCTGCTGCGTGAGCTGGGTTTTGGTCTTCTGCCCACCTCGCCAGGACCCGAGCTCAACGGCCGCACCTATGCCATCAACCGTTACTTCGGTCCGGTGCCGGTCCATCTGCTGGGTTGCGGCCTCTCCTTGGACCGCAGGACTGCCGGCCAGCGCGGTGCAGCCGCCATCAATCCGCACGGCCTGGTCCAGGAGTTCCTCAACCGCAGTACAGACCATCTCTGGGCCGTGGTGGCCAATGGCCTGCGCTTCCGCATTCTTCGTGATAACCAGGCCCTTTCTCGTCAGTCTTTCCTCGAGTTTGACCTCGAGGCGATGTTTAACGGCGAGGTCTTTTCCGACTTCGTCCTTTTCTGGCTCATGGCCCATGCCAGCCGCTTTGCGCCCCGCAATGAAAATCAGGTAGACTCCTGCTGGCTCGAACAGTGGACCAGAGAGGCGGCCGAGCAGGGCACCCGGGCCCTTGGTGATCTGCGGCAGGGAGTGGAAAAGGCCCTGCAGATGCTGGGCGAGGGCTTTACCAGCCACCCGAAAAACACCCAGCTGCGCGAAGCCCTGCGCGACGGCACGGTGACGCTCATTAATTTTCACGGCCAGCTCATGCGGGTGGTCTACCGGCTCATCTTTCTCTTCGTGGCCGAGGACCGCACACTCGAGGGCCGCCCGCTTCTCCATCCCCGGGACACCTCTGAGGCCGCCCGTCTGGCCCGGGAGCGCTACGCCAGCTACTACAGCACCAGTCGCCTGCGTGATATGGCCGCCAAGATCATGGGCAGCCGCCACGGCGACCTATGGCAGCAGTTCCAGCTTCTGGTAACGGTCCTCTCCGGTGGCGAAGATTCTAGCGCCGCCCGGCAGCAGCTTGCCCTCCCGGCACTCGGCAGTTTCCTCTGGGATCCGGCCGCCACCGGCATATTGAACGAGGCAGCACTCACCAATCACGACTTTCTCGAAACCCTGCGCCATCTGGCCTTCACCCGCCAGGGCCGGGTGCTGCGGCCGGTGGACTATAAGCACCTGGGCGCTGAGGAACTGGGCGGCGTCTACGAGAGCCTCCTGGCCCTGACCCCCCAGATCAGCGCCGACGGGCTGCGCTTCTCCTTTGCCGAATTTGCCGGCAACGAGCGCAAGACCTCCGGTTCCTACTACACCCCCGACTCCCTGGTCCAGTGCTTGCTCGACTCGGCCCTCGACCCCGTGGTGAATGAAGCAATCAAGGGCAAGAATGGAGAGGAGGCGGAGAAGGCCATTCTCGGCCTCAGGGTGTGCGATCCGGCCGTCGGCTCCGGCCACTTCCTAGTCGGCGCCGCCCATCGTCTGGCCCAGCACCTGGCCCGGGTGCGGGCGTTGGCGCAAGGAGAGAGTGAACCCTCGCCGCTCTTCTATCAGCATGCTCTGCGTGATGTCATCGGCCGCTGCCTCTATGGCGTGGACGTGAACCCCATGTCCGCCGAACTCTGCCGGGTCAACCTCTGGTTGGAAGCTCTCGAACCCGGCAAGCCGCTCTCCTTTCTCGACCACCATATCCGGGTGGGCAACAGCCTGCTGGGCACCACCCCAGAACTCATCGCCGCAGGACTCCCGGACGAGGCCTTCAAGGCCATTGCCGGCGATGACAAGAAGGCCTGCGCTGAACTCAAAAAACGCAACAAGGCGGGACTCAAAGGGCGTGGTAACCTCTTCGCCGACCAGTACGCAAAGATTCAGGCTCGTCTGGCCCAGGCCGCCGCCGCGCTGGAGGAGCTGCCCGATGACCGGCCCGAGGCCATCCGTGCCAAGGAGCTGGCCTTCCGCCGCCACGAAGAGACTGAGGCCTACCGGGAGAAGAAGCTCCTCGCCGACACCTGGTGCGCCGCCTTTGTCATCAAAAAATATTTCCCGCCCCACCCCACGGACCCCAGGTTCCCGTCATCCGAGCCCTATGGCATCACCCAGGGGCTGCTGAACGGCTTGGCCAGCGGTAACCCCCTGTCCGCCGGGATGGCGGAGGAGGTTGAACAGCTGGCGCGGCAGTATCAGTTCTTCCATTGGCACCTGACCTTTCCAGAGGTGTTCGCAAATGGTGGCTTTGACTGTATGCTGGGTAATCCGCCCTGGGAGAGGGTGAAGCTCCAGGAGAAGGAATGGTTTGCCACGAAGTCGGAAGCGGTAATGAATGCGCCGAATGCGGCCGCTCGCAAAAAGGTCATCGCGAAAATCAAGACGGAGCATCCTGTTATCTATAGCGAATTCCTAGCTGCCGCCAGAGAAGCGGAGTCCGAATCTCATCTTATACGAAATGGAGGCCGTTTTCGACTGTGTGCGCAAGGCGATCTGAACACCTATAGTTTGTTTGCCGAACTCTTTACTCAGATGATCAGGATAGCTGGCTTCGGTGGTATCATTGTGCCGACCGGGATTGCAACCGATGACTCGAACAGCAGTTTTTTCGGACATCTCATCCAGGAAAAACGGCTGGTAAGTCTGTTCGACTTCGAGAACCGAGAGCGCGTTCTCTTTCCCGAGGTGTATTACCGCATGCGCTTTTGTGTGCTGACGATTTGCGGCAGCACACGATCCTGGGAGAAGCCGACGTTTACATTCTTCGCTTTGAAGGTGGAGGATCTAGCCGCTCCAGGTCAGGTGTTCAGTCTCTCGAAAGATGACATCAGCCTGATCAATCCGAACAGCAAAACCTGCCCGGTCTTCCACTCCTATCGTGATGCAGAAATTGTCAGGCAGATATACCGCAAGGTTCCTATCCTCATAAGCGAGGTGATAGACACAAACAGTAATCCTTGGGGCATTCAGTTTTCGCGGACTTTCCACATGACCAACGATGCAGGACTGTTTGTGTCGGGCGATTTCTTTGACGTGCCCTGGAACCAGGGTGGTAATAGGTTCGCCCAAGGCGGCGAAGGGTACTTGCCGCTCTACGAAGGGCGGATGATTGACAATTATGATCACCGTCTGGCATCAACGAGACTTAAGGACATCAAGCTTCAACGTTCGGGTGAATCCGTCACTCTGACCTCAGAGCAAAAAGTAGACCCGACTTGCGTTGCGCGGCCACGATACTGGGTATCTGCCGCGAACGTCGAAAGTGCGTCACCAAAAATGCTCCGACAGGGGTGGGTACTTGGGTGCATGAGTATAACTAGCGCTACTAACGCTCGTACCTGTGTGATGTCCGTTGTGCCCCAGGCTGGTATGGGGAACTCCGTAATAGGTCTCTTCTCGAAAGCAGATGCCAGACACCAGTGTTGCCTGCTGGCCAACTTCTGTGCCCTCCCATTCGATTATGTTTGCAAGCAAAAAGTGAGCGGTAATAACTTCAACATGTTCATTATTAAACAGTTGCCTGTCTTGCCGCCTGCCGCATTTGATGAAGTGTCGCCCTGGGATTTGCAGATCACCCTGCTGGAGTGGATCGTACCGCGTGTTATGGAACTCGCCTACACCGCACACGACCTGCGCAAGTTTGCCTGGGACTCAGGCTACGAAGGCGAACCGTTCCGCTGGAACGACGACCGACGCTTTCTGCTGCGATGCGAACTTGATGCCGCCTTCCTGCACCTATTTGGCATGGACCGCGATGCCGCCTGTAGAGCCATCGATACGTTCACAATCGTCCAGAGTCGGGAAGAGGAGGGATGCGGCGACTACCGCACCAAGCGCGTCATCCTCGAAATATACGACGCCATGCAGCAGGCCATTCGCACTGGCCAGCCTTACCAGACCCGCCTCGATCCGCCGCCCGGCCCGCCTGCCGACACCCAGGGCAACTTCATCCAGCCGGCCGACTGGACGCCGGAGATTTATGCCAAATACAACGGCATCATCCACCCGCCCAAAGAGAAGACCAGATGAGAGGCGACCGGGGCAAGCAGATCACCGCGCAGCGCGCTCTGCGTCAGCAGTTCACCGGGGCAGCCGACGCCAGGGGCTATGTTGCCGCCCCGGCCGACAACCTGCTTGACGGAATCTTTCTTGCCCAGTTCGAGGAGGACCATCGCAGCGGCGACGGCCGCGAACTGGATGGCAAATTCTGCGCCGTCCATTCCTCCTCGGCCCTGGCGGTCAATACTTTTGCTTGGTTCAAGACAGCCGACCGACAGCCCCTGCTCGCTCTCTGCGGGATCAAAGGGGCCAACACCCTTTCCTTTGAACGAAGGTTCCCCATCTTTCGAGGCGGCCGTGCCCCGAATCTCGATGTCTGGATCGAGACAGACAAGGTCGATCTCGCCATCGAATCGAAACTGACCGAATACTTCGTGGCGAAGCGGCCCGTCTTCAGCCTGGCCTATGACCGTCTCGCCCCGCCGGCCCTGGCCGAAACCTGCTGGTGGCAGGTCTATGAAAAGGCGAAAACAGCTGCCCCCGGTTACCTCGACATCGCCCAGCTGGTCAAACATTATTTCGGCCTGCGTAAACACCAGCAGACCGCAGGACAAACAAAGCCCATCCTCTTTCTCTATCTCTACTGGGAACCCCTGAACGCACAAACCATCCCCGCCTGCCAGCAGCACCAGCAGGAACTCACCCAGCTGACCACCGCCGTCCACGAATCGGCAATCACCTTCCGCACCCTGCCCTACTCCCAGCTCTGGTCCTCCTGGTCCCGGATTTCTGAGTTGGCCCAACATGCCGAAAACCTCAAGAACCGCTACGAGGTGTGTTTATGATGAAACAGGGATCGCGTTTACATGACTCAACTTCGATTACAGGACCTTCCAACCTTTTGGGAATTCTGGGTGGTTCCTTGATATTTGTAAATGTAGGAAGGGAGGATTAATGCCAATGGATACTTCTGCCCTCAATCTGCGAATCTTGGACCGCATGGCGGAGAGAGAGGAGCTTGACCTTGCTTCAGAGCTTTTCCACCGAATTAATAGGATTATCCCGACTAACCAAGAATTGCTTACAATCGCTCCAACACAGTCGGTGCGTGAAGCTATTGAGCTGATGCAACAGCATGGTTATTCGCAAATTCCAGTGGTCCTGAACAGAGAAGTGCTTGGTGTGTTTTCGTATCGATCTTTTGCTAAAGAGGCCGCAAAGCTAACTCTGGCTGAACTCACGCAGCATAAATATGCTCCAGGAGATCTCCCTGTTGATGAATTTCTTGAGCAGTTTGAGTTCTTCAGGGTAACTGAGGAGATGGGTCGCGTTTTTGAGGCCATGAATAAAGACGATGGAGTACTGGTTGGATCTTCGGAACGGATCATAGGGATTATTACGCCAATGGATTTCCTTCGATATCTTTATCAGGTCGCTAGTCCTTTCGTGATGGTGTCCGAAATTGAGCTGGCGATTCGCGCTTTGATACGGATTGCTCTTGATGAGGATCATATCGTCATCGCTGCTAGATGCTGTCTTGCTGCTGCATACGGAGGTGAAGACAAGGTTCCTATGACCCTTGAGAATATGACTTTTGATAATTATAAATCCCTGATCTCGCATAGTCAGACCTGGTCGAATTTCGAGCCAATATTTGGAGGCATGCGAAATCGCGTGAGTGCGAAGCTCAAGGAAATTGGGGAGATCAGAAATGCTATCTTCCATTTTCGACGTGAGATTACCGTCAGAGATCATCAAACATTAGCAGATCACCGCGGTTGGTTGTTGAATAAGGTGAAGCAGGCGCAAACCCCTCGCGGGCAGGAGGTGAAGCCGTGAGTACAATTGATGAGGAGCCAATGGTTCCGCCACGTAAGTTGTTTCGCCACCAATCCGATTTCGTCGATACTGTACTGAATCCAGCAAGTAAGCGTATCATTTGTCTGGGCGCGAATGTGGGGCTGGGAAAAACGTTGACATTGGCCGCTCTCGCCAGTCGCTTCCTACAGTCTCACCCAGCAACGCGGGTTCTCATCCTCTGCCCTGCTGGGGCACTGTGTGATCACATGAGGGAAATTATTCATGAGCAGGGCTCGAAGGCGGTCCATGTAAGTCGCTATAAATTTCGAGAGTTCCTCGATAACACTACTGAATCCCAGATCTGGCCATGCGGATTTGCCTTATTGATGAGCTATGAATTTGCCAGACAGTCCGATGTCAGAGACAGTCTTGTAAATACCCAATGGGATTTATTAATCACCGATGAAGCACACCTTCTTACCGGAGCCCGAGGAGATCTCTTCCGACGCCTTGAATTGGTGGCGGATAAAGTTGTCCTCGCGACCGCTAGTAAATTCCCGGTTGATCTTTTATCCAAACGGGATGTTTTTCACGTAGAGTGGAAACGAGAGCAACTTGTGGGGCACAACGGAAAACTCTTGGATGATGGAATGAGACCCTTGATTCATGAAGTTTATTTTTCTCTTGATAGGGAAGAAAAGAAACTTTCGGCAAGCGTGACAGAATTGTGCCAAGCTTTTAAAGCCGGTACTTCTTCACAGCGATTTTTCTTAAAAATTCTGCTTCAGAGTTTTTATTCAAGCCCAGTTGCCCTCGAAGGTTTCTTGCGCAGGGCTTTGGAAAGGGTAACGCTAAGGGATAACTTTTTCACGCCGATGGAGGACACCGATGAATATTCTATTGAGGCGAGTTCGTCAGAGTTACGGGATCAAATAGTCGACGAGAAAGTTCGGGCTACAATGGGGCAAGCGATTTTAGAGTTGGAAGATCTGCAGCGGGATTCGAAGCTCGTTGCCTTCAGTCAACTGCTTGATAAAATAATAGGATCCAGTCAGCAAGATTCTCGTGTCTGTGTGATTACGGAGTATGTTGATACCCTCTACTATCTTGCAGCTGATCTCGAAGAGCGAGGGCTTGAGCACCTAACTCTCCACGGAGGGGTGCGGGACGAGGAGCGGGAAAAATCGTTCCGCCGGTTCGTCGACACAGGAGGTATCCTTGTGGCGACTATGGCGTTGATGACCGAAGGATTAGGTTTGCCGGAAGTAACTGATCTGATATTTTACGACCTCCCGGCCAACGATCTTTTAATGCAAAGGTTACTTGGACGTTTTGATCGATTTGGGAGATCCAAACAATTGCATGTTTATGTACTTAAGAATCCAGAAAATAGAGAGCAATGTAACTTTGAATCGCTTCGTCTCCCAGAGAGGACTCGTTAGTCATGAGTCCCTTGTCGATACCCTATGTGGCAGAGGATTTCCCGACAGGAAGTATTCCTAATGGATCTGGAGAGTTGCCCGTTACCTGGGATGATATTCTTTGGGCTGCTGTGACTGTCGGCCGGCCAAACCGCCACTATGTCTTCCGTCACGGGAAAGCATCAATCTATGAAGCAATTTTTCGATGGTCGCTTGTCAGGATGGCACTCGAGCAGAGTGGCCCTGCTGGTTATCGGCTCAGAAGAACAGACGCCACCAAGACCCTTGATCCAACGGAGAAAGGTGCGGTTAATTATTTTCTCGGCACGGTGTTCTGTAAATTATTTGCGGCTAAATTGTTGGATACTCCCTGGCTGCTTCATCTGGACGTCTGGCATCGAAATTTGAGGGGAGTGCTGTCAGGCCGCTCCCGGCCCGACCTTGTCGGGATGGAGCATGGGGGCTCCAGGGCATGGCATGCTTTCGAGTGTAAAGGCAGGATGAGCAACCCCGATAGAGCCGTCAAGAATAAAGCAAAAGATCAGGCACTGCGGCTTGTCAGTGTCGGGGGCAGAAGATGTCAGCTTCATATTGGCGCAATAACCTATTTTAAGAGTGACACCCTTAATTTCTATTGGCGTGACCCTGTTCCACGGAAGAGTAAAAAAATTGAGATCCCATATTCGGATGCTGACTTGCAATATTATTATCGGCCGATTCTTGATTTTATTCGTGCCGAACCAGAGGCATTCAACCTGATGAAAAAGGAACAGGTGTCGATTGATATCAAGCACGAAGATCTCAGGGCAGGCGTCCATCCAGAGGTCCTCTCTGCAATTTTGGAAAATCGCTGGGATCAAATCTTTGACATCACATCCCAAATTCAGGGAGATAATAATTTACCCTACCAGGCTGACGGAATCGCTATAATTGCCGGAGAAACCTGGAAGCATCCTTTCTCAGAATCAACAGAGGAGGGCCTGTTCTCATGACGATTGGCATCCTCGCCTATGGCTCTTTGATCGGTGACCCAGGGCATGAGATAGGTCCATTCATTAATGTTCGCATTTCGACAGAAACTCCTTTTCCTGTAGAATACGGCCGGTTTTCCACAAGCACCAGAGGAGGCGCGCCCACTGTTGTTCCGCACACCTTTGGAAAACCTGTTGCGGCAGAAATATTGGTGCTTTCTGATGAGGTTCTGCTTGCGGAAGCAAAGAGTATGCTTTGGCGGCGAGAGAGAGGAAAAATGGGCTCAGGGGAAGAGTACCAAGAAAGAGGCACCAAGAATGCCGTAATAGTTTACTGTACTGTAAATTTCTGCGGCATCGACCATGTCCTCTACACGGATTTTAATCCAGAGGGAAAAATCCATTCACCTGATCCCCACGCTCTTGCGGAAGCAGCAGTAAAGAGTGTACATAAGGCAGGCAGCGGTAAGGACGGGATCAGCTATTTGATGAACCTGATCTCAAAGGGAGTATTCACGGAGTTGACTGGAAAGTACCAGCAAGAGATTCTTAATCTGACCAAAGCAACCAGTTTGGAAGAGGCCCTTAAAAAAGCTCGGCACCTACACCTCGGGGCGACAGACCGTGAACAACGTCAACTTTGATTCCGAGAAAATGACTGAGGCCGAGGTCAGCCTACGCCTGGCGATTTACTTTACTGAACAAGCAGATATATCAGGCCATATCAGTGTTGCCGTTGATGGCGCCCAAGTTCAGGTTGGCCAGAATGTAATCTTCCCGCTGCTCGATTTCATGATCGGCTGCGGATGGTTCAGAGAGTCCGGAATTGGTTGGAGAGGGGTTTACCGTAAGAACGGATGTGCTCCAATTGAGGTACATTCGACCCCAGGCAAAGGGGATGTCGTCGCCAAACTCAAGGGCAAGACATACCGGATTGAATCCAAGAAAGGTCCTCTTGTACGGTGCAAGAGTTCTCAAGAGTACCCGCTAATCCGCGAAGCGATAGGCCAACTCATGACTGTCGAAGAAGTCAATGACAACGACACACTCTGCGTGGCCGTCCCTGATTCTCCCAAATTCAGACAACTCGCGGAAAAATGGCGGGATGCACCCCTGATCAAGAGGTTCGGAATAAAAATTTTACTTGTGGATAGAGATAACAATATCAGCGGATTATGAATCATTACGAGAGAGACTCGTTCTTTTTTAAATAGCGAAAATGAAGAGCAAGGATTGTTGAAATTGAACAGATGGGTTGCCTCGCAGCAACTTCCGGAGGGTTTTCTCATGCATGAGATTGCTGACCCGGATATCGGTTCACCTGTCGTAATCCTAGACATTGCCTGGCTGAATGGCCTTCAGGAGGGATTTAGTCAGCCTGTGGCGGTCCTTCTCAACGAAGGAACGGATGTGCTGGCCTTGGCAAATAGGTATGTAATTCGATATTTTACTACTATCGAGGATTTTATCAAACATATGAGGCAAGAGGTGATCGGCAGCGGACCAAGGTATGACAATCACGTCAGCCAACGCGCTTGAGCTGCAGTATAAATGTCCCTTAGGTAACTTCGTGAACCCTGTTTCTCTTGATCCCGTCCAGATAGTCGGCCCAAGACTGCATCATCTTTTTGCGCTCAGGCATAAACTCCGCATAATTATAGGCAGCCCGCACACTGTTTCTTTCAGCATGGGCGAGCTGCCGCTCGATGGCGTCCCTATTCCATCCCTGCTCATTCAATAGAGTGCTGGCCATGCTGCGGAAACCGTGGCCGCTCATCTCGTCTTTGGCGTATCCCATACGTCGTAGTGCCGACAAAATGGCATTGTCGCTCATCGGCCGGGACCCGCTCCTAGGGTTCGGGAAAATATACCGGCCTTGCCCAGTCAATGGCTGAATCTCCCGTAATACCTCCAGCGCCTGCAGCGACAAGGGAACAATGTGCAGGGTTCCGGCCTTCATCTTTTCCGCCGGTATCCGCCATTCATCTGTATCAAAATTGATTTCAGACCATTCGGCATGTCGAAGCTCTCCAGGCCGAACAAAGACAAGGGGAGCGAGCTGCAGGGCGCAACGGGTGACAATACTGCCTTTATACGCATCGATGGAACCCAGCAAACCGGCAATTTCCTTCGGGTCAGTGATGGTTGCCATGTGCTTTCCATTGGCCGGCGGAATGGCTCCGCGCAGATCACCGGACGGGTCTCGCTCGGCCCTGCCGGTTGCCACGGCATATCGGAAGACCTGTCCGCAGTTCTGCTGTGTCCGATGTGCTGTTTCAATCGTGCCTTTAGCTTCAATCCTGCGTAATACCGTCAGCAGATCCGGTGCGGTAATGGATTTGATCGGTCTGTTGCCCAGCCAAGGAAAGACATAAAGCTCAAAGCGCCGGATAATCTTGTTGCTGTGGCTGGCCGCCCAGGATGGAGAAAATTTTGAGTGCCACTCTCGGGTAATTACCTCAAAGGTTTCGGTCTCTTCCGTATCGGCTGCTTTTTGTGCTTTTTTGATGCTGCTGGGATCGATCTTATTAGCAAGCATGGCAAGAGCCTGGTCGCGCTTCTGCCGGATCTCAGCAAGGGATATTTGGGGGTATGTGCCAAGAGAGAGCAACTTCTCCGTACCCTCAAAACGATATTTGAGGCGCCAAAGCTTTCCTCCGGTCGGGGTGATCAACAGAAAAAGGCCACCACCGTCAAAAAGTTTTTGCGGTTTTGCAGCTGGCTTGATTGCTCGAATTTTGGTATCGGAAAGCGGTGTGATCCTTTTCGGCATTGGGTTTCCTCCATGTTTGGGGGTATCTCAATACTGCCCGAGACCACATACCCCCATATATACCCCCAAAACTGTAGGATCTTACTGTACCAAGACGGATGATATTGGACAATAAAAAACCCGCTTTCCTTGCGGAATAGCGGGTCTATATGTGAAGCCGGACAAAACCGGACGAACGATTGGTGGCGATGCAGGGACTTGAACCCCGGACACTGCGGATATGAGCCGCATGCTCTGACCGACTGAGCTACATCGCCGTGCGACAAGGCGAAAATAATTACCTTATAGGTCGTTATATGTCAATACTTTTCAATCATGCTGCGGCTTTTTTGCCATAAAACACAGAAGGTCCCGAAATCGGGACCTTCTGTCACTTACTAAGAACTAGAGGGTGCTGCGGGGAACGGGAAAAGCCGGAGCTCTTCTTACATCATTCCGCCCATTCCGCCCATGCCACCCATACCCGGAGGCATTCCGCCCTGGGCAGGATTCTCTTCAGGAATCTCGGCAATCACACACTCGGTTGTGAGCAGCATGCCGGCTACAGAGGCGGCATTTTGCAGTGCGGTTCTGGTTACTTTGGCGGGATCGATAACACCGGCAGCAATAAGATTTTCATACTCCTCGGTGGCAGCATTGAAGCCCATTGGCCCTTCCAGGCCCTTGACATGCTCAACGATAACGGAACCTTCACGGCCGGCATTGTTGGCGATCTGACGAATAGGCTCCTCAAGGGCCCTGAGCAGAATATTTCTGCCGAGCGCCTGCTCCCCTTTCAAATCGAGAGCTGCAAGGGCTTTGAGACAACGGATATACGCCACGCCGCCGCCGGGAACAACGCCTTCTTCGACTGCGGCACGGGTTGCATTCAGTGCATCTTCAACGCGGGCTTTCTTCTCTTTCATCTCGATCTCGGTTGCAGCGCCAACATTGATGACAGCGACACCACCAATCAGTTTGGCAAGACGCTCCTGCAGCTTTTCACGATCATAGTCGGAAGTAGTGTCCTCGATCTGGGTGCGGATCTGCTTGACACGTGCGGCAAGCTTCTCTTTATCACCGGCGCCGTCAACGATCGTGGTATTGTCTTTATCAACCACAATACGCTTACAGGTTCCGAGGTCATTGACGGTGACGTTCTCAAGCTTGATGCCGAGATCTTCGGTGATGACCTGGCCACCAGTGAGAATGGCGAGATCTTCAAGCATCGCCTTGCGGCGATCGCCGAAACCAGGTGCTTTAACGGCAGCTACATTGAGGGTGCCGCGGAGTTTGTTGACGACCAGAGTGGCGAGAGCCTCACCGTCCACGTCTTCAGCGACGATGAAGAGGCCTTTGCCCATCTTGGCAACGGATTCGAGTACCGGCAGGAGATCCTTCATGCTGGAAACTTTCTTCTCTACCAGGAGGATATAGGGATCCTCCATGCTTACTTCCATCCGCTCCGGATCGGTGACAAAATAGGGAGAGAGGTAGCCGCGATCGAACTGCATACCTTCAACGACATCGAGGCTGGTATCCATGGATTTAGCTTCTTCGACGGTAATGACGCCTTCTTTGCCGACCTTATCCATCGCTTCGGCAATGATATTACCGATGGTCTCATCGCTGTTTGCCGAGATGGTACCAACCTGGGCGATCTCTTTTTGTTCTTTGGTCGGAGTGGCGATTTTGGCCAGTTCGGCCACAACGCACGCGACACCTTTGTCAATCCCGCGTTTGATCTCCATCGGGTTACCGCCGGCGGCAACAAGCTTTACGCCCTCGGTATAGATGGACTGTGCCAGAACGGTTGCAGTGGTAGTACCGTCGCCGGCGACATCGGAAGTCTTGGAAGCAACTTCCTTGACCATCTGCGCGCCCATATTCTCGAACTTGTCTTTCAGCTCGATTTCCTTGGCAACAGTCACACCGTCCTTGGTGATGGTCGGGGCGCCGAAGGATTTCTCGATAAGTACATTGCGGCCCTTCGGACCCAGGGTTACCTTGACAGCATTAGCAAGGATATTGACACCGTTGAGGATGGACTCACGGGCCTTCACTCCATATTTAATTTCTTTACCAGCCATATTCTATTCTCCCTTCTTTAAACGAGATTATTATTGTAATTACGGTTGCAAATTCCAATTGCAACGAAAAACTGTGCGAATACCGGGAATTACTTCTCGACGATCCCGAGAATGTCATCTTCGCGCATGATCAGATAGTCTTCGCTATCGAGCTTTACTTCGGTTCCGCCGTATTTGGAAAAAAGAACCCTGTCCCCGGCTTTGACCTGGAGAGCAACCCTCTCACCTTTATCATTCAATTTTCCGGGACCAACGGCAATAACCTCTCCCTCAGCCGGTTTCTCCTTGGCGCTGTCGGGGATTATGATACCACCTGCTGTTTTTGCTTCTTCTGCAAGTCTCTTCACCAAAAGACGATCATTCAACGGTCGAATCTTCATTACTTCCTCCTAACAATACAGATGATTTGTGTCGAAAAAGGAGCGCGCTCACCTACAAACTGGCGCCCCAAATTGATTTTTTGCCCGATTTCCGGGGTGGTATACCAAACTGCGCAAAAATATAGGGTTTGATTTTTAAAAATCAAGGCCGGATGTTAAAAAAAAGCGGGAGGCGGACGGTGGCCGGGACAAACAGCCCAAGACCACCATATCATTGAATATTTTAGAATCAGCCGACGCGAACGACCCATTTGAACGGATCGTCCCGGAAGCCTTTCTGGATGGCCTGCAGTTCGTCAAACAGCCTGGCCGACAACTCTCCGGTCCGACCGTTGTTGATCACACAGCACTCTTCCTTGTACATCAGCTCGCCGACGGGAGAGATGACCGCGGCGGTTCCGGTGCCGAAGACTTCCCGCAGCCGCCCGTTCCGGTTTGCCTCAAGGACTTCATCGATGGCGATACGTCTTTCCGCGACATCGACACCCCAGCTGGTGGCCAGCTTGATCACCGAATCCCGGGTGAGCCCGCCGAGAATCGACCCTTCAAGGGGCGGTGTGATGAGTTGATCGTCGATCCTGAAGAAGATATTGCTGGTGCCCACTTCTTCAATGAATTTATGTTCACAACCATCCAGCCATAATACCTGGGTGCAGCCCGCCTTCCTGGCAATCTCCGACATAAGCAGGGAGGCGGCATAATTGCCGGCGGTTTTCACATCACCGACCCCTCCTTTCACCGCCCGGACATATTGATCGCTGATATAAATTTTTGTCGGATTACAGCCTTCGGCATAGTAGGAGCCGACCGGAGTCATGATAATAAAAAAGTAGTAGGAGGAAGCAGGCTTCACCCCCAGCATCGGCTCGACCGCAATCATAGTCGGGCGGATATACAGGGTTGCCCCTTCTGTCCGAGGAATCCATTCTTTTTCCAGATAAACCAAGGCCTTGAGGACGCTCACCATTTTTTCCGCGGGAATCCGCGGCATGCACATCCGCACTGCCGACCTGTTCATCCGCTCGAAATTATCTTTCGGGCGAAAGAGAAGCAGCTGATCGTCCTTGCCCCGGTACGCCTTCAGTCCCTCGAAGATCGCCTGACCGTAATGGAAAACCATCGATGCCGGATCCAGATTGAAATTCTGATAGGGGCATATCCTGGAATCATGCCAGCCATCGGCCTTATCCCATTTCATCAGGAACATGTGATCGGTAAAGTGAACGCCGAAGCCGAGTTTGTCAGGGGACGGTTTCTTCTTCAATTTGTCCGCGGCTACTTTTTCCAATGCAACTTCAAAGTCTTCCCACATTCTGCCAATCTCCTCGACGCCCGTTATTTCTCGTTGCTTCATCCACTGGTCGATATATAATTTTTTATGAAATAAGAGACAAAAAGCTCTGCCGTCTTATTTTTCGAAACATTCAGAATACCTCAGCTGCCTGAACAATTGCAACTTTAATACGACCGATGCGTGCGCAATGGCAGGGTGTCTGCCGGAGGACGATTACGCAAAGTCGATGGGGATGACATCCCAGCACGTCACCTTTTCCCTTTTCCAGGTGACAACTCTGGCTTTTGCATCCTGGGAGACGATAATTCCCAGCACATCCTGCAGCTTGCTGCAGAGAAAATACAAAGATCGGTGCCGGGTGCCGACGCTTTCAATCCGTTCGACCTGCCGGCGGGCTCCCTCCGGATCAAGGGCTAAGGCGACATTTGCACCCATCTCCATCGTTCCCTGAATGATGCCCCCGAAACCGATTATTTCGAGCCCTTCGGTGGTCACCACGGCGCCATCCACGCCGGTCAACCGGGCGATAAACCGGGCATATTTGAACACCCGTTCATCCAATTGCGCCAGTTCCTCGGTCTGGAGAGAGACATAATCCTTCCAGCCTGCCAGGTAGTCCGGACCATACAGCCGGCCGCAATTCTTGGCCAGGACTTCCATGATCCGCAGCACGATCTTGCGCAACTGATTCCGGGTAACGCCCTCGGTAAAACGATATTTGAGATCAATGTACGGATTGTCATGGGCGACGAGCTCATCCATTCCCGCGGGAAAGGAGATCAGCGCCCCGCCGTGCCCCGACCTCCGCACCGTGCTGATGACATGTTTAAAAAATTCAAGATACAGCGCCGGGATAAAGGAGTCATCGATGCGAGCCCACTCTCCCTTTACCCGGTGAGGGTTCTGCTCGTGGATGCAGGCAAGTTCGCTGCGCACCCGCTCAAACCGCCGGGCAACCCATTGCGAGCGAAAGACGTTGATCGAGGGAGAAATGATGTTGCCGCCGCTGAGCTGGGCGAGAATCTCCACCCCCCGGCAGACAATCAGCCGGCCCGAACCGAGAATGTTGATCCCCAGTGCCGGCGGCAGCGGGGTGGCCTGTTTGCTGCCGCCATGGATAACATGCATCCACCGCGAGCCCGAATGGATCAGTCCCCAGATCTGCAAGCCCTCCGGCTTCTGGTAACGTATGCCGATGAGCGAGTTGTTATAGTCGACCGACGGCCCCAGCTTGAGGAGTTCATACTCGTTATACGGCCGAGGCTCGGTGAAGCTTAAGGTAAAGAGGCCAAGGGGTTCGCCCCGCCCATCCGCATCGATATCCTCCGGCTCACACAGCATCAGCCTGAAGCGAAGCCCCCGGGCCTCCTCCTGCATCTGACTGACCTGATAACTGGTCGACACGAGCTGTTCCAATACCTCGAATTCCGGCAGCCTGGAGTATGCCGGACCGCTGCTCTCCAGCCCCGAACCACCGAGCCGCCAAAGAGCGAGAAGCTCAAAGACCAGATCCTTTGGATATTTATGAACCATGCCGATGCCTGCCAAAAAGTGAAAATAGCCCAAAGGCTAACTCAAGTATCCTCTCGACAGGGTACAAGAAATTATCGCCAACAAGCAACTTTTTTGTTGCCTTCGCGGGTCCTGACCGCGCCGAAAAACCGGGCAAAACCCGATCTCCGGCGAAGAAAGCAAACAGGAAAGGTACAAGGACGCGAACTTCCCGGCTATTCGGTTTTCAGCGGCAGGCCATAGCTGTCGGTGCCGAGGAGATGCATGGCGCTCTCTCCGCCGAACAGGTGGAGAAAGCTGTCGTCGGCCAGATTACAACGAAAGCCGCGGCAGGTTTTCGGCCGATAATGATAGATTTTACAGCGATATTTGGCATCCCGATGCTGCAGGAAGACGCAGCCTTTGTCATCGGGGTGAATCATATACACTTTGCCGCCATCCTGCGCCGCCAAGGTCGCGGCCGCCAACCCCTTCTCCCTGATTGCCGCCATGCTGACGCCCACCCCGACATGCCCTCCCATTCTCGCGATAAACTCGACCTCGTCCGGCTGCAGCACGATTTTACGGTATTTCCTGCAGCAGGTCCCGCACTGCCGGCAGTCATCGAATATGGTCCTGAGGGCATGCTCGTCTACTTTGCCGTCTTTCATTTTTTCCTCTTATTGTAAGGTCCAGCAGCTGTGCAACGGATGATTTTTCAACACCTGATTGGCCCGCTCGGAGAAAAAGACCCCGATCTTGTCCCGCCGGGCCGCGAGCAGACTGTCCAGGGTGGCCAGGACCGACGCCTCAAGCGATACCGGATTATATCCTCCTTCAAGAATCATCAGCAGCCGGTCGCCGCAGACCTCGCGGGCATACTGTTTCAACATGGCGGTGATCAGTCCGTACCATTCGGTCGTGAGCAGCGTGCCGCTGATCGTCTCGTCCCGGTGACCGTCGTATCCGGCCGACACCAGGATGATCTGCGGCAGATACTGCTCCATCACACTCTGCAGGATGCGGCCCAGCAGAAAGGTGTATTCCAGGTCGCCGAACTGGGCGAAAACCGGCACATTGATGGTGTATCCTTCCCCCGGTCCGGATCCTGCTTCACTCGCCTTGCCGGTGAAGGGAAAAAGGTCGCGCTGATGGATGGAGATCACCAGAACCTCGTCGGTATCATAGAATACTTCCTGGGTTCCGTTGCCGTGATGGGCATCGAAATCGAGGATGAGGATCCGGTTCAGATGATACTTCCGCCGCAGATACTGCGCCGTCACGGCAACATTATTGATGATGCAGAAGCCCATGCCCCGGCCGGGTTCGGCGTGATGGCCGGGCGGCCGGATCATGGCGAAGCCGTGCGCAAGCGTCCCTTCCATAATCCGGTCGGCAAGTTCCAGGCAGCCGCCGGCGGCAAGTTCGGCCGTGGCCAGGGTGTGCTTCATCAGGTAGGTATCGCGATCATAGGAATACGGATCGCTGTTCCGGGCATGGTGCCGCAGCTGGTCCAGATAAAACCGCGAATGAACCGCCTCGATGTCCGCCGTCTCCGCGGTCCGCGCCGGATACATGCGGCACAGGACGTTCGGTATCTGTCGCGGACGATGGCCGAAAGCCTTCGTATTCTCTCAGGGTTTTCCGGCGAGGGCCGGGCAACCGCATGACGGAGGTAACGGTCGTCGACAACCAGCCCCACTCTTTTATTCATAATGATATTGATACACCGGATTCTTGGCAAAAGACGCGGCATCGATCCTGAACAGATGCCCGACCCGCTTGACCTGATGGTCGTCGTAACTGAGGGTTTCGACCAGCTCGAAACCAAGCTTTTGCAGACAACGCTGCTGCGCCCGGTTGTCGATATCGGTATACATCTCCACGCTCCGCATTTTCAGGCGCTGGAACAGCTGGATGATCACATATTTCTGGGCCTCCGTTCCGTACCCTTTGTTGCGCATCGCCGGCTCCGAGATCTTGACCGCCATGACCGCACAGTTTCTCCGTTCCGAGCGCAGCCAGTAGCGCAGGGTACCGATCGGTTTTTCATCTCTTAGCTCTATCAAAAACTCCCGGTTCATATCGTTCCAGTTCGTTCCGCAGGCTATGCCTTCCCGCCCCTTGACCTCATCGGTCCGATCGGGGGTCAGATAGCTGCCATGGGCCAACTCGCTGTTGCTCCAGGCGACGAGCAGCGGCAGATCGCTCTCGATTATCCGCCGCAGCCTGAGACGCGGGGTCATTATTTTATCGCCGAAGATCATATTCCGTCGTCATCTGACCGGACAGGTCCCGCCGTGACGGCGCCTGTCCGGCCTGCCTTCTGTGGTTAGAGGTTCTGCACCGCAGTCTGAAGATTCTTGTTGGAGCTGACCAGCCGGTCGAGGGCGAGGGCGGTCTCACTGAGCGACCGGTTGACTATCCCGGTCAGCTGCTGATTTTCTTTGGCCGAGATCGCCACATTCTCGATTTCGGCCATGACATTCTGCCCGCTGCTGCAGAGGTTCTGCGATTGGCGGCTGAGGTTGTTCACCGCCCCGGAAATTGTCCCGATTCCTTTGGAAATGGTTTCCATGGAGTCGAGAGCGGTATTGATAACCCGGCCGCCTTCGTCGAGCATGACCATGCCGTTCTGCATCGCCGTGATAGTCTGGAGAGAATCCTTTTCCACCTTTTTGACAATATTGGAAATGTCGATCGCCGATTTCGAGCTGTTTTCGGCGAGCTTGCGCACCTCGTCGGCAACCACGGCAAAACCTCGTCCGGCGTCACCGGCCCGGGCCGCCTTGATTGCCGCATTGAAGGCGAGCAGATTGGTTTTCGAAGCGATATCCTTGATGATATCGACAAACCCGGAAATCTTCTCCAGCTGACTGACCAGGCCACTGACCATCTCGTTGTTTTTCTTCATGGCGCAGTTGATGTCGACCAGCTTCTGCTCGGCGTTCTTGCCGGCAGCCTTGCCGGTTTCCGCCTCCCTGGACAGTTCGGTGGTCAGCCGGTTCGATTCGGTCGACAGGTTCTGCATCTCGCCTGAGCTGGCGACCATCTCCCGCACGGTCTTCAGCGAGCCTTCGAGCCGTCTCACCTCTTCATCGATCAGCCTGTTCATCTCGTCGACCTTGATCGGCACGACCTTGCCGTTCGGGTTGGCGGTGGCCTGTTCCTGGACGATGGAATCGGTGCGCATCGCCTGACTGCAGGCGCATTTCTCGGTGCGGCAGTGATCGGTCTTGAACAGGTCGTAGCACTTCTTGCCGACCAGCTGATCGGGGGTTGAGCCCAATACGGCTGCCCCCGCCGGATTCATGAAGGTGATGGTAAACTTGGTGTCAATCTCCATTATCGGAGTGGGAATGACATCCAGATCGGTGGACAGCTGCCGCAGGCGCGCTTCCGTCGCTTTCACCCCGCTGATATCGGCGACCGTCACGAAGGTGGCGTCGCTGCCGTTCATCGGCACGGCTCTGCCGGCAAAGAAGACGATCCCGTTATCGCCATCCTTATAGATCACTTCCGCTGCCACCGGCTTGTTAATTCTTCTCGATTTATCGACCGGACAGTCCTTCGTGCCGCACAGCTGGGTGGGACAGGCCTCCTCACAGGTCATCCTGCCGAACAGCATATCCCCGGAAAACTTGAATCGTTCGAGAAAGGACGTATTGGCCCAGGTGACGACCTTTTTTTCATTGACGATGTAACTCGGCTCCGTGAGCAGATTCAAACATGACGTATCCGGTTCCATATTTATTACTTTTTGTTGGTTTTCCATATCCTACCTCTCCAGGTCCTGTTATTGGGAAACATCCTTATCAGACTTTTTTTTTGAGCGAAGTGGTATTTTGAAACTGCTCCTGCTTGTAGATCGTGACGATGGCGTCTACCTCCAGGGCCACGGTTCTCGATTCCGTGCGGCAGATAATGAGTTTCTGCTCCTCTCTTCGTGGCTCTGCTCCTGTGTCTGCGCCTGGGGCTGCGCCTTTATAACCATAAAACTCGCGCAGGGAGATCACCGGAACCACCAATCCCCGCAAATTTATGACACCGCTGGTGAAGCCGCCCATGCCCGGCAGATCCAGTACGCCGACTCTTTCGATGATTTCCTGGACATCCTTCAGCTGCACCGCCATATGCTTGCCGATGCTGAAAACCAGATAGCAGTTTTCGGTGATGAGATGATGGGCGCCGGCGACCGGCTCCTTCTCCCTGGCCTTGGTCGTTCCGGCACCATTGCTTAACCGGGTCAGAGCCTTGAGTTCGTCGGCATGGCCGTCAAGCAGCTGGTCCATGTTGAGCAGTATGACGTTGCCCCTGAGCGTCAGGGACCCGTCGATGTCGCTGTGCTTATAGAGGTCCTGGATGGAACTGCTGAACCGCGGATTTTTGTCTTCGACGCCGCCGCGGTACATCTGATTGAGCGCTGCGAAAAATGTTATCTCCTGGGTGTATTCGACCGGTACGCCGTACAGTTGACCGGCGAAGGCAAAGACCACATAGCGGTGATAGCGCCGCTCCCTGGTATCCTTGACGTCGTTTTGCAGCGACTCGCCGATTTTCGCCAATTCCACGGCGTTGCCGGGGAAAAGATTGCCCAGATCGAGCAGCTCGACGGTCCCCTTGCCCTGCTCGCGGGTAATCAGCGAAGAGATGATCCGGTCTTCCGTCTGCAGGGCGCCATCCACCTCGCGAATATCCGCCGGACTCACCGCGAACACCTCTTTAATACATTGCCGTCGGGCAGCTGGACATCGAGCAGGACCACGTCGAATGGCGAATGGTGCAGCAGGGCAAGCCCGTCCGTCAGATTGAAGGCCGAGGCCGCCTCATGGCCGTCCCCCGCCATCTGCTCGGCAAGCATTTCCGCGAGAATACGATCATCGTCAATGATCAATATCTTTGCCATATTCCAATACCTTTCGCACGATCTGTTGAAGTTGTTCCTTCTTCGCCGGCTTCTGGACGAGCGCCCTTATGCCCATCATTTTTGCCCGCTTTGCATCGAAAATGTCGCTATGCCCGGTCAGCATGACGATCGGCAGGCCGGGCCGCAGGGCGAGGAATTCCCTTGCCAGTTCGGCCCCGGTCATGCCGGGCATCTGCATATCCGTCAGCACCAGGTCGCAGCAGTCGGGATTTTCACGGAACTGTTTTACCGCGGCAATGCTGTCGTGAAAAGTGGCGACGAGGTAGCCGACATCCTCCAGGATAGCGCGCAACACTTTGGTTACCGGCACCTCGTCGTCGACGACCATGATCCTCTCGTTGCCGCCGCAAACAACCGGAACCTTCTTTTTCCGGATCCGGGCCTCACGCCCGTCAACCGGATAACGATACGGCCATGATCCTCGCCGATCGACTGCCTGGCATTGGTACAGAGGTTCATGAGCACCTGATAAATCTGGCCGGGATCGGCAAAAATCGAACGGCAGGAATTGTCGATATCATGGACCAGGTCAATGGTCGACGGGAGGGACGGACGAAGCAGTTTTATGACCTCCTTGACGATATACTGCACCTTAAACAGCCGGAACTGGCCGTGACTCTCCTGCCTGCTGAAGGTCAGGATCTGCTTCACCAGATCGGCCGCCCGGTCGCCGCCGGCCAGCACCTGATCGATATCCTTTCTGGCCGGATGATCCGCGGCCAGCCGCCCCCTGGCAATTTCCCCATAGCCGATCATTGCCGCCAGAATATTATTGAAATCATGGGCAATCCCCCCGGCGAGCGTGCCCAGGGCCTCCATCTTCATCGCCTGATGGAGCTGTTGTTCGAGCAATTCCTCCCTGGTTACGTCACGCTTCAACGCGACATAATTGATAATCTTCCCGGCTCTGTCCTGCACCGGGGAAATCGTCGCATCTTCCTTGAACAGGGTGCCGTTCTTCCGGCGATTGGTCAATCGTCCCCGCCAGACCTGTTTAGCGAGCAGCGTCTGCCACATTTCCTTATAAAACTGGCGATCGTGGACCCCGCTTTTGAGGATGTTCAACTTCCGCCCGATCGCTTCGGCCCGGGTATAGCCGGTGCTGTTTTCGAAAGCCGGATTGACATACTGAATAACTCCCTTGTCGGTGGAGATGACCACCGATTCGGAAGCCTGTTCGATCGCCGCCATCAACCGGTTCTTCTCCGATTCGTTCTGCAGATACTGGGTCACGTCCCTGGCAACATGGACCAGCAGCGGCATCTTGCCGTTCTGGGAAAAAATGGGGAAAGACGAAACACTGAAGGTTCGGTCGAGAATAGGGTGGTGAATCGTCCCCAGGTGGGGCCGGCAGTCCACCGCGGTTTCAGTCAGTGGACACTTCTTGCAGGGAGCTGGTCTGCCGAAAAAAACCTCGTGACATTTCCTGCCTTTCAATTCGCCCAGATGATAGCCGAACAGGTCATGGGCAGCCTTATTGGCCCTGACGATCCGCATCTCCCGGTCCTGGATGGTAACGATATCCTGCAGGGCGTCGACGGTGGCTTCCCACTCGCTTTTCGCCTGAAAGATCTGATTGTTTGTCAGTCGTTCCCGGACGAACCCGGTAATGTCGGTGAGCGTCATAAAGGTCAGTACCGCGCTGCCGTCGCTCTTTACTCTATTATTTATTCTGTTCAGCGGAAAATCCGCGGCCAATTCGGGAAGTCCATCCTCGTCGACAATATCGAGGCCGAGGTCGGCCATCCGCCGGCCGGCCAGCCGGTCGGCCGGCAACCCGAACAATGGCGCGCAACAGCTGGTGCAGGTTGCGATCACCGCGTCGGCCGTAAAAACAACAGTCGCCGTGCCGAGCTGCTCCAGCATGGGGCGCAGGGCATGGTATTGACCATTCATTCCGATTGCGCATGTCTCCAGCCGTTCTTCGGCCATCTGTTCTCCCCGATTCTGCCTCCGTGCATAACAACGGAAAGTATATCTCGCCGAAAATAAATACTAAAGGGATTATTGAGAATTTTTATTCCTTTACATTCACCCGATGATGATAATACTTGCTCATACGGTTTATTTCTGACAAAATTGTATACATCCTGTTCCCCATATAACGTTCCTTATTCCCGTTCCTTATTCCCGTTCCCTATTCCGGAGGTAGTAAAGCATGAAAATTCTCGTATGCTATCGAGGTTCCGACGTCGGCAAAGATCTCATTCATCTCGCGGCACAACACGCCAAGGCCTTTGCGGCCGAAGTACAACTGATTACCTCCCTGCCGGGTGGCGATAAAACCACCAAGGAACAGGTCGTGGAAGCGGAAGAGGCTCTCGATCGAGCCAAGCATATCCTCACCGATCAAGGCATCGCTGCCGAAACCCACCTTCTCGTCCGGGGAAAAACCGCGGGGGAGGATGTCGTCGCCTTTGCCCGGGAGAATGCGTGCGGCGAAATCATCATCGGCGTGAAAAGCAGATCGAAAATGGGCAAGATCCTGTTCGGCTCGACTGCCCAGTATGTCATCCTGAAGGCGGATTGCCCGGTCGTCTCGGTGAAGTAATCCCCCGCACAAGTCGCAGCCGATCGAGGTTTGCCCCCGACAGCAGTCCGGGCCGCCTCAATCGGCCTGCCCGTGATTGCCGAGAAATTGCGCCATCGCCTCATACACCTTGCGGCAGCTCGCCGGAACCAGACTTTCGAGATTGAGAAAGGCGTGAATCATGTCGTCGAAATGGAGATGCTGCACCGCTGCCCCGCTCTGCCGCAACTTCGCCAGATAGCGGATTCCTTCGTCGCGCAGCGGGCAAAACCCCGCGGTAACGAGCAGGGTCCGGGGAAATCGCCGGGGCACCGGCATAAAAAGCGGCGAGGCCGCCCAGCGGTCGTCGCCTTTGCCGAAATAGTGGTCGAAGTACCACATAATTCTTTTCTTCTCCAGCAGGTAGCCGGTGGCCAATTGATCGACCGAGGGCTGGCTCAGGGTATAATCGAGGCCCGGATAGATGAGGATCAGATGGTCAACGGCAGGCCGCGCAAGGTCCCCCATGGCATGCGCCAGCGTCGCGCTCATTGCGCCTCCGGCACTGTCGCCGGCCAGGGCCAGACCGGAACCATGGTTGAGCCGCAGCCGTTCGAGCAGTTCGGCGCAGCCGTCGACAACCGCCCTCGCATCGGCAAGGCCTGCCGGATAGGGGTATTCCGGGGCCAGGCGGTAGTCGGCCGCCACCACGATACGGTGCGTGGCCAGGGCGATTTTTTTGCAAATCGGATCGTAGACCGCAACGCTTCCGGCCATATGCCCGCCGCCGTGCAGATAGATCAGGACCGGCAGGGCGAGATCGGGCCGCGGATGGTATACCCTGACCGGCACACCGCAATCGGGACCGGCAACCGTCTCGCCGGCAACAACCGCCAGATCCGGAATATCGGTCACCATGGTCCGGGTGAGATTGGCCAGCCCGTCCCTGGCGTTCGCAGGGGTCGGGACAAATCCCTTCGCCAGCCAGGCGGCCATTAAAAGATTGTACTTTTCCAGCCATTCCCCGAGTTGCGGCGCAAGTTCTGCCATACCTTCCTCCCTCCATCGTGCGAATCATTCAGCTCAGCGGTTTTATTATGCAACGGTCCGCCGGCAAAAACAATCTCCAATTAACCATCTTGTAGTGGCGCTGCCGATCGGCAAATCAACCGGATAATATATCCTTTCCCTCTCCGGCTTCATGCGGTAATATGAGGGCTTACCATTATCCATTTAACGTCAACTGCCAAACATATATCAGGAGAAAACCATGGAACGAGTCGTCATTGTCAGTGGAGTTCGCACCGCCGTAGGTAATTTCGGCGGATCGCTCAAGGATGTGCCGGCCATAGAACTGGGGGCAACCGTCATCAGGGAAGTATTGCAGCGCAAGAATATCCGTCCGACCCTGAATGGTTCAATGGAAGCGGGCAAGCCGGACACGTTGCGCGATCAGGGGTTGATTCAGCTGGAAAAAGATGCGGGCGGCTGGGATCAGGGGGCCATTCCGCTGCCGATCGACGAGGTCATCATGGGCAATGTCCTGCAAACCGGTCAGGGCCAGAACCCCGCCCGGCAGGCCATGATCCGGGCCGGCATCCCCAAGGAGACCGCCGCCTTCACCATCAACAAGGTCTGCGGTTCCGGCCTGAAGGCCATCGCCCTCGCCGCCACCTCGATCATGGCGGGCCAGGCCGAGGCAATCATCGCCGGCGGCATGGAGAACATGTCCATGGTACCCTTTGCCCTGCCGAAAGCACGCTGGGGCTACCGGATGGAAGTTACCGGCAGGGGCGATATCACCGATCTCATGGTCTTCGACGGACTCTATGAAATATTTTACGGCTACCATATGGGCATCACCGCCGAAAATATCGTCGCCAGATACGGCATCAGCCGCCAGGAACAGGATCACCTCAGTGTCCAGAGCCACGAGCGGGCCCGCAAGGCCATCCTGGCCGGTCATTTCCGCGATGAAATCGTGCCGATTGTCATGAAAACCCGCCAGGGCGAGATCGTCATCGCCACCGACGAGCGACCCATGGACACCAATCCGGAAAAAATGGCCCGCCTTCGCCCGGTCTTCAAGAAGGATGGTTCGGTCACCGCCGGCAACTCCTCCGGCATCAACGATGCGGCCGCCGCGGTGCTTGTCATGTCGGCCTCCAAGGCGAAGGAACTCGGCCTCCAGCCGATCCTGGAAATCAAAGGCTTCTCCTCCGGCGGGCTCGATCCGGCGTATATGGGTTTGGGGCCGGTGCCGGCAATTCGCGCCGCCCTGAAAAAAACCGGAATGGCCATCGGCGACATCGACATGATCGAACTCAATGAGGCATTTGCCGCCCAGGCCATCAGCTGCATGCGGGAACTGAATATTCCCACCGAACTGCCGAACCAGGTCGGCAGCGGCATCTCCATCGGCCATCCGATCGGCTGCACCGGCGCCCGCCAGATAGTGACCGGCATGCATCTGATGCAGCGCGAGGATTTGCAGCGAGGCCTTTTCAGCATGTGTATCGGCGGAGGCATGGGCATGGCCATGATCGTCGAACGGGTCGGCTGATGAGAGAAAAAATCTTAGAAAGCAAGAGCTTTATCGAAGCAAGAACCACCGTTCGGCCGGTGGCCGGGATTATTCTCGGCACCGGCCTTGGCCGTCTCGTCGATTCGATTGCGATCGATGCCGAGCTGTCCTACACCGACATCCCGCACTTCGCCGCCGCGACCGTCGAACATCACGCGGGCAAGCTGATTCTCGGGACCCTGGACGGAACGCCGGTGGTCTGCATGGCCGGGCGGCTGCACTTTTACGAGGGGTACGGGATGGCGGAGATCACCTTCCCGGTGCGGGTGATGAAGGCCCTCGGCTGCGCCGACCTGCTGATTTCCAACGTGTCGGGGGGACTCAACGAAACCTACCGCCGCGGCGACATCATGATTATCGACGACCACATCAACCTGCTCGGGATCAATCCGCTGATCGGACCCAACGACCCGGAACAGGGCGGACGCTGGCCGGATATGTTCGCTCCGTACAGCCGGGAACTGCAGGAGAAGGCCGTTGCCATCGCGGCTCGGCACAACATTACCGTCCGGCCGCAGGGGGTCTATGCCTGCATGAGCGGCCCGTCGCTGGAGACCCGGGCCGAGTACCGGATGCTGCGGATCATCGGCGCCGACGCGGTCGGCATGTCCACCGTGCCCGAGGTGATTGTCGCCGTCCACGCCGGCCTGCGGGTGTTCGCCTGCTCGATCATCACCGATCTGTGCACACCCGACGCCCTGGGGCCGGTCGATATCTCCGAGATCATCGCCACCGCCGGCGCGGCGGAACCGAAGCTGGTGCAGCTCTTCCAGGAACTGGTGCGGCTTCCCCCTCCCCAGGGGAATGGACCGGTCGCGGGTGATTGCGGCGGGGTCAGCATCGAGGAAGTCGAAGCATGAGGCAAGCAGACCGATCTGGTGTTGACTGACTTCGCGCAGGAAGGCATTGCACCGCAGCGGTGCGCTCGTCGACTGCCGCGCAGAGCCGCTCCGCCACCTGTGAGGCCGGCCTGCCTGCCACTTTCACCAGTTCCAGACCTTCTTCGGCCATGCGGTCCAATTGGCGCCGCAGGCTGTGGAACTCCCCATCGGTGGTTACGATGCGAGGACGCTTTGCCAGGGGCAGAGCGGAAAGAAAGCGAACCACCAGCTCATGGGTGCTCGATCCCAGGGCGATATGACCGCCGGGGTCACCCAGCAGACGCGCAAATCCGCGTCGAACCCGTTCGGCCTCGGCAAAGGCGCGCTCCCATTTGTGATCCAGATATTCGGCGGCGATCATCGGTTTTGCAACTCCGTTCGGAGTGCCCACAGATCGGGAAAGAAAGGTTTGAATAAGGTGGATTTCAGGTAGCCGACGCCCTCCGAGCCGCCGGTGCCGTACTTTTCCCCGATCATCCGCTCAACCATCTTGACATGCCGGTAGCGCCACTCCTGGAACCCCTGGTCCAGATCGAGCAACAGTTCGCAGAGGTAAACGAGCCGCGGGGAGCCGTCGTATACATCAATGAGCATTTTCCGGACCGGGGGTGAAGGGGCAATCGGCTGCGTCAGGTCGCGATTCAGCGCCTCCTCGGGGACGGGATAGCCGCTTTTGCCAAGCCCGGCGAGGAGAGCATCCCACAGGGTAGGTAGTTGATAGCGCTTTTCCAGCCGTTGTCTGGCTGGCGACCCATCGGGAAGATGGTCGAAGATCTTGCGGCGCTTGTAACCGAGGGCGAATTCCAGCTCGCGAAATTGGACGGACTGGAACCCGCTTGCTGTTTCCAGACGGCCCCGAAAGGCAAGAAAATCGAGGGGAAGCATGGTATCGAGAACATCGAGCTGGGCAATCATGACCTTCAGGACGGCCAGGACGCGCTTCAGGGAGAACTGCGCCCGCGGAAAATCACCGGTCGAAAGCAGCGTCTGCAACTGGTCCAATTCGTGAAGAATCTGTTTAAACCACAGTTCGTAGGCCTGGTGGATGATGATAAAGAGCATCTCATCGTGAGCTTTCTCCGCCGACAAGGGGTGCTGGAGCGCCAGAAGTTCATCGATTTTCAGGTAGCTTGCGTACGTCAGTGGCATGGTGGTCTCTCAATCGGCAACATCGTCTGCTCAAATTGCAGCGGGTTGCCACTGCAGATTTTTTTTATTTAACTTCCGCCAATTCTCTCCTCTCCTCCCTCACCCTGTACCAAGGAGACCCAGCCCAGCCTCCCATGCCGCAAGCATCTTGCCGCCCACCTCGGCAAATTGGTCCACGTTGCCGATGCCTTCGCGGAGGGCCGGCCTGGTGGCCGCCACCCCGTGCAGCACCTGGTCCAGGACGATTTCCGCCTGCTTGGGCTGGAGTCCGCAATGCTCGCGGGCAAAGCGCAGCAAGGTCTTGCGCCGCGGCCAGGCCTTGGAGCCGTCCAGGGTCAGGGCCATGGCGTCACGGGGCAAATAGGCGGTGGTCGTGACCAGATCAAAGGCCGGGGCCAGGGTTCCGCGTCTCTGGCTGGGCGAGGCATAGACGAGGCAAAAATTCTTGCGATGCGCGTCGCCGTTACGTATCGTTACGTTCAAGGCCACCAGTTTGAAGAGGTCCGTCAAGCCGGCCGCAAGTTCCTCCCGAACCGAAAACAATCGCAGGGTCTTGGCGATCTGCTCATAGCTGCCGGTGTATTTTTTTGCCTGGGTCATGCCCGCCAACACGGTGAAATCCTCCATGCCCAGGTACCGCCCCTGTTCGGTCAGATCGAACCGTTCCACCACCAGAAATCGGCCATTCTCGGAAACAGACCATTTGGGAACACGCAATCCTGCCGCCTCAGCCGCCGTAAGGCAAAAATGCTCGTTCCAGGCCAGATGCGGATAGTGAGGGTCCCAGGTCTTGACGATGTGCGTGGCGGCCTTGACCGAAAGCTTGTGGTCCGGGCTCAGCTTCATCCTGCCGGGATCGCGGATCAACACCTTCGGCTGCACCCCGGAAATGCCGGAGGAAGCGGCGTAGAGATGTAAGAGGTCTTGAAAAAGATCTTCGGCACCCCTGTGGGCCAGGATATCGTTCACGGAAACCTCCGGCAGATCCGACGGAAGCGCAGCCGATTCTCCCCGATATTGCAAGCGGCCCAATTGCGACCACCCGGTTATTTGCAGGAGTTTGAAGTCATCACAATCCGGCACCGCCTTGGCGAGCCAGTTGCGCAAGTAGCCTTCGGGGAGATTCATGTCGAAAATGGGATGCAGGGAAGCCGGAGGGGAGACATAGCTTTCCACGCGAATCGGCATGGTCAGAGAGACGGCCTGGTCGGGCGTGGCGTCCATAGCGTAGGAAAAGGCACAGGTGGACTTTCCGGGACTTTTTTCCAAGGCTCCGGCCATGACTGCGTCGGCAAACACCCTAATCATCGGGTGCCTCCAGCAACTGGTCCAGGGTTGGCGGCCCGTCCTCTGCCATGACCGCAAGGGTATGATCGAAAAGCGCAAGGATGTCTAAAACCTTACGCAAGCCCGGATCCCCGCCGGCGCCACGCTCCAGGTTGCAGACAAAGGCCCGGGAGACTCCCGCCTTGTGCGCTAGGGTCGTCTGACTCCAGCCGTGCGTCCTGCGGAGCTTGGCAATATGTTGACCGATTTCAATGATGGACATGCCTTGTATTATAGGCAAGTCTCTTGAATTGTCAATAATTGCTTACAATAATAGTCATTAACCATTCGTCGGCGCTCAGCCGGCCCCACCACAAAACCCGCGCTCCGCTCCCCTGCTGATCTGGGAGAACAAGCCGAAAACCAAAATAGACGGTACGGTTGCCCGGCCGGAACCCGCTGCGGTTCGCCGCCCGGCAGTACCCGACAGGGTTGAACCAGGAACCGCCCCGAAAGACACGGAACGAACCGGTATCAGGACCAGACGGATCGCTTTCCGGGCTTTCGTCGTAGTAGTTATCCCCATACCAGTCCCTTATCCATTCCCAGACATTGCCGCTCATATCGAACAGGCCGAGGCCGTTGGGCTCCTTCCGGCCGACCGGGTGAGGACTGCTCGCACTATTCTCCTCAAACCAGCCAACTTTTTCCAAATCATTACCGCCGGCATACCTCTCCGCCCTGCCGCCGCTGGTGGCGGCATATTCCCACTCTGCCTCAGTGGGCAGACGGTAGTTCAACCCGGTCAGCTGCTTCATCCTTTGCAGAAAGATTTGGGTATCATCCCAACTGACATTTTCGACCGGACAATCCCTGCCGCATTCACTAAACCTTGAAGGATTATTGCCCATAACCGCCGACCACTCCCCTTGGGTAACCTCGTACCTGGCCATGGCAAAGGCGGAGAGACAGACCCGGTGAACCGGCGTCTCGTCTTTTCCGCAATCCGGTTCACCCTCACGACAGCCCATATCAAAGCAACCGGCCGGGACCGCGGCCATCTTTGGACGTACTGCCTGCCACGCCTCCCGCGGATGGCAGACCACCACCAGTTGTTGTTCGTATTTTTCCGCCCAGAGTCCCGCCGAATAACGAAGGGTTATTGTGTTTGGACCAGGAAGAAGGTCGCTTAAGCTAAGGGTAAACTGTCGCTCCGGACGCGACTCGCCATTCTTGGCAAAATCCACATCCCGGTCATTCGCCGTAATTTTCCGGATATCGGCATTGGGCAGGGCAAGGGCAAGAGTCGTCTTGGCCGTATCGATATAATGAATATCCTCGTTCAGCCAAGGAAGGCTCTGAAACTTCTGATAGGTCGGGAAAAAGGTCGGTTTGAGAACGACAAACCACAGCACCACCCCCACCAAGGCGGTAGACGCCGCCCAGGCGACCGTTCTGGCGGTATGTCGCGGCAGGTTGTTGTGTGCTAGATACTGGACCATCCAGGGTTGCCCAGCCGTCCAATGAAAGATGCGCTCGACCACCGGCCGGCAACCAGTTCCGAGCACATCGCAAAACGGCTGCAATTGGTCCGGATTGAAATCGTGCAGGGTAATCACCTTGCCGACATTGAAGGGAGTGCGGTTCTTGTCCTTAACGAGATCGGCGGCCGAAGCAACCCCGCCAATAACGATTGCCAAGCGGCGAAAACCGGAATCGATTGCTTGCCGAGTGGTTAGCGACCGGACGGCGGTGAAGAAATCGTCGGAAAAAGCCAAGGTCAGGGCGGTATCCACCTCGTCGAAGAAGAGAACCACCTGTCCCTCAACCTCCCGCAGAACGACATCCTCGAGAAAGGCCAGGAAGCGCTGAGTCGGCATCAGATTGGCGTGGACGTCCCACCATTCCTAACTGTCACCCGGCAAACAGAGTGAGCGGCCAAGCTGGTGGACGATCGCCCCGAACCAACTGCCGATGTCGGCGTCGCCACGGAGGTGCTGGAAATCGGCAAAACCGGCGGCGATACCCTGTTTTGCCAACCTGCTCTTGGTCTGCACCATCAGACTTGTCTTGCCGGTCTGGCGGGGGGCAAGAATGAGACAGAGCTCGCCCTGGCGCACCGCCGCCAGCAGTTGACCGTCCGCCGGCCGGTCGATATAGGAGGGATTGTCGGCACTCAAGGCCCCGCCCACTTGGAAGTAGCGGGTTTTCTCCGAAGAATCGTTCATAACCGAGTTTTGAAATAGTCCGAATACAATCGACAGGCACAGGTCCAGCCACGGTCAAGAGCAGGCACGATTAGACCGGCGGCCTGCAACCGCTCGGCAAAACGGACCTCCGGACAGCCCCGGCCGGCGATCACCTCACGCATCGCCTTGGCCATGGTCTCGTCTCTCTGCAGCTTTGTAAGGTAGCGGTTCAAATGGTCGACAAAAATACTGCCGGCTGCGCTCGCGCTGTCAAGAATGGCAGTTGCGGATCTGGGTGTTTTGCCCAGTTGGTAGAGGAGAAGCGACACCAGGAAGGGGCGACCGCCGACCAGGTCCATGACCTGCATAAGTACGTCCCGGTCCATGGATATCCCATAACGCCGGGCCAGTTCCGCCGTCTCTTCGACGGTAAAGGGACCCACCGGCACGGGCAAGCCAATATTAAAGGGAGAGCGGTCTAAGTCTTCGATAAAGAAAGAAGGTTCCGATGAGGTGCTGAGGAGCCAGCGCACCTTCCTCCAGGTCGCGTCCATGGCGCCCCGACTCCATAAGGCCCGCAATTGGGCAAAGAAATCGGCCTGCCCTTTTCTGCCCATAACTCTGTTGACCTCGTCCAGACAGATAAGGACCGGAGTGTCTTCCCTGGCAAAGACATAGGTATCAAAGAATCTGTCGAGGTTCCAATCCTTTCCGCGACCGATATTCCAGGAGTCTGGCTGCCACGATTCCGCCCCGGGCAAATCCCTGGCCATTTTTTCAATGATCGCCTGCCAGATCGCAATAGACGAATCCAGGGACTCATCGTGCAGGATATTGAAATCGAGGAACACCGCACGCAAGCCATATTCGGGGCGTTGTACGGCCGCGTGGGCTCGCATGATCATTGAGGACTTGCCGGTTTTCCGGGCACCCTTGATCGTTGCCAAACCATTTGGTAGCAGGATCTCGGCAAGAAGATCCCGGTCGGCCTTCCGCTCGATATACATCGGCGATTCGATATCGAGCGTTTGGCCATCGGGCCGTGGCAGATGAACGGGCGACAACAAAGGAGCTATTTCTCGATTGGCCCCCGCGATGGCGATGGCTTCTACCTGGCCACCAATGGTCCCGCTCGGATAATGCAGGTGCAGATGGAAACCTCCTTCAAAATTGGCTTCCCGACAGACGATGCCTGAATCTCCTTTCACTTCAAACGTCGTAGCCGGCTGGCCCTTGTCCACATCCGATTTGGTTGCCGTCATTACTACACCGAGTCAAGTCTAACCGATCACCTTGCCCCTGGGGACAAAGAAGCAACGCACTGTATTCACGGCGAGAGTTGCGCATACGACAGTAAATGTGGGAAGGACAATAAGATTTCCGGCGCCATCCAGGAACTTGCGAACGAACCCGAGTTCACCCCCCATCAAGATGCCCTCGTTGCCCGTATTGCACAGTACAAAGCGGCAAATGACAGCGATCTGCTGCAATTAGTGCAAGCGCTGCAGAACGTGCTCGATTCCCAGAAAAAGCAGGACATGACACAGATAAATATATCCGGCAACGCTCAAGTCGGTGCCGTCGGCAGCACGGTTATTGTCAATGGGGGAATGACCTTTAATAAAAACCGATCATGATTTTTCGAGGACTGGGCTTCTCCCATAATGCATTCCTCCGGCCAAAAGTCCGACTACTCCCCGAGCGTGAATTGGCAAAATTGAAAACAGCCACGCAGTCGAACCGACTGGGTGGCTGTTTCAGGTTTGCAACCTAATTTTTAAGTAAACTCTACTTGTAGCACTCTACTTAACCGGTTTCCCCAGAGCGTCGTACTGCACGCCGGAGACGACGGAGTTCATATAGGCATCGCCCCCGCCGGCGATATTGGTGCCGCCCTGCGAAATGTTTGTAGCGCCGCCGGTATTGACGACCGAGCCGAGGATAGCCGTACCGCCTCCGGCAATGTTAACCCCGCCGGCGGAGATATTCGTGACCCCCGAAGAGTTGACCACCGAGCCGAGATGAGCGGTGCCGCCGGCGGCCACATTCAGCCCTCCACCGGAGATATTCGTCACACCGCTCGAATTAACGACCGAACCGAGATTTGCCGTGCCGCCCGCGGCGATATTGGTCCCCCCGCCGGAGATGTTCGTTACCGCCGACGAGTTGACCACCGAGCCCAAATTCGCCTTGCCGCCCGCGGCAATATTGGTGCCGCCGCCGGAAATGTTGACGACGCCGCTTGAGCCCACGGTCGAACCGAGATTCGCCTTACCGCCGCCTGTGGCGATGTTGGTGCCGCCGCCGGAAATGTTGACTACATTTGTCGAACCAACGGTCGAACCGAGATTCGCCTTGCCGCCGCCTGTTGCAATGTTGGTGCCGCCCCCGGAAATGTTGACCACATTTGTCGAATCAACGGTCGAACCGAGATTCGCCTTACTGCCGCTCCCGGCAGCGACGTTGGTGCCGCCCCCGGAAATATTGACCACATTTGTCGAACCAACGGTCGAACCGAGATTCGCCTTGCTGCCGCTCCCGGTAGCGACGTTGGTGCCGCCCCCGGAGATATTGACGACATTGCCGGAGTTCAACACGCTTCCCAGGTTTGCTTCATTGCCGCTGCCGGCGGCGATGTTGGTGCCGCCGCCGGAGATATTCACCACATCCTTGGAATTGATGACGGAGCCGAGGTTAGCCTTATTGCTGTCGCCGACCGCGGTATTGGTGCCGCCACTGGAGATATTCACCACCCTCAGCGAATCTTTCACGGAGCTGAGATTGGCCTCATTGCTGTTGCCGACGGCGATGTTGGTCCCGCCGGTGGAAGTATTGACCACCTCCGCCGAATTTTTCACGCTGCCGAGGTTGGCCTCGTTGCTCTCGCCAACGGCAAGGTTCGTGCCCCCTTTGTTGATATTGACGACATCGCCTTTGATGCTATCCGCCATGACACTGCCCTGGTTGGCTTTGTTGTTTTGGCCGATGGCAATGTTGGTGCCCTGTTCATTCATATTGACAACAGTTCCCTGACTGTTGGTCATTTTGATGGAGCCGAGGTTCGCTTCATTACCCTCGCCGACGGTGACGACAGCACCATCCCTGGTGAAATTTATGACGTTCCCTTTGCTGTTCTTCATATCGATTGAACCGAGGCTCGACTTGTTGTTTGCGCCTACGGCCATGTTGACGGATTCTCCCTCAGCCTTATTGAAAACAATTCCTTCAACCGACTGGAGTTTGATCGAACCCGTGTTGGCAACGTTATTTTCGCCAATCGCGATGTTCATCTTTTTGATGCCATCCACCTGATTGGTGGCAACCACCTCCGTACTCAGCAGTAACGTTGGCTGCAGAAGAAGGATCCCCGCCGCAATGACAGATATGATTTTTTTCATGACTCCACCTACTTGCTGCATATTTTATCGGCCATCTCAACCCCATCGCCCAGAACAACGGTATCTCAAGAATATAATAATACCATGCACGGCTGGATCAAGTAAAGAAAACCCTCATAATGGATTATAAACCGACGCCGCAATACCCGCCGCAAAACCGGCAATGCCGTTCCGCGGTTTGCCGGCGCAACTACCTGTAATCTTCGAGAAATCCCGGCAAAAAGGTCTCCATCCCGGCATGGGGCGGCGGCTGGGCCGGCGTCATGCCCGGCGTATAGCCGCGCCCGCGGAAGGGCGCCAGCAGCCGGGGATTACGGCTTACCACATGGACCGGCACCGACCAGGATTCGCCGGCGCCGGTGAGCTGCACGTTGGGCTGGTGGTCGCCGAGGATGATGATCAGGG
The DNA here is from genome assembly GCA_964441345.1 of uncultured Desulfopila sp. Classification (GTDB taxonomy): domain Bacteria; phylum Desulfobacterota; class Desulfobulbia; order Desulfobulbales; family Desulfocapsaceae; genus Desulforhopalus_A. Next base: position 472 of record CAYTVF010000011.1, on the reverse strand, counting down.
TGTCGGTGCCGACAAACTTGGCCAGATAGTCGGCAAGAACAGCGAAGTCGTAGTCCAGGGAACGGAGATAGGCCTCCCCCGCATCCTTGAGATCGGGCCAGGTAATCGGATAAGAGATCGGTTCGAGCTCATGGTAGAGGCTGCCGTCGCCGATGGCCGCCCAGTCGGCGACAAATTGCGGCTGGCTATTAAAGGCGGTATGGCTGCTGATCAGGACATAGAAGACAAAAAGCGGCTGCCGGCGTTGCCCGAACTCCCGGCGCCGGACCCAGTCGAGAACGAATTGATCCGGCATCGGTGCCCAGCCGAACGTCCGGCCGCGATAATTGAAATGGGCGGCGTAATAAGCTTGCTGATAGCCGAAATAGGCCCCTTCCGGATACGCAAAGCGGGTGCCGGGCATGACCGAGACAGTGCGATAACCTTCCTTGTTAAAAATTGCCGCCATGGGCGGCAGGGCGGAACGCAGCAA
>CAYTVF010000010.1:5783-46188 GCA_964441345.1 uncultured Desulfopila sp. | reverse complement strand
GGGCGACCCGGTGGGTCGCCCGATTGACCCGGTGGGTCGCCCGTCAAACCCGGCGGATCGCCCTTTTCACCCACCCAATCACATATCGTTGCCGCGCGGCAGGGTAAACCAAAACGTTGTCCCTTCACCGATCTTCGATTCCAGCCAGATCCTGCCGCCGTGCATCTCGACGATCTTTTTCACGATCGTCAGGCCCACGCCGGATCCCTCCACCTCGTCCCTGGCCCGGAGGGTCTGAAAAATCTGAAAAACCTTGTCGAAATACTTCTCCTCGATACCCTGACCGTTGTCGGCCACGTAAAAGGTGTATGGCCCACCCTCGTCGAGGCAGCCCACTCTGATCTCGCCGCTGGGCTTATCCAGATATTTCACGGCATTGCCGATCAGGTTCTGAAACACCTGATATATCCTGGTCCGGTCGATGACAAGCGCCGGCAGCCCGGTCTCGATCGTTGCCGTCACGCGATCGACCGGCACCACCAGATCGATCACCTCGCGCACCAGCTCTTCCAGGTCCACCAGCTGTTTTTCCTGCTGCACCCGGCCGACCCGCGAATACTCGAGAATCCCCTCGATCAGGCCGTTCATCCGCTTGGCCTGCTGATCGAGCAGGCGCAAGGTTTCCCTCCCCTCTTCGTCCAGCTTGTCGCCATAATCGGCGGCCAGCCAGTTGGTCAGGGAGGTAATCGCCCGCAGCGGCGCCTTAAGATCATGGGAGACGATGTAGGCAAAGTCCTTGAGCTCGGCGGTGGTGGCCGCGACCCGATCCGAGGTGTTCTTCAGATCGACGACCATCTTGTTGAAACGTTCCACCAGCTCGCCGACCTCGTCGTTGCCGCCGATCTCGACTTTGACCTCGAGGTTGCCCCGGCCGATCTCCCGTGCCGCCCCGGCCAGCTGCTTGAGCGGCAGGGTCATCCGATGCGAGAAGACTGCTATGGTCGCTATCCCGAGCAGGCCGGCGATCAGCAAAATGACTGCGACCCTCAGTTGCAGTCGATCGACCGAGGCAAAAGCGGTTTCCACCGGCAGATGCAGGATGAGCATCCAGCTGTTGCCTTTGAAATCCTTGAACCCCGGCTCCATGGTCACGGCAAAGATTTTTTCGATCCGCCGGCCGTGCTCGAGCTCCGCCGCTCTGAAGCTTGTCGTTGCATCGCCCTCGGCGGCATATGCCTGAATCATTTCCCAGTCATGGGGCTGCTCCTGCAAAATCGAGTCCTTGGCATGACTGGAAAAAAGCAGCAAACCGTCTTTATCGACCAGATCGACCTCGATCAAATCCTCTGCCTTAAATGTCCCGGAGACGGAGTTCAGGATCTCGTTCAATTTTTCGATGGCGAGCCTGGCGACCACCACCCCCGACCGGTTTCCCGTCCCGTCCTTGACGACCGAGGCAAAATAGATCACCATCCTTTTGAGAGTTTCGGAATGACTGAAACACAGCGCATTATCTTCGCCGCCGGCGATCGCCGGCCAATAGTCGCTCAACTCGCGCCGTTCGCCGACCGCGAGACCCGCGCTGTCGGCGATGTTCACCCCGGCCATGTCATACAGGGAAATTGAGATGTAGCTCTTGAACAGATTGCGAAACTCGATCAGCCGGTCGGCCTTCTCTTTAGCGGTCGCGGCCGGCGAGCCGATAATCGGGTCGGATGCCATGACCCTGGCCGCCACGATATTTTCATACATCAGCCGGTCGATTTTGTCGATTGCGTGAAACGACCTTTCCTCAAGGCGAGCAATGATATTTTTTTCAATAAACCCGGAGCTTGTCGAGTAGATGGCATAGCTGAGCACCGAACTGGAGACCAGAAAAAGGGCGACCGATATGAGAGCGAGCCTGGGAGCAATTTTCATTTATTTTTCGCCTTCAGCCTTCCAGCCTCCCCTTCCTCCTCCTTCCTGCAAAAGTCTTTCATCTCCGCCATCGCCTTCTCCATACAGGCCGGACACATGCCGTGGGTAAAGGTAGCTTCCGAATGGTCGCGGATATACATTTCCAGCTCCTGCCAGTAGCCCTTATCGTCGCGGATCTTCTTGCAATAGCTGCATATCGGCAAGAAACCACGCAGCACCTTGATTTCCTGAGCATTCTTTTCAATCTGGACCAGGAGGCTCATCCTCTCGACACCATAATTGATCGCCCGCCCGATTCCCCTGGCGGAGATCTCCCCCTTGATCAGGTAATCCTGCGCGCCTTCCTGGATCGCCTGGATTCCCATGGCCTCGTCATCCATGCTGGTCAGGACGATGACGGGAATGGAGGGGGCGGCGGCAACAATGCGCCGCACCGTCGAAAGCTCCGAGCTGTCCGGCAGATTGAGATCGAGCAGGACGAGATCGAAGGAGCTGCGGGCGAGGGCGGCGAGGGCCTTGGCGAGGGTGTCGGCATAGTCCTTGCGGAATCGTACCCGCCCTGCCTCCTCTCCGGACAACAGATCTTTGAGGAGAAAGACGTAGTCGGGATCGTCTTCGACAATGAGTATGGTCAGGGTTTTACGGTCCATCAGTCCTCCTTGGCGGGATTTGGGCGACCCACCGGCAAGATCACAACAAAGCTGGCTCCTTCACCCGGCGTGCTTTGCGCCGTAAGCGTGCCGCCGTGCCTCTCGACAATCTTGCGGCACAAGGCCAGGCCAATGCCGGTGCCGGCAAATTCGTCCCTGCCGTGGAGCCGCTGAAAAAGGGTGAATATCCTGTCCAGATTTTTCTCGTCGAAGCCGATACCGTTGTCGTCGACACGTATCTCGGCAAGGCCGTTGCCGATCAACCGGCTATTGACCCTGATCGATGGAGCCACGTCGGTTTTCCTGAATTTCAGCGCATTGCCGATCAGGTTCTGAAAGAGCTGGCCCATCTGCAGCCGGTCGGCCAGCACGGAAGGCAGAGGCCCGACGACCACCTCGCCTCTCGTTTTTTCCAGGCGGTGATCAAACACCGAAATCACGTCCACCAGGACATCCGCGAGATTGACCCGCTCAAACGGTCTTCCCTGCGTGGTCACGCGCGAGTACATCAGCAGATCGTCGATCAACTGCCTCATGCGGATTGCCGCATTCCGCATCCTGTCGATATAATCGCGGTTCTGCTCGCTGAGAGAATCCCGGGTCCGCAACTTCAGCAGCTCGCCGAAGGCCATGATCTTGTGAAGAGGTTCCTGCAGGTCATGGGAGGCGATATAGGCGAACTCCTCGAGTTCCCTGTTCGATCGTTCGAGATTTTCCATGGCTTTTCTGAGCATTTCCTCGGCCTTTTTCCGCTCGCCGACCTCCCGGTCCAATTCATCCCTCGACGCGGTAATGGCCATGATACTCGCGGTCATCCGGTCGAAGGACCTGGAAAGCTCGCCTATTTCATCATTTGCCTCGGTTGCGACTTTATACTCCAGCTTCCCCGAGCCGATGATTTCCGTTCCTTTGATGAGTTTGTCGATCGGCGCCACCAATTTTCGCAACAGCCAGAAAGAATTGGCGGACATAACCACAAACAGGGCGATAAACAGCGACATCCGCAACCACATGGTCGATTGCTGCAGGGTCCGGGAGTGCTCGATGGTCAGTTCATGCAATTTGTGCGATAAGGTGAAGAGCAATTGCGTTTCGATCAGGAGCCGGCTGAACAGTCTTTTCTCCATCTCTTCGGCCGCCCGGTCTTTGTCCGTCCTTTCATGCAAAACCAGCAGGGATGAGAAAATGTCGCTCAAATTCACATGCTTTTCAATAATCCGGTTCATGACTTCTTCGGGCTCCTGCCTGGCAAAGACAGCCGGCGCGCACAGCCGGCCCAGCTCATCGTACACCGCCCACCATTGCCGCATCGCCCGTTCCGACCGGCTGAGCAGATAATCGTTGGTCAACAGGTTGATATCCATCACCTTGGCGTTGATGCTGTGGGATATCGTTTCTTCGACCATCGAGTTCTCTTCCCGATAAAAGGAAAAGAGCAACGACGCCCCGAATGCCGCAACCAGAACGATGGACAGCAAAGTGATGAGTCGTGTGTGGGTGACGATCCTCATGGCAGTAAGCCATTGTCCAGTTTCGTGACGAAACTTCCGTCCAGAAACTTTGCATGGTCCAATTCCTGTTCGAGAATGCGATTTTTCAGCATATATCGGTTGATTCGGTCCGAGGTTCCCGCCAGGGATTCAAAACCCTGCGAATGTTTGAAACGGAGCAGGTTGTCCGCAAGGTCGAGGATCTTGTCGATTCTGGTAAATTCACCTACCTCGGCAATACTCTTATTGTAAATTCCGGCAATGATTCCATAGGATTCCGCGGGGTTTTCGGATATATACTCGGTGGTTCTGCGCCACACCCGCAAAAACGCCCGCACATCCCCGGGCCTCCGGTCGATGAAGCTTTTATGAAAAATATATCCCGCCGGGCTTATTCCCTGAATTTCCGAGGTATCGAAGAGCTTGATGCCGTTGCCCTTTGCAATTGCCTCGCCGACCAGAGGCTCCCAGGCGAGAATCGCATCGACACTCCCTGCGACGAACTCTCCGACACTCTTTTCCGCGGGCATATCGACGATCTCGACATCGTCAAGCGTCAGTCCGTTTCGTGACAGGACCTCGTGCAATTCAAATTCAAGGGTCGTGCCCCTGGTTAAACCGATCCTCTTGCCCCGCAGTTTGCGAACGGAGTCGATGGACCGTTTTGCCGCCATGCCTTCCGAACCGAAGGACATATCGGTGTTCACCACCATGACCAGATCGGCACCGGCGGCGACAAGCCTCATGAGGTCATAGAGATAGCAGGAATGGGCATCCATTCCGCCGGCCGCCATCGTCTGCAGCGAAGCATAGTAATCGTGATTGGTATCGATCAACTCGACGGCAAGTCCGGCCTCCTTGAACCAGCCCTTCCGGTCCGCTATTTCGACCCAGTACATCCCCGGCCAGTAATACCGCCCGACCTTCATCGGCAGGCCGGAAGTCTGCTCCCGCCCGCAAGAGGAAAAGGAAACGGCAAGGAGGAAAACCAGCAGCAGCGGTAGGAGCACATTTTTACCCATGCCTTCACCGAATGATCGTCACCGCCTCGGGCCTGACCTGCAGCAAGGCGTCCTGATGGATCAGTTTCAGATAGTTGGGAATGTCCTTTTTCGCGGTCAATCCGTTTGTCATGGCCCACCGGGCCTGATCTTCCATGGTCATGATCAACGCCTGGTCCAGAGAGAGTTCGAAAACATTGGCGTCCCATGTCTCATGGAAGAATTTCTCATCCAGTTGCAGTTTCCCTGCCATTATTGCTATTGCCTCCTTCTTGTGTTGTCCCATAAAGTTGACGGCTCTGTCAATTCCCCGCAACACCCCCTTGACGGTCTCCGGATTCTTTTCGACAAACCTCCGGTTCATGGACATATCTTTTTTGCAGTGCTATTCAATCCCGCCCAGCCATTTTTTGATCAACCCCGGAAGCTCTCTTGTATTAATAGGCTTGGCAAGATACCCATCGAAACCGGCCGCCAGAAATTTTTCGGCATCGCCGCGCATGGCAAATGAAGTCAAAGCGACAATTTTCAGCCCGCTGGTCGTCTCGTCTCCCTTCAGAATTCCGGCGGCGGTCATGCCGTCCATCCCCGGCATCTGGATATCCATCAGGATCAGATCCGGCATGAGTTCCCTTGCCATTTCGATACATTCGGCGCCGTTGCCGGCATCGGCCACCTGATAACCATGCATGGTCAGGATATCCTTGATTAAAATTTTATTGTTTTCGTTATCTTCAACAATCAATATCGTTGGAGACATAGCAGATACCTCCTATGCAATTGTTATGCTAAAAAGCTTTCAAGGGTGGCTCTAAAGTAGGGTGCACTCTGTGCACCAACACAACCTGTTCTATGTATTCTCCTTCCTGTATATCCGAGTACGGGGGATGATTTCGCGGAATTCGGGGGCAAGTGTCGCAGGTATCGTCTCTGCCTCGCCAAGGACCAAAAATCCTCCCGGAGACAGGCTCCTCGCCAGAAACGAGACAACCTTCCCACCACGTTCGCTATCGTAATAGATGAGGACATTGCGGCAAAAAATCAGATGACAGTCGTTAAAAACCACTTCCCGGGGCGACCGGCAAGTGATTACGTTGTGATAGGCAAAATTTATCAGGGAACGGATATCCTCACTTATCCGGTAGCTTTCGCCGCCCTGCGTGCTGAAAAACGTATCGAGATACTGTTTTTTGACTTCAGCCAGCGCTTCCCCCCGGTATTCCCCCAGGGCTGCATGGGCCAAGGCTTGTTTGTCGATATCGGTCGCCAGGATATTGACGGGAAAAGGCGGAGTCGCGCGCGAACAGCTCGCGCGGATAAGAATGGCTATGGAATACGCTTCCTCGCCACGGCCGCACCCGGCACACCAGATCCGCAAACCGCCGGCGGGCGCAGAGGCAAGCAACTCCGGAACGACAAACTCGCGAAGGACCTCGAAGACGAGAGGATTCCGGAAAAAATGACTGACCGTAACGGAAAAGGCTTTCAACAGCAGATCGATTTCACCCGGATGCTCTGCGAGATATCGGCCATAGGCCTTATAATCCGGCATCCCTGTGTTAAGCAGTCTGAGATTGATCCGGCGGCCGAGGGTATCCGGCTTGAACGAACGGAAATCGATGGCACGCTGCTCCTGCAAGACATCCAGGATATTGCCCGGGTCGCTGCTATCACTCATCGGAAATTCCCCACGATTTATCTATAATGCTATCATAATCCGCTGAATCAATGCAAAAATATTCTCACGCCGAGGTGGTGTGTCCGGCCCAGTATTGCATGCGGTTGCAGGCATAAAGGAAGTGATCTTCAGCCCTCAGCCCTCAGCCGAACGTCAGACGATTTCTGCCCATACGTTTGCTTTCGTATAACAGCATATCCGCTCGTTTTATTATGCTTTCGATACTGTCCGTCTCTTGCACGGCGGTGGCTCCGATAGAAACCGTGACGTTAAGCTTGAAACCGTCATGGACTATATACGAATGTTCGATCAGAACCAAAAGCCTGTTGCCAAGATGAATCAGGTCCCCGGCCCCGAGGTTGCGAATGATCGCGATGAACTCTTCACCTCCCCAGCGGCCGTAAAAATCAAAAGAGCGCGAGTTCGAGACAAAGGTCTGCGCCACAAACCGCAACACGATATCACCGACATCGTGGCCGTAGGTGTCATTGACCTTTTTGAAATGATCGATATCGATCATAAAGAGGCCGAAGGGGACTTTGAGACGTTTATGTTCTTCGAATCTGGCCTGCAGTTCTCGCAGGATGTAGTTGCGGTTGGCCAACTGGGTGAGATTGTCGAGGAGGGCCAATTTTTCCAGCTCGACCACCCGAAGCTTGTTTGCCTGGATATTGCTGATATCGGTAAAAAGCTCGATCCCCCCGACAATGTTGCCGAAATTATCCTTGAGCGTGTTGACGCGAATCAGCACCGGGACCCGGTGACCGTTCTTGTGATGCAGATATATTTCCACCTCGCGATCGACGTCATCGGCGATAGTCGCCGCCAACGGACACAACCCCTCGCAAAGATTCCTCCCTTCCTCATCGATATGCGTGAGGATATTATCGGAACAGAGCCTGCCGATAACCTCGGCTGCGGTGAAACCGGTTATTCGCTCGGCGGCCTTATTCCAATAGGTAATTACCCTGTCGGCATCGACAAAATATAAGCCGTCATGGAGGTTTTCGATAATCCTGATATATGTATCACAATCAAAATTCATTGCTGTCTCCGGCTCGATCCACGACCGATAAATGATAGCCCGTGTAGGCAAGCAGATCGGTGCATGCTTTTTCCGCAACCTCTTTACCGCTTTTGTCCCTGATTGCGGAATACATACAATCTATCAATTCGATAATCTTATGGTGCTCTTGATCGAACTGCGGAACACCGGTGTTGTAACTCTCTCGCCATTTAATGACGCCCATAGCATCCCCAATTCATTTATATCATGTCAATCTGCTGCACATCAAAGAGTTCTTACGACGACAAGATTTCATGCACCTTAACCGACAGAGCCATGGCCGTGAATGGTTTCTGAAGAAAATTTACACCCGCTTCCAGTAAGCCCTGGCTGGCAATCATACCGTCGGCATAGCCCGACATGAACAGGCATTTCCGGTGCGGATGAAGCATGGCGATCCGCTCGGCCAGATCCGGGCCGTTCATCTCCGGCATGATCACATCGGTGATCAGCAGGTCAATGGTGGTGGCTTGTTGATTGGCCAGCCTGACCGCCTCCGACGGGCTGCGTGCCATGAGCACCGTGTAACCCAGGCTGGACAGGATTTTGCCGATCAGTCTCAGGATTGCCGTCTCATCCTCGACGACCAGTACGGTCTGGCCCCGGCCGCGCCTCATCGTGCCACCGCCTTCCTTTGCAATCGTGCTGTTTTCCCTGGCACATTGCGGCAGATAGACCCTGAAGGTCGTGCCCTTGCCCGGTTCGCTGTAGACATTGACGAACCCGTTGTTCTGCTTGACGATGCCGTAGACGGTGGCCAGCCCCAGCCCGGTGCCTTTGCCCAATTCCTTGGTGGTGAAAAAAGGTTCGAAAATCTTGTCGAGGATCGCCTTTTCCATACCGCAGCCGTCATCGCTGACCACGAGCTGCACATACTCTCCCGGAACAGCTTCGGCATGAAGCGCGCAATACTCGGCATCGCAGGTGGCCGCAGCTGTTTCGATAATCAACCGGCCGACTCCGGTGATGGCGTCGCGGGCATTGACGCAGAGATTGGCGAGGATTTGATCGATCTGTGAAGGATCGATCCTGACTAAGGGCAAATCTCCCCCGGGCCGCCAGAGGAGATCGATGTCTTCGCCGATCAACCGGTGAAGCATTTTCAGCATGCTTTCGACGGTTTCGTTGAGATCGAGAACCCGGGGCGTAATCGTCTGTTTTCGGGCAAAGGCCAGCAGCTGCCCGGTGATTTTTGCCGAGCGATCCGCGGCATTGAGGATTTCTCGGAGGTCATCGTGCAGGGGGGCGGTCGGATCTGTTTTTTCCAAGGCCATCTCGGTGTAGCCGAGTATGACGCTCAGCATGTTGTTGAAATCGTGGGCCACACCACCGGCCAAACGGCCCACTGTTTCCATTTTCTGCGCCTGCTGCAACTGGGCCTCAAGTTTTAAGCTTTCGGTAATATCGCGTTTGACCGCCACGTAGTTGACAATTCGCCCGGTCGCATTGTGCACCGGCGAGATGACCGCATCTTCAGTATACAAGGAGCCGTCCTTACGCCGGTTGATGAAGCGCCCCTTCCAGGTCGAACCACTGGAGAGAGTACGCCACAGGTCGTTATAGAATGGTGCGTCATGCTCGCCGCTCCGGAAAATATTGGTTTTTTGGCCAAGAGCTTCTGCACTGGTGAAACCCGTTATACGACTGAACGCCGGATTGACATATTGCAGGCGGCCGAGGGAATCGGTAATCAGCACGGTCTCATCGGTTTGCTCAATGGCCGCCAGCAGCAGTTCGCTCTTGGCTCGATGACGAAGCTGCTCGGTAACGTCATTGACCAGGATCAACTCGGCCGGACGATTATCGAACAGCATGGTATGTGAAGTAATCTCCACATCGATAAGGCTGCCGTCTTTTTTCAGATGCCGCCAGATCCCGGCCTTGTCGATTCCTCCTTCGATCCCGGCGATATTTTCCAGCAACCGGGGGAGATCCTCAGGCGGCCGGATATCCTTGATGGTCATCGCCATAAACTCATCGCGACTGTATTGGTAATGGGCGATCGCCGCATCATTGACATCGAGAAACCGCAAGGTCTCCAGATCGTATACCCACATAGGATGCGGGTTGATCAAAAACAGTTCATGGTAGCGTCTTTCGCTCTCCTGCAGCTTCTCTTCCGCCAGTTTTCTCGCGGTGATATCGACCATGACATGGACATATAAGTTTATTCCGCCGGATGCATCGGCTACCGGATCAACCTTTACCCGATACCAGCGACCATTGACCACGGTCTCCAGATCTGCCCTTTTGCCGGTTTGCAAGGCCCTGGGAAATGGGCAGCCGGGGATAAACGACGAGGTGTGATGGATGACTTCATGGCAGAATCGCCCTTGCAATTCTTTTTCGCCACAACCGGCAATATCGGCAAACGCAGCGTTGCATCTGATAATCTCACCTTTTGGATCGAGCAAACAGATGGCGTCGCCGATGGCATCGAAGATGGCAGGCCATTGCCGGGCCTCCAGTTCCTGCGAACCGGGCCGGATATTCGCGGGACTTTCGCCGACACGGGGACTGCAAGGTTTATCCCGGATGGTTTTCATTTTTGCGCCTCTTCCTGCCAAAGCCGCATGACAAATTGCGGCTCGATGAACTCTGCAAATTTCGGCGCCATCGTCATCTGACCTCTTGTTATGAAAAAATCGACGATGGTCTTGAATGACCAGTACAGCGACCCCATGTCTTCACTCTTACGAAACACCTCGACATTATCCTTCAGGTCAAGGTGTTTGACGCCCAGCACTCCGTTTTGCATCGCCTCGTAGGGCATGCCCTCGGCCTTGGCCATCAGAGCTATAGCTTCATCCCAGTTGGCATGGGCATAGGCTCTTGCCTCAAGAAGGGATTTGATGATCAACCGGATATCATCCGGCCGTCCCTTGATAACCTCCGGCCGAAAGAACAGGCCATCGATCAGGATCCCGGGGAGATCTCCACTGTGTGCCAGCATCCTGTATCCCTTATTCAGGGCCGCGGTTTTCACCGGATCCCAGGTATGGCCGGCGTCTATCTGCCCCTCCTCAAGGGCCGTAAGGACATCTCGCCCGTTGATATTTTTAAATTTCACCTCGCTTTCTTGCAATCCGGCGTTCTCCAGCAGCTTCAGCACAAATATATGGGAGAAAGTGTTGATCCCTTCAATACCGACGGTCTTGCCCTGCAGATCCCGGAGGGTTTGGAACTGCGGCCGACCGACAAGCATGTCACCCTTCACCGAACGGTCTATTACCAAGACCAGCCTGGCCGGAGTCCCTTCACTGTTCTGCATGAGCATGTCGGAGAACAGCCCGAAGATGCCGTCTATTTCATGGTTGATATAGGCCTTCCGGGTTTCCAGGGTGGTATCTCGCAGAACAAGTTCGACGTTCACGCCGTTTTTCGTAAAAAATCCCTTTTCCCGGGCAATGAAGGCATAGGCATAGCCGGCCCAGATATCTATGCCGATCTTGACCGGCTGTTTTGGTACGGATTTTTTTTCGCAGCCGGGGCAGGGCAACAGCGACAATATTGCCAGGAAAAGCCACAAACATTTCTTCACGAAACACCTCCTGTGGTTGGAATCAAATCTTCAGAGCATATCGGCGGCGTCGCCCCTACGGCATATCCGGGCATGATTCATCCGCTATTTAGCCGATTTTTCAAAGATTTCGTCAAAAAGCTCATGTGTTTCCTTAAACGCCGCAAGCACCTGCGGATCGAAGTGTTTCGGCAGGGTGCGGCCGTCCCCCTCGACGATGATGTTGCAGGTGGTTTTGTGATCGAATGCCGGTTTGTAGCAGCGGGTGTTGCGCAGGGCGTCGTACTGGTCGGCAAGGTTCAAAATACGCCCCTCGATCGGGATCTGCTCGCCTGCCAGGCCGTTCGGGTAGCCGGTGCCGTCGTAGCGCTCGTGGTGGCTGATGGCGATCCTGGCCGCGATGCTCATGCGCTGATGGCCGCCGATGATCTTGTGCCCGTAAACGGTGTGCAGCTTGATCTCCCGCCATTCCTCGTCGGTCAGTTTGCCGGGTTTCTTGAGAATGGCCGGCGAGACATGGATCTTGCCGACATCGTGCAGGGCGGCCTGAAGATGAATGGTCCGCAGGAATTTTTCCGGCATCCGCAACTGTCTGGCCAGGAGCGCACAGTAATCTCCGACCCGCAGGATATGGTCGCCGGTATCCTCGTCATTGACCTCCGAGGCCCGGGCCAGGGCGAAGACCATGTATTCGAAGGCGGTTTCCGTGTCCTTTGCCTGGGAGGCGAGGGAGCGCAGGAAGAGACTCTGCACGACCACGCTGTTTAATACCGTTACGTCATGGGCTGTCACCTCGCGCCCGTAATTGAAGGCCAGGATGCAGAAGGTGTCGTTGGCGTATCTGACCATGTTCGCCACCGGCACCATATGTCTTCGCAGTTCCTTGACCAGGGTCGATTCGGCCATTGCCGGATCTTTTTCGTTGAAAAAAGCGACTATCTGCTTGCCGCTTTCGGCAAAAGCAAATTTATGGGGGAGATCCATGCGGATGATGCTCTTGTCGACATCCGTCTTCCAGGAATCATAACGCAGCCACTGGCAGATACCGGCCTGATCGATCATGCCGATGATGACGATCCGCGGGCTGTCGATATGATCGAATCTCTTGATGATCTGATGGACGACGCTGTCGATCTTTTCCTGAAAATCGAAGGTGATCGGATTGAAATCGATGATGATCTGTTCGCCGAAGGTGCTCAGCTTGGCTATATTGCGGTAGGCCGAATTGAGCCGGTCGCTGAGGGCCTTGACATGCAGCAGCATCTTGATTCTGGCCAGCACCTCGGAGGCATCGAGGGGTTTCGAGATAAAATCTTCGGCCCCGGCCTCGATTCCCCGGATGCGGTTGTCCCGATCGGCGAAGGCGGTAACCATGACTATCGGGATATTGCCGTGCTTTTCATCGGCCTTGACCCGGCGGCAGACCTCAAAGCCATCCATCCCCGGCATCATCACATCGAGCAGGCAGATATCGATGCGCTCCGCCTGGATCTTCTCCAGGGCCTCGGGACCATTCACCGCCCACACCACATCGTAGCCCCTGGGGCAAAGCATGGCCTCCAGCAGACTGAGATTGAGCGGTTCATCATCGACACAAAGAATTCTCGGTATATACTGATTCATGGGCGATCCTCCCCGGTATTCCCCTTGAGCGGAAGGGTGAAGCTGAATCTGCTGCCCTTGCCATATACACTTTCCACCCTGATTTTGCCGCCGTGCAGCTCTACCAGTTGCCTGGTCAGGGCCAGACCGAGGCCGGTGCCTTCAAATTCTTTCGTATAGGCCGACTCGAGCTGGGTGAAGGCCTGAAAGAGCTTACCCTTGTCTTCTTCCCTGATTCCCCGGCCGGTGTCCGCCACGGCGATTTCGATAAAACCGCCGGCTCTTATAGCGCTGACGCTCACGGTTCCACCCGCCGGGGTGAACTTGACCGCATTGGAGAGCAGGTTGGACATAATCTGCTTGAGTTTTCTCGGGTCGGCGATAATGCTCACATCGGCCTCCGGTGCCAGTTTCAATTGGAGGTCCACACTTCCTTTGCCGGCTTTTACACGCAACATCGTCAGCGAGGCGTTCAAGGTATCGCGCAGCAAAAAGCTGCTCACTTCCAGCTCCATATTCCCCGACTCCACTTTGGCAAGATCGAGGATATCATTGATCAGGGCGAGGAGATGTCTGCCGCTGCTGAGGATATTCCCTATATATTCCTGCTGCTTGTCATTTATCTCGCCAAACAGCCGGTCAAGCAGCACCTCGGAAAAACCGATCACCGAATTGAGCGGGGTCCGCAGTTCGTGGCTCATGTTGGCCAGGAATTCCGACTTGCTCCTCGAGGCCGCCTCGGCGGCGTGCCTGGCAATCTCCGCCTGCTGGAGTTTTTTCCTGGTGGAAAAATCCTGGATCTGCGAAATAAAATGAAGCGGTGCACCGAATTTGTCCCGGACCAGGGAGACGCTCAACATCACCCAGACGACCTGTCCGGACTTATGCAAGTAGCGTTTTTCCATGTGATAGGTGGTCCTGTCGCCGCTCAACATCTCCCCGAGAAATTCGAGATCAGCCGCCAGATCGGCGGGATGGGTTATATCCTGAAAGGTTTTTCCGCACAGTTCCTCTTCGCTGTAGCCGGTCAGTTGACTGAGAGCGCGGTTGACCTTCAAGAACCTGCCGTCGGGGGCGACCAGGGCCATGCCGATGGCGGCATTTGCAAAGGCGCCGAAGAACCTCTCCTCGCTTTCACGCAGGGCGGCGGTCATGTCATTGGCCAGGGCAATCGCCTTTTCCCGGGTGCTCTCCTGCAGCCAGCCGACGGCGAACATGAGAAGACTGATCACCAGACCGGATATGAGGATTGCCAGCGGAATTTGACGTTCATGCATGGCTTCAAATGCGGGTAAAGAGGAAAAGTGCAGCGTCCACCGATGGCCGTACAGGTCGACCACCTTCTTTTCGGTGAAGAGGCGTTGCCCGGACAGCGTGTGGGCATGGCCGTCTTCATTGCTGTCGAACAGCAGACTGTTTTCCCCTACCTCCGTTCCGTCATAAATTTCCACGTCGATATCATGCCAGTTCGGCACGATAATTCCCCTCATAAGATCCTTGGCGCGAAACGGACTGTAGACATAGCCACGCAGGGCCGATCTCCTTTCGATAACCGTTGTTGACGACATTTCATTATTGTATACGGGCACATAGAGAAGAAATCCGGCCTGGACATCGGTCTCCGTTTCCTGCACCAGCCGCACCTTGCCCGACAGGGCGGTCCTGTCGTTATCCCTGGCTTTCTCCATGGCCGCACGACGCACCGGTTCGCTGAACATGTCGTATCCGAAAGCTCTCTGATTGCGCGCATCGAAGGGCTCAAGATAGATGATGGCGGTATACTCGTCACGCCGGTTTTCCGGCCATACCGTATAGTCGGCGAAGCCCTCGGCCCTGATTTTTGCGATGTGAGCCGGCAATTCGGCGGGCGCTATGGCCAGGGCAAAGCCGAACCCCAGTACCCCCGGCTGCACTTTCGTCAGCCTGAGGGTTTCGACATACCTCCGCCATTGCTCGCGACTGACCTCCCCCCGGGCGGCTAACAGGGCAACTCCGCCGCGGAGAATTGTTCGGTAGGCTTCCATCCTGTTGACAATCTGGCTGGTAATCTCATCGGTGTGGCCGGCAAATCGTGTCCCGGCTTCCTTCTTCAGGTAACGAGAGGAAGCGTACCAACCATAGACCGTCGCCAGCAGGCAGAGGCAGAGCGCTGGATAGAGGAACAGCTTCCTTGAGATGGGTGCGGCTGGGTGTGGTTTCGTCTCGTTCATATCTCCCTTCGTATTGTACCATGACCTTGAGCATACCCGCAGGAGCGACCCGCCGGGTCCGCCCCTACTGTGCAATCTCCGTTACGGTTGTACCGATAGCGCTTTCCACCAGACGGATATACTCCTGTGACGACAGGCTGCCTTTTTCGACGATTCGCCAGACCTTCCCCGCCAGTCGCGCCCGGGCGGTGGCCGAGAGATCCATCGAAGTCAATACCAGAATGGTTATGGCGGCGACGGCTTCCTCCTGCTGCAATCGGTCGACGACATCGAAACCGTTCATGCCGGGCAGCATCAGATCGAGAACAATCAGATCGGGGAGATGGCGTCGAGCCATCTCTAAACCCTCTCCCCCGTCGCTCGCCTTCACCACCCGATACCCCTTGCTCTGCAGGGTGTTTTCGAGAAGAGCCAGGGCCAGCGGCTCGTCCTCGATCAAGAGGACTGTGCGGCCGCTGCCGACCGTGGAATGCGACTCCTGCGCTGCCGGGACACCCGTGTCGGCCATCTGCCTGAGCGGCAGAACGAAGCCGAACCTGCTGCCTTTGCCGTACTCGCTTTCCGCCCAGATCCTGCCGCCGTGCAGTTTCACCAGCATTTTGGTGAGAGCCAGGCCAAGGCCGGTGCCTTCGAATTCCTTGGTATAGGCCGATTCAAGCTGGGTGAAGGTCTGAAAGAGCTTGCCCATGTCCTCTTCCTTGATCCCCCGGCCGGTATCGGCCACGGCTATTTCAATAGAATTGACGGCCACAGGTCTCGCCCGGACGGTGACCGAACCACCCGCCGGGGTAAACTTGACCGCGTTGCTGAGCAGGTTGAACAGTATCTGCTTGATTTTCCGCTGGTCGGCGACGATCTCCACATCGGCCTCCGGGGCGAGTTCCAGACGGAGGTCAACCCTGCCTTTCAATGCCTTTTCCTGCAGCATCGTCAACGAGGCTTCGAGGGTCTCGGAGAGCGAAAAGGTGCTGAGCTCCAGCTCCATTTTCCCCGATTCCACCTTGGCGAGATCGAGGATGTCGTTGATCAGAGCGAGCAGATATTTACCGCTGCTCCAAATATTTTTCAGATATTCCTGCTGCTTGTCATTGATCGGGCCAAACAGCCGGTCGAGCAGCACCTCGGAAAAACCGATCACCGAATTGAGCGGGGTGCGCAGTTCATGGCTCATATTGGCGAGAAAGTCGGATTTGGTCCGCGACACCAACTCCAGCCGCCGGTTGCTCTCGGCCAGTTCCTGCTGCTGCATTAACAGCTCTTCATTGACCGAACGAGATTCTTCGTTCATGGTCTGGAGTTCAAGATTCATGGCTTCCACGCCGTCATTGGCGATCCGGAGTTTTTCATAGGACTTCAGCAGTTCGTCCGAAGTACGTTCAAGCTGGTAGATCAGGGTCGAACGTCGGTAGGCAAACCAGGCGCCGATCAGGAGCATGACGGCGGTGAAGAAATAGATGCCGTGCGCGACATCCCGGACCGGTGCCAGCACCTCGCCCAGAGGCCGTTCGGTGACGATTCCCCAGCCGCTGCTGTCCACCGGATGATAGGCGCTGATCACCGTTTCGCCGGTCAGCGGGTTCGTTCCCTTTTCAAAACCATTGAACCCCTGCATGACCTTCCGGACGACGGAGGTATGGGAGATATTGAGCAGTTCATCCCCGGACAGCCCGGGGTGGTAGATAATGGTGCCGTGGCTGTCGACCAGGTAGATGATGCCACTCTGACTGATACCGTCGAGGGCCTTTTCGATAAAATCTCTCTTCGGCTGCGTGAGGAGGATGCCGATAATCCGGCGGTCTTCCGCGCGGATCGGCACGGCGATGATGAAGACATTAGAATGGGGCAAAGCCGCCTTCGGAAAGAATTCCGAGATGTAGGGTGTCCAGGCACGCGATACCCCCCGGTACCAGTCACGGTGTGAGAGATCCTGGCCCAATAATTCGGGAAGCGCAGGATAGCTGGCCATGAGAATCCCGCTGGGCGAGGCTATGGCCGCCAGTTCAATATGCCGGGAGGTTTCAACGAGGTTCTGCAGGTGGCGCGCCATCTCCTTCTCATCTCCTTTGATACATCCCTCTACCAATAAATATCGGGTGGTATATGCCTTGCCGAAGGAGATCTCGCCTTGCAGTTTTTCGTCGAGTACACGAGCGGCCGTAGCGGCAATCGCCCGGCGTTTTTCAATGGAAAGATTCTCCAGTTCACGGATGACGTCAAAATAAACGAAGAGAGCCAAGCCGAGAAGCGGTGCGGCAACGATGAGGGTTCCTTTGACGATGATGCGCCACCTCTTGAGCAGTTGCTGGTCCAGCATTACGTATCCTCCTTTTCCGACTGCCTCTATTTTCTCGCTTGCCTTAAAGTTCATGGCAGCGCGGCAGATAGACCTTGAAAGTAGTTCCGTGGCCCGGTTCGCTGGAGACGTCGATGAGGCCGTTATTCTGTTTGACGATGCCGTAGACGGTGGCAAGCCCCAGGCCGGTGCCCTTACCTACTGCTTTGGTGGTGAAGAAGGGCTCGAAGATCTTGTCGAGGAGTTCCCGTTCCATGCCGCAACCATCATCGCCGACCGCAAGCAGTACCTGTTCACCGGGAACGGCCCCGGCGTGACGAGTACAATACTCCTCGTCAAAGGTGGCCATAGCTGTTTCTATGGTTATCCTGCCGACACCGGCGATAGCATCGCGGGCATTGACGCAGAGATTGGCAAGTATCTGATCGACCTGGGACGGGTCGATCTTGACCGGTTGGAGATTCGGCCCGGGCCGCCAGATGAGATTGATATCCTCGCCGATCAGCCGTCTGAGCATATTCAGCATATCCTCGACGGTCTCGTTGAGATTGATGACCAGGGGCGCGACGGTCTGTTTGCGGGCAAAGGCCAGCAGTTGCCGGGTGATAACGACGGACCGCTCGGCGGCATCGAGAATTTCCCGCAGGTCGTTGTGCATCAACGAGCCGGGTTCGGTCCTTTCAAGGGCCATTTGCGCGTAGCCGAGAATGACGCTGAGCATGTTGTTGTAATCGTGGGCCACCCCGCCGGCCAGACGACCGATCGACTCCATTTTCTGGGCCTGGTGCAGTTGCGATTCCAGCTCCTGCCGGCTCCTTTCCGCCTGCTGCCGGGTTTCGATCTCTTGTTCAAGCTCCAGCATCTTTTTTTCAAGTTTTTGTACCAGGCGCTCACTGTAGAGTTGCAGCACCTCCTCGTTCCGGGACGGGAGGGGGGAAGCGGCAATACTGCCGTCCGTCGCCTTTGCCGTCACTTCGCGGACGATAGCCATGAAGGTCGCCAGATCGCAGGGCTTTTGGATGAATCTTTCGGCCCCGATTTTTCGCGCAAGCGCCTCATCCTCAGCACTGGTGAAGGTAGAGGTGTAGACGATGAACGGGATATGACGCAGCCTCTCGTCCGCTTTAACCTTCTGACACAGCTTATAGCCATCCATGACCGGCATGAGGATATCGCTGATGATCAGGTCAAACCCGCCGTTTTGCAAACGGTCAAAGGCCTCGGCGCCGTTGACGGCCGATTCGACCTCGATCCCGTTACCCTTCAGTATAGCCTCAACCAGGGAGCGGTTCTCCGCATTATCGTCGACGCTTAATACCCGCATTTTCACCTCCTTGCACTGACAGTGGCACCACGCCTCATGACATAAGCACCTCACGCACCTTCACTGCCAAATCCACGGCTGAAAACGGCTTGCGAAGAAAGTTGGTACCATCGTCGAGCACCCCCTGGTCGGCAATGACGCTCGCCGTATAGCCCGACATGACAAGTATCATCTCGCCCCGGCCGGTTGGTGCAGAAATCTTGCTATCCTCAACCGCCGCGATGGCCTTGTCGTCATGTCGCGGCAGGTAAACCTTGAAGGTCGTCCCCTCGCCCGGCCGGCTTTCAACGTCGATATAGCCTTGATTCAAGCGATCAGCCGATGGCCGCCAGGTGAGATTGATGTCCTCGCCGATCAGGCGCCGCAGCATCTTCAAGATGCCATCGATGGTCCCGTTGAGATCGAGAATCCCGGGTGAGACCTTCTGCTTGCGGGCAAAGGCGAGAAGCTGGCGGACAATATCGGCCGAGCGTTTTCCGGCGGCAAGGACTTCTTTCAAATCATTATGCCGGGGATCGCTCCGATCGGTCTTCGCCAGGACCATTTCGGTGTAGCCGAGGATGACGCCAAGCATATTGTTGAAATCATGGGCAACCCCGCCGGCCAGACGGCCTACCGATTCCATCCGCTGGGCATGGAAATACTGGTCTTCCAGCTGTTTTTGGTCGGTGATGTCGCGCTTGACTTGAATAACCTTTGCCACCCTGCCCTCTTCATCGGCCAGCGGCACGACGCGGATATCAAAGATGCGGCCGTCTTCCCCGGTGACGATGACGGACTGGGGGCTGCCGGAGTCAAAGCACTGGATGATCGGCCCGGGATGGCCGGGGATTGTTTCTGCTGTTGAGTGGTTGGTCCAGAGTACGCTCAGCTGCCGGTCGACAAGCATCAGGCTGTCGGGGATGGCAGCGAGCAGGCCGTTGAATTCCTGGGTCAGGCTGCGAAACTTCGCTTCGCTTTGGGCCAACTCCTCTACCGCGCGTTTCCGTGCGGAAATATCCCGGATAACCCCGAAATTGGCCACCGATCTGTCGTCTTCGCCCCGCAATTTCAAGGCATACATCTCGCCGTCGAATACCTCCCCCGACTTGCGTCTGAACTGCATTTCCAGCAACTTGCCGTTATCGGTATCCTGATGGTCGAAGACCTCTATGCCGGCCAATTCGAACTGAGCCCGGTCGGCATAGAGCATGGCGCTGCTTCTGCCCAGCAGGTCGTTGGCCTCATAGCCGAAAACCGTGCGCAAGGCAGGCTGATTGACATCTATTATGGTGCGGGAGAGATCTGCTATGATCACTACATCCCGCATGCTGGCAAACAGGTTGCGGTAATGGGATTCGCTCCGGGCGGTCTGTTCCTTGGCCTTCTCCAGGTGCCGTATTTTTTGTTTCAGGTTATCGAGGAGTTGCCGGTTCTCGATGGCCGTGGTGACCATAATGGCGAAGACGCGGATGGCGCTGGTGGTTTCTTCGGTGAAACAATTCTTTCGCTTACTGTAGAAGTGCATCATCCCGAGCATGTCGCCGGTCCCACCGATGAGGGGCACGCCGACGGCCGACCGGAAACCGAGGTGAAGCGCCTTAGTCCGCCAGTCGGGGTGCCTGTTGTGCGCCTCGATATCGTTGATGATCCAGTATACCCCCTGATCCATGATCAGCACGTGCTCGTCTGGATAGAGGAGGTTCTCTACGCCCTTCTCATCCAGCTGGATCCTCGACAGGCCGGTGGGGTCCCTGTCTCCGTCGAGGAATCCGTAGACAAAGCGGATATGGTGGTGACAGAACTCCTCCGGGCTTTCTCCGGAAATCGGCAAGGACGCGTCGTCATCCTCCGGCACCATCCCCAGCCAGACGAGATTGATATCGAAGATTTTCATTGCCAGCCGGCAGACGGTGTCGTAGATGTTTTCCCTCGCCTGGAAGGAATTGATAACGAGTGACAATTCCGCTAACTTCTGCAGAAACCCTGTATTCATCGCTGCTCCCGTGCATTCCTTTATTCCGGCAGTCCATTCAAACGCCAGGAGTTATCGGTTTTCAGCCGACCCTCATTCTTTTTGCGAGTTTATCAAAAAAATGAATGTATAAGGTACTGAAATGTGAGGCACGATTTATAATATCTTTCTTCCTGCAAAAAGCCAAGGATGTAATCCCTCCTAGGCTACCTTGTGAAGGGGTAAATAGATTTTAAAAACCGTTCCCTGTGCCGGTTCACTGTAGACGTTGACAAATCCATTGTTCTGCTTAACGACGGTTATAGGTGTGCCGTCGAATTTTCGGCAACGCATCGCGACATTAAACGCCGGCTCCTTGGCCGTCACGGCTTGTTGCAGCAGAGCGACAATGGTCTTTTTCACTCTCCATATCGAAAAGACTGGTCATCGGCCAACGGAGCAACTCTGCCAACACAGAAGCACCAAAGAGTCGTTCTGCTCCTTTGTTAGCGTAGACAATCCGGCTTTCCGAATGGACAAGGATCGCGTCCGGCGCGCCCTCGATGAGCGAACGGAACTTTTCCTCGGCCTGTTTGATACGGGAGATGTCCTGCTTGGCACCCCAGATTCTCAAAAGCTTGCCGCTTTCCACCTGACCGATCAAACTGTTGAGAAAGATCTTAATCTCGCCGCTCTTGCAGAGTTCCTGGGTCTCGACATCGGCTATATTATGCCCGTTTTCGATGAATCGCCTGAGATAGGCAACATTGTCCTTGGCCAGACGGGGAAAAATCTGGCCTATGCGAAATCCAACCATTTCCTCCGGCCGGCTATAGCCATGGCTGGCGGCAAAGATCTGGTTGCACTCACCGATGATCGCATGGGCATACAGCAGATCGATCTGCTGGTTTGTCGGTAATGCAATATCAATGGGCCTATGCTCGACCTCGAACAGGCAAATTGCCTCGGAGCTTTGCTTGACGAAGGCCCGGTACCGCTCCTCGCTCCGTCGCAGTTTGGCCTCGGCCTTCTTTTTTTCAGTAATGTCCATGGCTACATGGATAATCTTCTCCAGTTCGCCATGCTGATCGAAGATCGGGGTGCAGGAAACAAAGTAGGTGCCCCCCAGGGCCTCCATCTCCATTTCCTGGGTCGCGGCAGCGCCCGTTTGCCGCACCTCGGCACAAGGGCAGCCAGGCGGCGCTGTGGTCAGATGCATGACCTCTTGACATTTCCGGCCGACCAAGGCCCCCGGCATGGAGCCTGTAACGATATCAGCCGTCTCGTTAGCTTCAATGATACGAAGTTCCTTGTCGAGGATAAAGATCGGATGACCAAGGGCGTTAAAGATATTTTGCCTATCCCGTTGTGCCGTGGCCGCTTTGTCTTCGACATATCGCTCGTAATCCAGCGCCACCCCGAGATCGTGGATGAAGGAAAGAACACCTTCCACTTGGCCCAGGCCGTTGCGAATGGCGAAGAGCCGCGCCATTTGGCGACTAGACTGGGTGAACGGCAGCAGGGTCTTGTGCAAAACTGGCGAGAGCACCCGTGGTCTGCCTGTGTTGAAAACTTCTGCGCAGGCGTCGAGAAGATTTTCGGGGCCGCCGACAAGCAGCTCGGCCAATTGGCGGTGCAAGGCCTGTTCCTCGGCAATACCGGTACGCTTTGCCAGCCAGGGATTCCAGAGGGTGATCCGCTGGTGTTCATCGATGGCGAAAATACCGTGATCGCTTTCCTCGACGATCGTCTTCAGGAATGAATTGATCGGGATGTCGGCAGAGTGTCTGGTCATGACGATCAGTAATCCTTTAGGTCACTATCCGGTCAAGCAGGTGCCGGAGCTCTGTTGATGCAAGAAGAAAAACGAGGTAGCCGATCATCTCGGTGTCGCCGATAGTGAGGTGGTTAACCAGGATAAGGGCATTTTTAGCCCCCCTAATGGTGCCGAGCAGCTCCTGGGCCGCAACCTCTCCAGCTTGATTGATGGCGAGTACGGGCAGGCTCACCTTGAGCCGTTCCCCACGTTGATCCGCCAGGACGGCAATTGCCGCATTGAGAACAATGTTTGCCAATTCGCTGAGTGCCGATTGCTCCGCCTGGGAGAGCTTGCGCAGTTGTAGTGGTGCGCCGACCAGCGTTTTCACCAGCTGCTGGGCATGGACCAAAGAAAAAACCAAGGCGACATTTCCGCTGAACCCTCCGGAAAATCGCTGTTGCATGGTCACCCCGACGTCCACCAGCTCCTCTTTGAAAAAATAGGCTAACTCGGCAGCCGTCATCAGTTCGACCTCCGGCACCCCGCAAAACCACCCGGCGGGACAGCAGCCCGCTCATGGCATGGGCTGCCTGCCCCATGGCAAGGTTCATGAGTTCGGTAATGGCGTCTTTGTGCGCAGCCGACAGGTCGAGGGGTTGCTCGATTTGGGCAACGGCTTGCAGCAGTTCGGCGTGGATGGTGTCGAGGGCGGTCTTAGCGACAAAGGCATCGGCCCCGGCGGCCAATACCTCCAGACGAGTGGCCTGCTGCATGTCGGCGGAGACGACGATGAGCGGCAAAAGTGGCCTCTGCTCCCGCAACCGGCGAAGCAGCTCAAGTCCGTCCATGCCCGGCATCAGGAGATCGATGGTCACCGCCTCCGGCGCCATCTCGTCCAGATGCAGCAGGGCGTTGTCCCCGCTGTCCGCCTCCACCACTTCATGGCCGTGGCCGCGCAGCACAGTGCCGAGGCGCTGCCGGGCATACTCCGAATCGTCAACGATAAGTACTTTCACAGGACCTCCTCATCATACCTTTTCCTCCCATCAAGGGCGATGCTTGCCGATTTACAGTAGGAGCACAGCTCAAGTTCAACTGTTATCTCGTCATTTTCCTGCCGCCGATTCCACCCGGTCGCGACCACCGGCCTTGGCCCGGTAGAGGGCCTCATCAGCGCTCTGGATCAGGGCCTCGGTTGTCGCTCCATGGTCCGGAAAAATCGCCACGCCTAGGGAAAGTGTCACCTGGCCGAGATTTTGCCCCATATGACTGACCGTAAGGTTCTTGACCTTTTCCCGGATTTCTTCCGCCCGCTTTCGCACCGCCTCAGCGGGTGCGTCCGGGAGGATGAGGGTGAACTCCTCACCGCCGTAGCGACAGGCGATATCTTCCGGCCGAACGCCGGTTTGGAGAAAAGTTGCCAGCTCGACGAGGAGCGCATCGCCCCCCTGGTGCCCGTGCCGATCGTTAAACGCTTTGAAATGATCGAGGTCGAGCATGATAATGCCGATTTTTCTCCCAGCTCGCTCGGCCCGGCTAAGTTCGCGAGCCATGGCTTCTTCCATGTAGCGGCGATTAAAGAGGCCGGTCAGGGGATCACGTATTGACTGTTCTTTCAGGTTTTCACGAAGCTTGAGATTAGAAAGACCCAGGGCAAGGTTTTCGGCAACGGTTTGCGCCAGTTGCCGCTTAGCCGGGGGAAAACCGTCGCCGTCCCGCCAATTGGTTGCCTGCAAAACCCCGATGACCGCATCCCTGGCTTTCAAGGGAATACACATGTAACTCTTAGGGAAATTCTCCGTCGGCCGCCAGCACTGCATGGCCCGTTCGGACTCGCCCACCACGTACATCTGGCCGCGCCGCAGTGCCCAGCAATCATCGTTATTGAAATCTTGCCCGGGCAGGGCCGGTTCACCCCAGCCGATCGCCGGTTCCAGCACATTGCTGATCAGGTTGAAGAGAAAGAGGAGACCGGCATCTTCCGGAAAGATTTGTCGCAGAAAACGAGAGATGATGTCGGACCCCTCGACAAGGTCACGGCTGAGCAGGAGCAAATTGCCCATCTCCCCAAGAAGGGTGATCTCCCGGTGGCGCCGCTCCAGCTCGTGCAATTGTTCGGCTAAAGCATCACGAGACGATTGCAAGGCCTGTTCCGATTCGTAGAGTTTGGCAATATGACCTTCAATCTCCCAGTCACGAACAGTCCGTTCCGAGACATCCTCGATGAGGGTCAGGGTACCGATAACCTGCTCCTGATCGGTCAACGGGCCGATCCTGGCGCTCTGCAGCATAAATGGTATGGACCTCTCGTCGTTTTGCACAGTCGGAGGCATGGGCAGAAGATGGCGGTGCAGTCGATGTGAGAGAACAGCATTCCTCCTGGCCAGGGCCTCCCAGTAATAATGGTCGAGCCGACGCAGTATTAGGTCGGGAAAGGCGTCAAGGAGATTGCGGCTAACGATATCACCGGCTGGGATGCCGCTGTGCATCACCAACCAGCGATTCCATGAGGTGATCGTCAGGTCGATGTCGGTGGTGAATATGCCGACATTGGACTGTTCGTTGATGCAGCGACACACCACTTCGTGGAGGCTGTTATTCCCCCGCCCTCGCTCGGCAGCATTCGTTGCAAATTTATTATTTTCTAACGTTATCATATTGATATTATTTTTCAGCCTAGCTCCGCAATGGCCTCGAGCAATTTATCAAGGGAAGACACGCCAAGAACGACGACCATATAGCCGCCGATCGAGGTGTCCCGCAACTCGAATTTTGTCAACACCAGCATGGCAACCATCAACTCCTCCTTGTCGATGGTGAGAGAACCGAGCAAGCCGCCGATGGATTCGACATGGAGCCGGGGCACCGCGAAGGAAATATGGACCTTGAGCACATTGCCGAGAGTCCCCAGGCAGGCGTTGAGGAGGATATTGCCAACCTCCATCAGCACCTCACGGTCCGAGGCATCGAGACGCTGCAGCGGCACCCGGCTGTCGGTCAGCAGACCGGAGAGGTTGAGAGCCCCATCAAAATCGATCATCAACAGGGCAGTGCCGGAGACTGCACCGGAAAAAACCTGTTGCACTGTTGCCACGTCGCCATGGATGACAGTCTGCAGCTTGGCCTGCAACTGGTCGATGGGACAGATCTCGACACTGGGCACATTGAGCAGCACCCGCTGACCAGTAATGGCCGACAGCGAGCCGGCAGCCCGACCGAAGGCGATATTGATCACTTCTATTAGCGAATCGTGTTGCTCTGCGTTGAGTATCATGGCGTATTCTCCCTTCCTAGGGCTCTGTTTACCACAGTCAGAACCTGCTCGGCCTCAAGGGGCTTGACCAGATAGCCGGTAGCCCCGTCGGCCATGGCAATTTCTCTGGTCATACTCTGGACATCGGCCGAGGCGATAAACACCGGGGTCTTGGCATCAAATTGCCGCAGTTGGGCGAGCACATCCAAACCTGACATGCCAGCCATGGACAGATCGAGAAAGACCATGTCCGGTTTTTCCAGGGCAAAGGTTTCCATCCCGGACAGGCCGTCCACAGCCTCAAGGATCTGGTGACCCTTGGCTTCCAGAATTTTTCGTAGCAGTCGCCTGGCCATGTTGGAATCGTCAATGAGAAGAATTTTTGCCATGTATAACCTCCCGGGATTTAAATTGTTTCCAAAATCGCCTGGGCCATACGCTCCAGGCTGACAACGCGATCGCTCAAGCCCTCTTCGGCGACCGAACGGGGCATGCCGTAGACTATACAGGATTCCTCGGCCTCGGTGAAGACCGTGCCGCCCTGGGTCTTGATCCAGGCGGCTCCCAGCTTGCCATCCGAGCCCATCCCGGTCATTACCACGCCGAGTACTCTGTCGCCATAAACCTCCGCCGTCGACTGGAAGAGCACATCCACCGCCGGCCGGTGCGGCGTGTCGAAGGGCTGGGCGTCGAGCTGGGTATATACTTTGCCGTCCGGATTTCTCAGGAATTTGAGATGCCGGCCGGCCGGGGCAATGAACACGGTGCCGGGGAACACAGGTTGGCCGTCGGCGGCCTCAACTACGGTCAACGGCGAAAGGGCGTCGAGACTCTTGGCATACATCTCGGTGTAGCCAACCGGCATATGAAGAACTACGGCCACCGGAACGGGAAAATCCTTAGGCAATTGCGGGATGAAATATTTCAAGGCCCGCGGTCCACCGGTGGAAATGCCGATCACCACGATATCGATCATGCCACGGGTCTTCAGGGGGGTGACGAGGACGGCCGGTTTAAGCGCTGTCGGCATCGCGCCTTTGAGCCGGACCAGAGGTATGCTCGCTGCGGTTTTGACCTTTTCCAGAAGATCGCTGCTGATTTCATAGATCTTGTCGGTGGCGAGAGCAGTTGGTTTCTGGACAAAATCAACCGCCCCGGCATCGAGAGCGGCCAAGGCTATGGCCCCGCTTTCGCTGGCAATGCTGACAATGACGACGGGCACGGGACAAATCGCCATCTGGCGTTCAAGAAATTCCACACCATCCATGACCGGCATCATGAGGTCGAGAGTGACCACATCGGGCTGCAAAGTCTTGACCAATTCCAGGGCTTCCTCTCCGTCGCGGGCGGTACCTACTACCTCGAGAAAGGGGCTTTTCGATAACATCTGCTTGACTACCTTGCGCACATAAGCCGAATCATCGACCACCAGCACCCGCTTCACACCATCCATTGCCATCTCCTTGTTAGTGTTTGACATAGACAAAGGCTCCGCAGATTTCCTGCAATTCCAGCCGATTGGTCACCTTCAACAGCGATTCCGCCGCTCCGACGAAAAGATGACCAGGTGTTGCCAGCCGATTGAAGAAGATATCCACCGCATCGCGAATACCGGTCTCGGAAAAATAGATAAACACATTGCGACAAAAAATAACCGAAAACTCAGGCGGAATGCCGGCCGTCTGCTCACTCCGCAGATTCATCTGCAACCAGCGAATGCGCGAATGCAGAGCCTGGTCCACCTGCCACTGGTTGTCCCGGAGCGTGAAATATCGTTCTTTCAATTCCGCGGGAAGACTCCGAAAGGAGCGCTCCCGGTACAGTCCTTTTTGAGCCTTGGCAAGGTTCGCCCGGCTGAAATCGCCGGCATAAATTTCTATCTTTCCCCGATTCAGCCAGCCCGCCTCACTGAGCGCCATGGCGATGGTCAAGGGCTCCTCGCCGGTGGCGCAGCCAACACTCCAGATCCGTAAAGGCCGGGAGAGGTTGGCTGCGAAATAGGCCGGGACGATCGCCCGCACCAGGGCGTGGATCTGATCAATTTCCCGCCAGAAATAGGTTTCCGGAACGGAAAGGACATCGGCCATCCGCGCCCAGAGAGGCTCGGCGCTCAATTCATCGTAACGCAGCAGATAATAGAAGTCGAGAAAGGAACTGAAGTTGTTTTCTATGAGCAGAGGGCAAAGCTTGTCGGCCAATTGTTCGCGTTTGCCCTGATCGTAGAACAGGCCAAGATGCTCATGGATCAGGTCCCGAAGGATGGTGAACTCGCTGTTCGAGAGACTGATTGTTTCCGAGTAAAAGTTCATACTTTTTTCCCCCACCCCGGCATAGGGGGAGTATCGTCACCCCTGGTGCCGCCTTGATCCTACCGGCCAGGGCCTGAGTGATAGAGTTTGCCGTCTTTCATCCAAGGATTCTCCTGGCCGCGTTACGCACCGCCATATCCGGGTCGAGGGCGGCCAGTTCCGCTAGCTGGGCGCTGCCTTGCCGACTGCCGAGCAGGGCCAGGGCGTTAATTGCCTCAAGCCGTACGGCGGCCTCTCCGTCATGCAGCGCACCAAGCAAGCGGTGGGTGGCCCGCGGACTCTTCATGCGGGCCAGGGACTGCACCGTTGCCCGGCGCACTTCCACTGCCCCGTGCTCCAGTCCGTCGGCGACCCAGTCAACCGCCGATTCCCCGAGGGAGGCAAGCGCCTTGATGCAGGCTTCCCGGTGACGAGATTTTTCCGTGAGGGCGATGAGGGAGGTGACCGCCGCCCCACTCTCCATGTGGGCCAGGGCTTCGATCGCCGCCTGAACGACGCGGTCATCTCCTTCGCTTGACGCCACCCATTGCAGAGCTGAGGCCGCATCGGCCCCACCGCGCTTGCCGAAGGCCCTGATGGCGTTCTGCCGGCGCAAGGGGTCCCGGGCGTTAAGGGCGGTTAGCAGGGGTTGCAGGGCATCGGTATGGTCGATGAGACCCAGTGCGCCCATAGCGGCTCGGGAGATGTCCGGGTTGAGATCTTCGGTGAGCGGCGTCAGAATGGGAACGGCCTTCATGCCACCGACCCGTCCCAAGGTCTCCATGGCGGCGATACGTACTTGGACGGCCTTGTCCGCTACCGCGAGTTGCGTCAGGATGTCGAGGATGTCGCCACCTGCGGTGGGCACACCGGAGTCAGCAGCCTTGCATCTTTCAGAATACCGTATTCCATTTCCTAAGCGGCCGAACTTGCCGAGCGAGCGGGCGGAGAAATAGCGCACCCAAGAATCGGGGTCGTGAAGGCCTTTGACCAGAAGAGGTATCGCCTGGTCGTATTCGAGATGCGCCAGGGCCCTGGCGGCGGCAGCGCGAACCCGCGGATTGGTGTCGCCAAAAACTCCGGCGAGGATCAGTGGGACACGCTCCTCATCGAGAAAGGCCATATGTTCGATGGCGACGCAGCGCACCGACTCTTCAGGGTCCAGGCAACACTGAAACAATTGCTCAAGACATTGCCGGTAACCGAAATACCCGACAACTTTCACCGCCGACTCCCGTATCAATGGGTCGCTTGAAGAAAGGAAAGTAATCATTCGCTCCGGCATGTCGGGGTGCCCGAGGGAATTAAGGGCGGCAACCACCGATTGGCGAATGGTGGCATCGGGATGGCCAAGTAATTCGAGCAAGGCCTCGAAGGCGCTACGGTCGCCGATCTTTGCCAGGGCTCCGGCGGCGAGGACGATGAGGTCCTCATCCCTCCGGAGTATATCGACCAGCGCCGCAACTGCGTTGACATCACCAATCCGCCCGAGAGCGACAACCGCTGCCTTGCGGGTGTCCAGGTCGTCGGCCTGGGTTTGTTCGAGGAGCAGGTCGGTGACTCGGCTGCCGTGACGCACCAGGGCTTCCACTACCTCCGGACGGGCAGAGGGGTGCCCGAGCAGGCGAGTGAGGGCTGTTTCGGCAGCACTTCCCTTAAGCCAGCCTAGAACCAGGGCAATGGCACGCAGATCGCCATCCGCCTCCTGTACGGCCGGATCGTTGAGCAGGGCGATCAGGTTCTCGATCCCTGTTGACCCGATACTGCGATATCCCAGGTCGGCCAGGTGTGCCCCCTCGCCGTACTCCTTTTCATAGCGATCATAGAGGGTTGCGAGCACCCGTGCTACCAGACGGTGCGGACCCGCCGGATCGTTGAGCAGGGCGGCCAGGGGCGCCACCGCCTCCTCGCCACCGAGATCGCCAAGGGCTTCGGCAGCCACATCGCGGAGCAGATCGTTGGCGAGCAGGCTCTGGATGCGCGGGGCCGCCGCCGGATCGCCTATACGCCGCAGGGCGTCAAGGGCCGCAAAGGCGAGAAAAAAATCACCGCTTTCGGCCACGTCGCAAAGTGGGCCGACGGCTTCCTCGGCACGAATTTTGCCAAGGGCCTCGATGGCATGAAACGAGACATTGGGTTTGGAGTCGCCGATTGCCGCAATGAGAGCCGGTGCGGCAGCGGCATCGCCGGTTTCGCCGAGGGCCAGAGCCGCGTAGATGCGCAGTTCCGGATCGGGGTCCTGCAGGAAGACAAGGAGCGGCGTTACCGTATCGAGATTCATCATGGCGAGAACCTGCAGGGCGCTGTTGAGGACGCCAAGGTTATTATATTCGTGGCGCAGGGCGCTGAGCAAGGCAGGCACTGCCGCCGACCCGCCGCTGCGGGCCATGCCCTGCACCGCAGCGCGACGGACCCGCCAGCTCGGATCACTGAGGGCGGTCATGAAGGTTTGTTCCGGCTCAAGGGACTCAGCCCGGGCCAGTTGCTCGGCGGCTCGCAGGCGGGTTGGTTCATCCTGACTTCTCAGCTGTTCGGCCAATTCCCGTTCACGTTCCAATCGGGCCGTCACATCCTCGACGGTTACTAGAACACCGACAATTTTCTCATCTATATGGAACCTAAAAAGCAGGCCACGTTCGTCAAGATCGGTAATCACCTGCTCCAGCGGTTTGCCGCAGGCGGAAAAGGAGGGGATACCGGAATACTCGGCAAGCCAAGGGTCCCAAGAGCTGATGACTAGACCTGCGTCCGTCGTGAAAAGGCCTATGGAATGGTGAGTGTTCATGCTGCCATCCTCTTGGTGAATAGAGAGAATCCTTATTGTTTACCTTGCTGTCGATCAAAAATAAGGGTCAGGCTGCGAACCCGTTCCAGCAGACCGGTTGAGGATTTTTGGGTGTCTTTCACCCCCTGGGCATTTCGTTCAGTGATTTTGCTGATCTCGGCCAGAGACTTGAGAATCGACCCGGAAACCGTCGAATGTTCGCGATTGGCCCGGCTGATTAGGGCCAGTTGTTTGGCGTTGTTCTGAGTACCCGCGACAATCTCTCTGGCCGCTTCCTGAACGATCCCCTGCACGGCCTTAGCCTGCTCGGCGGTGGCCCGGGCGATCTGGGATACCAGTTGCGAGCTTTCCTCCACCCCGGTGAGAATTTTCTTCAGGACTTCCGCACCTTCCTCAGCCTGACGGTTACTGTCCTCGGCGATCCGCAAGCCTTCGGTGGAAGCGGACAAGGCTTCTTGGGTAACTCCCTGCAAGCCTTTGATGATCACGGCAATGTCCGAGGTCGCCTTGGCCGAGCGATCGGCGAGATTGCGGATTTCCTCGGCGACAACGGCAAAGCCGCGGCCCGCTTCGCCGGCCTTGGCCGCCTCGATGGAGGCGTTGAGGGACAGGAGATTGGTGCGCTCGGCAATGAGATTGATGGTGTCGACAATGGAGCTGATCTCGCCGGTCCGCTTGCCCAGCTCGCGCATGACGGTTGAGGATTGCACCATCGAGTCGCGGACCCGACCAAAGCCGATCATCGATTTTTGCACATTCTTGCCGCCTTCCTCGGCATCGCGGGAGACCCGCCGGGTGATCTCATCGGCCTGTCTGACCAGGGAGGCAACCGACTGTACGGTGCGGTCGATCTGGACGGCACTGACGCTTGCCCCTGAGGCTGCTTCGCTGATCTTTTCGGCGCTCTGTGCTACGCCCTGGACTGAGCGGGCGGTCTCCTCGATGGCCGCCGAGACCTGCTGCACCGAGGCGGTCAGAGTTTCGGTGATTGCCGACACTTCCTCAATGGAGGCGGCCATCTCGGTCATGGAGGAGACAATTTCTTCGTTGGAGGTAGCGAGCGATTCACTCTGAACCGCTGTCTCCTTGAGTGAGGCGGCCATCTGGTTGGTGCCGCTCAACGCATCGTCCAAGGAGCGAATTTGCATATCCACGCCCTCGGAGGTCTGGGCCGCTATCCGGGTGATTTCCTCGGAGGTGCGTATTACCAGTTCCAGTTGTTCCCGGGCCTGCGCTATTTGCACATTTGTCGTTTGTTCCTTGCTCGTTTTGAAAAAAGCCATGCTCCCTTCCTCCTTCAATGCTCTATGAAACACCTTTGTAGAATGCGACTCTTTACAGTCATGTTTGTCTTATTTAACGGTGTCCCGGCCCAACGCCACATCCTCTTTCATTGCCTCCTCGGCCGGCTGCCGGATGAGTGAGGCAAAGTTGTCGCCCAGCGCTGAAATATCTTCTTCCTCAGCGGTCGTCAACACCTCCCGAAGATTGAGGGCGGGGATCACCTGGCCGCGGGAAAAGATCACCCCATCCACGAAGGGAGGGGCATTGGGGACAGGAGTGATCTTTTCAATCATTTCCATCTGACTGACATCCCGGCTGCGCAGAGAAGCAAGAATCATCCGTCGCAAGGTGGTTGAATCGTCAACGATCAGAATATGTTTCACAGGTAATGATCCTCTCGCTGGGTGCTGTCCGGCCCTTTAGTGCGCTCCCTGTGAAGCAGGTTCCGCACGTCGAGGATGAGCACGATACTGCCGTCCCCCAGTTCCGTGGCCCCGGCGATACCCGGCTGGGCGACCAGCGGATCAATCACGGCGCGGACTACAACCTCCCGGGTGCCGAGAACCCGATCAACAACGAGGGCGGTACGACTGCCGTTTTCTCCGGTGATGAGGGCGAGCTTGGTTTTATGCGAGGTACCTGTCGCTTCCGGGTCACCCCGTTGGTGAAAGATCGTTGCCAACCGGGCGATCGGTAACGGTTCACCGCGGCAGGAAAAGATCTCGCCGCTCTGCAAGGTTGTGATCTGCGATTCGGGCAGTTCCATGACCTCACTGACTGTGCTTTGGGGGATGGCGAACCGCTGGTCACCGACACGGACAATGAAGGCATCGATGATGACCAGCAGGAGTCTCAATTCCGTGCGCGATGGCATTGCGAACCAGATGGAGTAAGGGGTCGAAAAGCTGATCAACGAGAAGCTTATCTATCTCCGTCTCCTGGCCCTCGAAGAGCAGTCGGATCTGTTTGCCGGACTCACGGGCCAGATCGCGAACAACCAGTGGCATCCTGCTGAAAACATCGGCAAGCGGCACGAGCCGGACGCGCATAACGGCCCCGCGCAGCTCCCGCAACAATCGCTCGAAATTGGTGGTAATCATATCAAGGGCTTCGATGACCACGGGCGCCGCACCCAACATTTTGGGCAGGATCTCCACCAACCGGGAACGACTGACGACCAAATCGCCGACGAGGCGCATCAGATCATCGAGGCGGGCAATGTCCACCCAAACCGAAGCACTTTGGCCCGGACGCAACACGGTTGGCGACGAACCGCTGACCGACTCGGCAGTCGCCCGGACCGTCGCCGGTGGTGCAGGAGAAGTGGCGGCCAGCCACTCGAGATCGGGAAAGAGATCAGAGCTCATGCCCTTTGCCGCAGCCACCAGGATGGCGAAGCGGATGGTGCCGTTCGCCATCAGGGGAATCGCCTTGATGATCCGGCAGGCAGTCCCCAGTTGTTCGCGGATTGAGTAATATTAACACCGCGGGCTATTTTGTCCGGCGTGGGATTAAACAGGGCGAGACTCAGTTCCTGACCGCTATTGACGGCCGAGTGAATCCGTCGCTGATCATTCTTGTTGAGCGCCTTGAGCAGTTCCAGCGGCAGATTTACACCCCAACGGTCCAACGGTCAAGCAGCGGAGCAAGGGTTTCGTCGATACCCCCGCATGGGTTATCTGATGAAGCGGCGGGTAAATCCCCCGTTACTGATGAAGATGACGGCGGAAGGAGTGCTGCCAGCCGTTTGTGCATGGTGTCAGTATCGCACGCTGGGGCATCCTGGCGGTGCAAGCCGGCAATGATGTCGCCAATCATTCGAACGCCATCGAGAAGCACACCGGCAAGTGTTGCGGAGGTGGCAATTTCTCCTTTTTTGACGGCTCGCAGCACCGACTCCACGGCATGGCTGAGATCCGCCGCCGCAGTAAGACCGGCCATGCCGCAGACACCCTTAAGAGGGTGAAACGAGCGCAGCAGATCGTCGAGTGTTTCCTCTAGGAATTCGAGAGGTTCATTCGCTTCGATGGCTAGCAGAGGTGTGGTTACAAGACGCAGGTGACGATCTGTTTCGTCAAGAAAATCATCGAGAAATTCAAGGTCGGAAAAATCAGACATATCCCGCAACCCCTTTTCAACTCGCTTGATTGTGCTCTACTGGTTTTTCCTGAGGTGTGACGTTCTTCACCGATAATCCGATGTAATCCAAAAGGATAAATACACCTCTTTGATATTATCGTTGTTTTTGCTGCAACACAAGGGTTTCAGGAAACATTTACGTTTGTTGCACTTTCAAAAAAAGAAACCTTGCATTTTTTTCTGTAGAGTAACACCATTAAAAATGATCGTTTCAGTGATGAAAATCAAAACACGCCACGCCACACCCAAACAAATGGCAACAAAAGAGCAGAGCCAAAAAGAACTCCTGGAAATACTAGCTTCACGGGACGAAAAAATTCGTGAACTCTCCCAAACACTGGCTCTCGTGACATACGCCAAGCAGGAGTGGGAGAGAACGGCCGATTCATTGCCTGAACTCATAGCAATACTGAACAGGGAACGCAAACTTGTTCGAATGAACAAAGCCTTAGCACAACATCTTGAAAGTAGTTATGAAAAACTCCTGGGAAGTGATTTTTGCTTCTGTGCCGCCTCCGATAAAGATGGAAATGCATGCTTGCACCAAAAGGTCTTGAATGAGGGAAAGACATATCAAGAGGAGCGCTATGATCCAAAATATGGCGGACATTTTGAGCTGTCGGTAATTCCTTGTCATGCCAAGGACGGCAATCTGACCGGAACCATCCACATAGCGCGAAATATCAATGAGAGAAAGGCGTTTGAGAAACAGCGTGACGAATTAAAGGCCGGGATGCTCCAGTCCCAGAAGCTTTTGTCTGTCGGCCAGCTTGCCGCTGGAATCGCCCATGAAATTAATACTCCTGCTCAATATGTCGCTACGAATGTCGATTTCCTAAAGGATTCCTTTGCAAATATAGCCGCTCTCATGGAGTGTTTAAAAAAATATTTTGAGGTTATGGAACCAATTGACGCCCGGCAAGAAAAAAGTGGTACTGTGCAAAACATGCTGATAGACGCCGACTGGGAATATCTGGTTGAGGAAATACCCCTGGCATTGGGGCAGTGTCAGGAAGGGCTTCGGCAGATAAGCTCCATTGTCGGGGCGATGAAAGAGTTTGCTCATCCTGGCAGCAAGGCAAAAATAGCAACCGATCTTAATAGAATAATCACCACAACGATTAAAGTTTGCCAAAATGAATGGAAACATATAGCAGAGCTCAAAACCGACCTCGCCGCGGATCTTCCCCAGGTCGCCTGTTATGCCGATGAAATGGGTCAGGTTTTTCTTAACCTGATCGTCAATGCAGCCCATGCCATTAAAGACCATATTGATGCTGGAAAAATTCAGGGAAAAGGGTCGATTGTCATTGCAACCTGGCAGGAAAAAGACAAGGTAAAGATCAGTGTTGCCGATAATGGTATCGGAATTCCCCCGTCAATTCACGCCCGGATTTTCGATCCGTTCTTCACCACAAAACAAGTAGGCAAAGGTACGGGGCAGGGGCTGGCCATTACCCATGATGTCATCGCCAATAAACATAAAGGTTCTATTCATGTGACAAGCAATGAAGGGCAAGGGACGGTCTTTACCATCACCATGCCCCTGCGTGCGTGACGTCAATTGATTGATATCGAAGGTCTCCATTGCCGGCCGGCCCTCATTCTTTTTGCGAGTTTATCAAAAAAATGAATGTATAAGGTACTGAAATGTCAGGAACGATTTATCATATCTTTCTTCCTGCAAAAAGCCAAGGATGTAATCCCTCCTGGATATGCTAGGCCATGATGAGCGTTTCGGTTCCCGGCCAGTCCATTTTCACCCTCCTCCGTTCGAAGCGGTTTCGATCCCCTTCGTCACCTTCGCCATTTTCAGGAGCTTGGGGATGAAAAACGAAAAAACGAAAAGGGCGAGGGACAGAAGCACCTGCCAGCTCAAGAGTTCCTCCCAGCGGCCGCCTGTCCAAACATCCTTAATCGTTCCGACAAAGAAGGTAAAAATAAAGGTACCGACCAAAATGCCCAGCGCCGTTCCAAAGAGGTAGTCCCAAAACCGAACCTTGGTCAGCCCCATGCCGAAATTCATGGGGGTGAAGGGGAAATACATCAGCCGGAGGTAAAGGACCGTGGCAAAGCCGTTGCGCTCGATGGCGTCGTCGAAGCGCTGCAATGTATCGCCGATGAGCGAGGCGGCAAAGTCGCGTCCCAGGTATCGGCCGATCAGAAAGGCCAGGCCGGCGCCGATCATCGCCCCGATCCAGACGTAGAGGAACCCCCAATAGGGGCCGAAGATAGCGGCGCCCATGGCGGTCAGGAGGGTCCCGGGGAGAAACAGGCAGACCCCGGCGACATAGACGATTACGAACATCGCGGGCGCCCAGACGCCGACGGAGTTCAAAAACAGTTCGAGCTGTTGCGCGGTAAGATACTGCCTGGCGGGAGAAAACCGGACCAGGTAAATCGCCGCCGCGATGAACATGACCAGAAGTGCCATCTTCACCAGCGCGCTGCCTTTCTTGTCTTTCTTGTCTTTTTTGTTATTGTCGTGTCCGTCGACTTGCCGTCGATCTCTTCCCATGATTACGCTCCACCAATGCAGCTTTATGTTTTTATATTTTTTCTATTAAATGCCGGCAAGAGTCGTCTCACCCATGACGGCGGATTGCCGACCCAAGATCCTCCTGGCTTATCGGTCGCCCCTGCACAAGAACTTCGTCGGCCAACATCAAAGCCGGGGCAGTGGGCAGACCGGATGCCAGGTATTCCGCCGACCGGTAGGTTTCTCTCGTTTAAAAGATCATTACATCAATATATCAATTATCGTTTATGCGTAAATATATGTGACCGGCTGCATCCTGTCAAGCACAACCTGGGGTTGTTTCAGAAAACGGAAAAAATCGTACGCTATAAGCCGTTTGCAGTGGCCGTAGTGTCTGAACTTGTTCATCCCGCGCAGTACCTCAATGGCGTCGAGCACGTTCTTGGCGGCAGGCGCTGCCCGCAGCTTGAACACGCCGAGGAATTCCGGCGCGTTGCGGCGCAAGGTGGCTAACTCTCGCCGATGCGGTGCAGGAAATCGAAATGCCTCCCTTGCTATCAAGCACCGCTTGAAAGATTAAGGCGTTACGTTTCTCGAAAACAATTCTTGAAATTTGGCTCTCGATTGTTTATCAACTCAACGAGTTTTGAGAAACAAGAAAGTAACCCAATGCTCCACAGGACTACCAAATCATGAGCCGTAGCCGCCGCAAGACTCCCATTGTTGGCAACACGACTTGCCGTAGTGAGCGCCAAGACAAGAAACTCTGGCACCAGCGCTGGCGAACTCGTGAGCGAAACGCGCTGGCCAGTGCGTCACCGGAGGCATTGAGCTCTCATTTGCCCTTGTTGGAAAATCAGGTCAGCAGTGTCTGGTCGATGGGCAAAGATGGCCATTCCTACTGGCCCATCGCTCACCAGGTTGTGATGGCTGAGCGCATTGCCAACCGCCAGGGCCGCAACCCGCAAGAACGTGCTGCCCTAAAAAAACGCCTGCTGCGCAAATGGATGAGCAAATGAGAGACCAGCAATGTTAATCGGTTATGCCCGTGTCTCGACACAGGATCAGAATCTTGAATTGCAGCAGGAAGCTCTGGTGTTGTCAGTCTGGCTGAAATGGAGCGGGATTTGATTGTTGAACGTACCCGTGCCGGTCTGGAAGTTGCTCGTCAGCTCGGTCGCAAAGGAGGACGCAAACCCAAGATGACCGGCAGCAAGATAGAGTCGGCCAAGAAGCTCCTGGCCAATGGTGTACCGCCGAAAGACGTGGCCAAGAATCTCGGCATGTCCATTCCGACGCTGTATCGCTGGTTGCCAGCCTCTGCAAACCCTTAGCGTACATTTTTTCCGTTTCGTGAGCTGCCCCATTATCATTGTCGCCCTCAAATAGATTTTAACCTTGCGTTTTATATCCAAATCAGTATAATCTTCTATGAAACCGATACGATTTCTTGGCGATTCGCTTAAATGTTTGCGAAATTTTCCTGAAGATGCTCGACAAGATGCGGGCTACCAATTGGACAAAGTCCAACGTGGTGAACAGCCGGACGATTTTAAGCCGATGCCATCGATTGGCAAAGGCGTTGAGGAAATTCGAGTTTGGGACGATTCAGGCACATATCGTGTTATCTACACGGCTCGGTTGGTTGATGTGGTTTATGTGCTTCATGCGTTTCAAAAGAAAGCCCAAACTACCACTAAACGTGATATCGATCTTGCAAAGGCTCGATATTCAGAACTTGTAAGAGGTGTCAAATGAATGAAATCGAAACCTTCACCAGTGTATGGGATGCCGTTGCCGACACTCCCGAACAAGCAGCCAACTTACGGGCAAGGTCCGAACTCATGCAACAGATTGCGGCGATCATCAAAGCCAATATGTGGAAGCAAGCTGACGCTGCCTTACATTGTGGTGTTACCCAGCCACGTATCAATGATCTGTTGCGTGGTCGTGTGTCCCGGTTTTCACTGGACGCCTTAGTCAATATTG
Source organism: uncultured Desulfopila sp. (assembly GCA_964441345.1). Lineage (GTDB taxonomy): Bacteria > Desulfobacterota > Desulfobulbia > Desulfobulbales > Desulfocapsaceae > Desulforhopalus_A. The sequence goes on along the minus strand of CAYTVF010000010.1, from coordinate 7,585 downwards.
CAACCGCGCTTGGTAGGCGTGTGCATTTGGAACTGGAAGCGGCTTAGCGTACATTTTTTCCGTTTCCGAGACGACCCCATGAACAATTCTCAGACCTTGTTTTAGAGTAGGGTGCACTTCGTGCACCACCATTGGTGCACGAAGTGCACCCTACTTCCTTCGATACCAATCTGGGTTGCGGCCATTCCTGCTGCAAAGAGTTCACAGCCACATAAAAAAATTTTAAGCAAAAAAAATTTGACAAAATGGTTTGAACAATTTACCATTAAGTCATTGCTTAATCACTTAATGAGTTACCACGCCAATGATTATTGAACCAGCCGAAATTTTTAAAGTTCTGAGCGTTGAAACACGGGTGAAAATCATTGAACTGCTGAAGGCCAACGGGGCCTTAGGGGTCAAGGAGATTTCCGAAAGACTCGGCATTACCCCACCGGCGGTGTCGCAGCATCTCAAGATACTCAAACAGGCGGGACTGGTGCGAAGCGAGAGACAGGGCTATTGGATTCCGTACTCGATCAATGAGGAGGCTATGGCAGGCTGTCGGGAAATATTGAATGAAGTCTGTACCTGCGGGTGCCGGGGAACGGGCAGGGTCAAAGAGCAGGAATTGAACGGAGCCAGCCTGGAATTACTGAAAAAATATGAAATTGAACTGCAGCAAGAACTTAAATTGGTACGTGAACGGGTCAAGAAGATAGAGGCGGAGTAGCCCTCCTCTTTTTTTGCCGATGCAATTAAGTGTTTGCGCAAATACATAAACAAAAGGAGGTGATAATGATGAACGAACAAAAAGGCTCGTGCGGCTGCGGATGTGTTCCGATGCACAAGATCGAACAAAAAAGCTGAGATGTTTTAATAGTCACCATATGAAAACGGTTGCTTTAGCCGTTCGCAATAAAGATTGAAGATTTTCATTTTCTGTGGTTTTTTCATATCTTGACCTCGAGCCGGGAAGTGCGGCCAGCACTTCCCGGTTTTCTTTCGTCTCTCCCGATAGCGATAACGATGAAGGAAACCATGCAAATGAGCCGTATTCCTCTTTCCCCCCGATGGTCATGAAAAAATTCGCCTTTCATATGGGTGGATTATCGCCGCGACCGGGGTCCTGGTATTGTTCTCTTGCATCGGGCTGGCCCGGTTCGGCTTCACCGTCCTCATTCCCGGCATGCAGGAGGGGCTCCAACTCAGCTATCAGGACATTGGGTTCATCGGCACCAGCAATTTTATCGGCTATCTCGTTGCGGTCTTTTTTGTCCCGTCTCTTCTCAGGCTGCTTCGCCCCCGGGCAATGATCGTTGCCGGACTCATACTGATAGGTATCAGCATGATGTCGATCGGCGGATGCGAGGGATTTCCGGCGGTGTGTATTCTCTACACCCTCACCGGACTCGGTACCGGCTTTGCCCATATCATTTCAGTTCTTCACGGGTCGCCAGGGCCTTCTCCAACGCCACCTTCTTTTTTGCCTTCGGCCAGACAATCGGTCCGGCCCTTGCCGGCTTTATCGGTGGAAAGGCAGAGAGTTTCGCCGCCGCCTATCTCGTGGCGGCGCTTCTGACCGCCATGGCCGGACTCTGGTCCCTGACAATCCCTGCTCGTCCGGCAGTGCGGTAGCCGTTTTCAATATCCCCGGTTGCGGAGACGCAGGGCGTACAGCCTTCCCTCGATATACATGGCCAGGCTCTGCACCGCCCGGTCCGACGAGCGGAAGACCGCCATGCCTTTTTCCATCAGCTCGTCGACCAGCGGATCGTAGAGCCGGCCGCCGTCGACCACTCCGACCACGGGTTTGGTCAGCC
>CAYTVF010000010.1:0-5773 GCA_964441345.1 uncultured Desulfopila sp. | reverse complement strand
GCGCGGCGAGCGCCGGCATGCGCCGGGCGATGCTCTCCTCGTCGGCCGCAGCAGAGCTGTCGCCCGGTGGATTCACCAGGGTGCGCATGGCCGGCGACAGCGGGTCGAGGCCGACCACCACGGCGTCGATATTCGGATCTTCCGCCAGGTATTGGACGGCGGCGACATGGGTCTCGTCGTCGGCGCCGGGGGTGATGTCCAGGGGGTTCTTGATCTCGGTAAGAGCCGCAAGGCCCTTTTTTGCCAGCAGCGCTCCGAGTTGGGCGATCGTCGCCGGAGCCAGCTCCGCCATTCCCAGGGCAAAATCCTCCGCCTGGATATTGTCGGCCATGCCCACCGCCTCAAAGCCCGCGCCGCTCACCGCCGCCAGCCGGTTGCCGTTGATGGTCTTGTCGTGCAGCCGCTGGGCTACCATCAGCAGGTCCTCGAACTGGGTGAAGGTCCGGGCGACCATGCCGCCCGCCTGACGGACGCAGGACTCGCAGACCATATAGTCGCCGGCAAGGGAAGCGGTATGGCCCGAGGTCGCCGATTTGCCCTCTGGGGTGCAGCCGGCCTTGTAGAAGATCACGTCCTTGCCGGCCTGCACGGCGGCACGTACCGCCCGGCAGAACTCCAGGCCGTCCAGATCCTTGAAGCCCTCGGCATAGATGGCGATGATCGACAGCTCCGGATCGTCGGCGAGGTACTTGACCAGGTCGCCCAGGGTCAGGTCGTTCTGGTTGCCGACCGAGATCATATAGGCCGGGTCGATCTCCGGCCGCTTGCTGAGCCGGGTGATCATGAAGGCCCCGCTCTGGCTGACGAAGGCGGCGGTGCGGCGGTACGGGCCGCGCCGCTTGGGCAGTTTCGCCTCGGGGATGAACATGGTGTCGTAGCGGCCGGGATGGGAGACCACGCCCAGGCAGTTGGCGCCGAGAAAGACCGGGCCGCCATCCTCGCGCAGGTGGGCGGCGCCTATTTTCTCCATCACCTACCGGGCCCGCCCGGTGCTGCCCCTGGTCTCGCCCATCCCGCCGGGGATGAGCATTACCGCCTCAGCGGCATGCAATGCGAGTACCTCGTCCACCAGATCGGGGACCTGCTCGGCGGCAACGGCCACGACCAAGAGGTCGAGGCGGACATCGAGGGCAGCGAGGTCCGGCAGGCAGCGAATTCCCTCGAAGCTGTCCAGCCCCGGTTTGATGATACGAATATTTTCCGGGGGGAAACCGCCGGCCAGGATATTGCCGAGGATGATCCGCCCGAAGTTGACCCGGCCGGTGGAAACCCCGACGATGCCGATGGTCGCGGGCCTGAGCAGCCTGCCCACCTTATGGCAGGGCCGGGCTGCCGGGGCCTCGCGCGGCGCGGCGAAACGGCACATCCCGTCGAGGGGGACCATCAGGTAGTCGGTGAAGGCGAAGGGATTGATTTCCAGTTCTTCGATGACATGGGGCGCCGCCGGGTTGGCGGCCGAATAGTAGTTGGCCATGGCGATGAACGAGGAAAAACACTCCAGCAGCTGCTCGTCGGTGACGATCCGCCGGGTGCCGCGGGTCAGCCCGGCCAGCTTCCTGTAGCTGATGGTCTTCTTGAACAGCTCGAAGAAGGTCGGGCCGTCGGTCATGGCGGCCCCTGCGGCGACGATGGCCTGGCCCTTGCGGAACCGCTCGGCGTAGAGTTCGGTGTCGGTGCCGCCGAGGCCGGCGCTGATCACCATCCCGAATTCGCGGGTGTTGCGGATGCCGACGATCATCTCGTTGCCGAAGGCCTCCGAGTCGGGCGGCATGAACTGGACCATCAGGACGCCGACGATGTCGCGGGCGATGACCGCGCGCAGCGCCTCGCCGGTCAGGTTGCGGTAGACCTCCGGGGCGTGGGCCGGCTGGCGCTCGATGCGGTCGGCCAGGCTTTCCGGCACCTCGTAGAGCATGCGCCGCCAGGCGGATCGGATCTTGTCCGGGTCTTTGTCCACCACCCGCACCCCGCCGACCTCGGTCTTGTGGATGATGGCGGGCGAAACGATCTTCAGCACCACCTTGTCGCCCGGCATGAGGCGCAGTTCCTCGTCGGTCGGGCGGCTGCCCTTGACGAGCAGATGGGTGCGCGGCGGGGTCTCGCTGCCGGAACCGGCCAGGAGCCGGTAGGTTTCGTATTCGAAGAGGAAGTCCCGGCCCTGCCGTTTCGCCTCGTCGAAGAGTCCGGTGATGCCATCGAAATCGATAGTCAATTGCGGTTGATCTATCATTTTTTTCTGCCTCCCGTCAGGCAACTGTTTGGCCGGTGCTCTCGCCCTTCACGATGATCCGTGCGTCCACCGCCATGAGACAATCCCCCGAGCCCTTGACCGGGTTGAGGTCGATCTCGCCGATCGCCGGAAAATCATCGACCAGCCGGCCCAGGCGGACGAGGAAGTCGGTGAGCACCGCCGTATCCATGCCGGGGCCGCCGCGGACTCCATCCAAGAGCGCCCGGCCGCGGATCCCGTCGATCAGCCGCCGGGCCTCTGCTTCGGCAAGCGGCGCCAGACCAAAGCGCACGTCTTTCAATACCTCGGTATGGATGCCGCCGAGGCCGAACATCACCAGATGGCCGAAGTCCCCCTCGCGGCTCGCCCCGAGGATGACTTCGAGCCCCGCGAGCATCGGCTGGAGCAGCACGCCCCGCGCCCCGGGGATGGCCATGAGCGCCGTCCGGGCCGTCCGGGCCTCATCCGGACTGCCGATGCCGAGCAGCACCCCGCCGACGTCGGTCTTGTGCAGGGGGCCGATGACCTTCATCGCCAGGGGGAAACCAAGCCTGCGGCAGCCGTCGGCAAGATCTGCCCCGGGGCCAACCTCGACCTGGTCAGGCAGGGCAAAGCCGGCGGCAACGAGCACCCGGCGCACCGTCGCCGGATCGAGGGCGCCGCTTGCGTTTGCCAACAACCGGCGAATCGCCTCCCTGTCGTAACCTTCCGGGATACCCTGCTCATCCTCCGCCAGGGGCGCCCGGCCGGCCACGAGACTCACCGCCCGGCCGAGAGCCACTTCGTCCGGGAAAAAGACCTTTCCCCCCCGGGTGAAGTCGTCGATTTTGTCCCGGCAGGAGGTGAGCGAGCTGAGCATCGGCAGGATCGGGATGGAGCTTCTCTCCATGGCCAGGCCGATTGCCCGGTAGATGGCCCCGTTGTCGGACAGCCCCGAGTCGCCGGTGAGGACGGCAATGGCGTCGATATTCTCCCGTTCGTGCTCGCCCAGGACCCGGACGATGGCCGCGATCTGCTCGGCGGTCCGCGACGGCAGGGCGTCGATGGGATTGACAATCGAACTCTCCGGCGGCAGGATTTTCGCCAGTTCGGCCCGGGTCAGTTCGGTCAGGGGCGGCAGTTCCAGCCCTCCCCGGGCCAGTTCATCGGCGAGCATCACCCCCGGCCCGCCGGCATCGGTGACGACGCAAAACCGTTTGCCCTTGAGCCTGCCCCCCGCCGCCCGGAGGACGCAGGCGACATCGACCAGGGCCTGGCGGCCATCCACCCAGATGATGCCAGCCTTGTCGAACAGCGCCTGCACCGCGGTGTCGCTGGTGGCCATGGCCCCGGTATGGCTGGCCGCGGCCCTGGAGCCGGCCGAGGTCGCCCCGGATTTGATGCCGACCAGGACGCAGCCCTTCCGCCCGAGACTTCGCGCGTGGTGCAGGAGCAGCCGGGGCTTTTTCACCGCTTCGAGATAGAGGAGGAGGATGCGGGCCTGTTCCGGACCATAGTTTTCGTCGTACAGCCGCACCATGTCCTCAACCCCCAGCTGGGCCGAGTTGCCGAGATTGAGCACGGTGCCGAACGACAGCCCCCTCCCCTCGGCGCACTCCATCACGTAGTCGACCGTGGCCCCCGAGCCGCTGATGAAATCCACCGCGCCGCCCGGCAGCGTCGGGACGATGCCGGCAAACTTGCCCTTGTAGGCCCCGGTGAGAAAACCCGAGCAGTTGGGGCCGATCAGGGCCATCCCGGCCGCATCGGCGATCCGCCGCATCTTCGCCTCCGCCTCCTTGCCCGCCGCATCCTTTTCGCCGAAACCCGAGGTAAGGACGATCACCGCCCCGGTGCCGCGCTCGGCCAGCTCGGCCACCGCTGCCACCACCAGGGCGGCGGGGATGGCGACGATGGCCAGGTCCGGGATCTCGGGCAGGGAGGCGATCGACGGACAGACAGCCACTCCCAGGATCTCGGCGGCCTTCGGATTGACCGGCCGCAGTATCCCGTCATAGCCGTGTTCGAGGATGGTCTTGAACACCCGGCCGCCGGGTTTCAAGGGATCGCCGCTTGCCCCGATGACCGCGATGCTCCGCGGTCGGAAAAGGCATCGATGAATCCGTTGCGAACGTTCGGAACTGGAACTCGCTGTCGTTTTGCTTGTTGTCATGGTGCGCAGTCCTCTTCTACAATAATTACCGTCCGGCAAGGAAGGCTTGATAGTTGGTGCCCCAGGCCGGGCCGGGCGTGACCTCCTTGAGGGCTCTCAGCCACAGTCCCTCGGGGATATGCTACAACTCTATTGCAGCACAGTCCTTATCGACAAAACCTGAGGATATCGGACAATGAAACGTCGTTTCCAGCATGCCGGCCAGCTCCGCCTGCGCAGCCTTCACCGCACCACCATTGATATCATTAACTTAAGCAGCATCGCACGCTGCGGCCTCATTCCGGTGAAAACCGGAATCCAGTCTTTTTAGGCTATTCTGACCCCGGCTTTCGCCGGGGTGACGGTGCAGGCGACCATTTCATCCTAAAGGTAATCACATCGAAATGCACCCTGCATCCTGATCGGCACTTCCTTCGATACCAACGGGAGTTACAGTCATCCCTGCTGAAAACAGTTCACGGCCACATTATATTTTATCCTCTCCGAAATATGACAGTTTCAACCATTCTCACATTTAAAACAGAACGGCAACAATAAAGAAGACAAAAAAGAAGGAGTTTTTCATGCTGCGAACATTGCTTTTGCTTTATGGGGGCCGGCAGAAAAGGGAAACGGTCCGGGTGAGAACCAACGATCCGGCACGACCCTTGCTTAATCTGGTCGTCACCGGCAAAGTCGATAAAAAACCACCGGCGGACGCTCTGCCGAAACCGTCAGCCCGCTGATGCAAAACAGGATCATTTTGCGCCAGCGGGGTTAGGGTTTATACTGTGATAAACACGCGTCTAAAAGCCGGGGGAACTCTTCATTTTATTTCAATAGTATTCACTTTGTCTGCTTGGTGTTAGCCTCCCCTCCCTTGACGGGAGGGGATTGAGGGGTGGGTGAGTTTGTCACCAAGGGTGGGTGAGTTTGGAACGAAGTTGCACGTTGCGGCTTCCCCCTACCCGCCTCCCGCAAGGGGAGGCGGACTTTGTCAATAGAGCTGAAGAGATACAAGCCGGGACACAATATTCATGGGAGGATTTTTTTTGAGATCCGTTGCGCGCACAACATTTTTCCTGTTCCTGTTCCTGATCCTGGCCGGTCTGGCCATCCCCATAGGGTGCAGCAACGATTCGGATTATAAAAGTCTTACTTTAGGGCTGTTACGTTGTAAGACCACCGTCCTGAAAACAGGTTCCTGTTGATTCCTCGATGGCAATAAGAAGGTATAGTTTATTGTCAGTAATTGGTTGATTTTTCCGGCATGAGTGCTAAATCAAACCAGGTATGAAATCGGTATCTCATCTAATCGCCAATTCTGAACAAATCAAACTGTCATTCCAGAACCCAGCCCAGAACCGGCAACATCCGAAGAGCACGGCGACAAACAGCGTCGGCGTGTATAC
>CAYTVF010000009.1:0-46828 GCA_964441345.1 uncultured Desulfopila sp. | reverse complement strand
GCCCTGGGATAAATCTCCGCGAGAAGATCTTCCCGCTGGAGATAGGGACAGGGCGCGTCGTAGGGGAAATCCCGGCACTGCTGAGGCCTGGCCTCATGGACCGAGCACCTTTTGCTTAACAGACCGTCACTGAGAAAGATGCAGGAGCCGTCTTCCCTGACCTTGAAGGTGTTTCTGTGCTCGATATATTTTTTCCGTATTTCGCCGTCGCTCTGCTGAAAATGGCGGGCCAGCCGATTGATATCGGTTGCGGTGACAAAGAGGGTCGAGCCCGGCAGCCGGTAGCAGCAGAACGCCGGGCAGTAGTTGCAGAACACCCTGTTTGGCCCCGCCGCGGCCGATTCTGCGATATGAGTCATATTTTCCATCCGATCAGAAAGTGAGGAGATAGGGGCCCTTGCCCTCGAGCGGCCGGGCTCCAGCCACCTTGCCGATGATCTTTCCCGGCCTGGCGAATCGCTCGGCGCTGCGGGCAAAGAACACTCCCGCTGTTTTGCCGGTTATCGGGATCTTGACGCCTTGCCCCGAGTTTTTCATCGGTTGCGTCACGATGGCGATCACGTCCCCCTCCTCAACCCGGTCGCCGAGATTTTTCATATAGGTGAGAATCCCCGCGCTTTCGGCGCGTACATACTCAACCCCTTCCAGGGGCGTCGCATCGGCCCGAAGCTCCGGCAGCGGCGGTGGTTCGCCGGCGATAATACCCCGACGCTGCAAAAAGCAGTACAAATTCTTCGCATCCTGTTCCGTATAGTGTGCATCGGTGTCGGCAACCCCGCGCAATTCGACCGTTGCGGCGAAGCAGGCGGGGGGAATCGGCAATCCGGGGAATTTTTCCGCCAGATCCCACCACATCTTGCTGTTTGCCTCGTCAAACGGCAGATCCCCGGAATCTTTGGCGAGCAGGGTCGCCCCGGCCCCCATCTGCGCGGATAAATCGGCGCCTTCCGGCCAGAGGGCCGTGCCCATATAGACATGCAGCAGGGCCTGGTGGTCACAGTGGAGATCGAGGACGATATCGGCGTCGTGGGAGAGGGTGAGGAGCAGATGTTTCAACGCATCCGCTTCCGTTGCCGGCCGCCTGGCCCGGAGGATTTCACCGGCACATTTCCTGATATTTGCAACGTTTGCCCCGGCATCGTCGCCGAGCAGGCCGTGCAGCCGTTCGCCGAGCTCACCCACCAGATCGTCATAGCGGCGGTTGAAGTTGATATGGTCGCTGTCGTCGAAACGGCCCTGGATTGTATCGGTTCCCCATTGCGAGAGACCGATCGGGTTAGCCGCCGGGACAACGACAATTTCCCCTTTGATCTCCCCCGCCGCATCGGCCCCATGGAGCAGTTCGAGCAGCCGGCCGGCAACCAGATAGCCGGGCGCCTCATCGGCATGGAGCCCGGCCTGAATATAAACCTTGCGACCCGCTCCCGCCGGTCCGAAATGAACACTGATCAGTTTTCTCTCGGTACCGACCGCAGCTTCCGGCAGCAGATGCTCCCTGACTTTGCCCGTCTTCATGATGGTGCCTCAGTCTTCATCATCCACACTTCCTTTATAACGGCATGATATCATAAAAAATCCCCTGAATGGCCAAACCAAAAGGACCGGTAAGGCGATCAAGGTGCGGAAATCAATGTCTTTATGATGTCCCGCTTGCCGATTATGCCGACAAGCGCATCCCCTCGCATTACCGGCAGGGTGTGGACTTTCTTTTCGGCCATGATGGTGGCTATTTCATCGATATTGGTATCCTCGCGCACGGTGATCGGCTCGGCCGAGCAGATGTCCTTCACGGTTATTCCCGCCATCTTCTTCATCTCCTTCCCCATTCTCTCAGGGTTCTCGAGATATATGACGGAGTCGAGGATGGTCACTACGGTCGGAATATGGATCTTCTTTTTCTGATCGATCAGATCGTTTTCGGTAACTATGCCGATCAGCTTGCCGGCCGGATCAAGCACCGGCGTACCGCTTATCCCATGGGATGCCAGCAGCAGCGCCAGCTCCGTGACCGTTGTCTCAGGAGTCACCGTAATAACATTTCTTGTCATAATATCAATTGCTTTTTGCATATATTCTCCTGTTTCAAGGTGGCTGAAAACCAACCGAATAAGGCTGGCACTTCTTTGTCATCGAGACGTCGAACAACCAGCCGGTCCATTGCCAATGTATCAACGCTCTCCTGGCAACCTTATCACGAAAGTCGAACCCTTGCCCGGCTCGGATATAACCTCGATTGTTCCTTTATGTTGAGTGACGATAATATCATGGGCGATGGCCAATCCCTGCCCGGTTCCTTTATTCACCGCCTTGGTGGTAAAAAACGGATCGAAAATTTTCTTTTGGATTTCCTCGCTCATTCCGATCCCGTTGTCGGTCAGGACGATTTCCACCGCACCGGCTGCCGCCTTGCTGCTTATGGTAATTAATCCCTTCCCCTCTCCGGTTCCTGCCAGCCTCTCCTCTATGGCGTGCACGCTGTTGATGATCATGATCAGGATGACCTGATTGAACTGATCGATAAAACACGGAACATGGGGTAGCTCCGGGTCAAGGTCGAGGACCATTTCGGCGAGATATTTCCATTCGTTCCGGGTAACGGTCACCGTAGTTTCAATGGCTACGTTCAAATCGCATTTTTCCGCGGCTTCGGCGGCGGGATGGGCAAAACGCTTCATGGCTCCGACGATCGACTGGATGCGACGCAATCCCTCCCGGGACTGCTCCAGGGCCCCCGGAATCTCCTTGGCCAGAAACTCCCAATCGGCTTCGTCAAATGATTCCCGCAGTTCTCCCAGCAGGGGGGATAGATCCGCCGGCCGGCCGGCTGCGGAGATCAAACTTTCAAGGTTACCCATGACTCCGGCGAGATCGAGATAGGCTTCGGCCAGAAATTCCAGATTGGTTACCAGATACTGGGTGGGTGTGTTGATTTCATGGGCGATGCCCGCCGCCAGACGGCCGACCGATTCGAGTTTCTCGGCCTGGGTCAGGCGGCGCTGCATGGTTGCGAGGTCGGTGACGTCACGGAGAGACACAACCCGGCTGATTTTTTCAAATTGCGGAACCGGGGCGGAGGCAAAGGCCATGCTGAGCGGATGACCGTCGATGTTCATGACATATTCTCCCTCATCTGCCCGTTGCAGTTCCTGTTGCAGACGACCGAGGAAGATCTCCCGCACTTCTCCGATATCCCGGTTCAGCAGCTCTGCCCACTTGTCGACGATTTGCGCAAAGGAAGCGTTCCAGTCGATTGCCCTTTGCCCGGTATCGACGGTGATGAGCCCCTGCGGCACCACATCGAAAATCTGCTCGATATACTCCTTCTGTTTTCGTACTTCCTCCACGGCCCTGCGCAGATCGTCTATTTTGCTTTCAAGCGTCTTGTTGGCATTGCTGATCCGGCTGTACAGAAGGACTATGGTATTCAGCAGAACGGCGAGCAAACAAGCCGTAGCGATGACGTAAACAGTGGTGTCCGCCCATACTACCTCCACCCGGCCGATGGAGTTTTCTTCCCTTCTGATATCGCCGGCAAATACTTTGGTATTCACCAGGCCAACATGGCTGAGCGCGGCATCGATACCTTTCAGCGGCGGCTTGACGGTTTCGAAAAAGAGCTTGTCGCCCAAAGTGAAAACATGCATCGCCCGATAATCGTCGCGGGCAATGACGGCCGAGACAAATCCTTCAATGCTCTCCCTGTCGTAATTCCATAACGGTCCGCTGAGGATCCGGGCATGTTCGGCGACGGCCGTCGCAATTTTTAAATGGGTGTAGGCCAGGTAGGATCTGACGAAGACTACCAAGCCTCCCAATATTATCAACGACACAAAAATGTTGCGGCGACTTATCCGTTCTCCATGTCTCTTCATTATGAGCCTGGTCGTTCACATGACTGCGTTGCCGTTACCCCAAATTGGTCCCTCTCTATGAAAGTATAGGTGAGAAACAGTTCCGGCGTCAAATTCAATCGGTCCGGGACATTCTCTCGCTCCCCAAGCAAACGAAAACTGCCGTCCGCCTGACAGGAGCCGCAAATTTGGCGAAAATCGCTGCAATAAAAAATTAGCATTTTTTTGCCTCTTTTTGTGCTATATTCTCGGGAAGCGTTTTTTTGCCGGCACACCACGTCCATCAAGGGCGATATATATACGTCATTACCAGGAGATACCATCATGACAGCAGTTGCGGATAAGGAGCCCCCATCACAAAATATCGGCCTCGGACTGGCCGATATCACCATTTGTGAATCAGAGATATGCTATATCGATGGCGACGAGGGCCGGCTCATTTATCGGGGCTATGATGCCATCGAATTATCCAAACAGTCGACTTTCGAAGAGGTCGCCTACCTTCTCTGGTACGGAGCCCTGCCAAGACCGACCGAATTCAAGGCATTCCTGGCCGGTTTTACCGGTTCCATGGAGCTTCCCGTCGAAACCGTCATGATTCTGCGCATGTTTCCCAAGGCGGCTACGCCGATGGAGGTGATCCGGACCGCCGTTTCCTCCCTCGGCCACTGGGATCCGGACAGCGGCAACACCGGGCTTGACGCCAGCCTGCGCAAAGCCCAGCGCCTCGCTCTGCGCATCCCCCTGCTAATTGCCGCCCACCAGCGGCTGCGGGAAGGCAAAGAACCGGTCAAGCCGATCCCGGGGCACGGCATTGCATATAATTTCCTTTACGCCCTGTTTGGCAAGGAACCGGACGCGCTTACCGAAAAAGCGTTTGACGCGGCCCTTATTCTCCACGCCGACCACGAGCTGAATGCCTCGACTTTCTCCGCCCGGGTCACCGCCTCGACCATGGCCGACATCTATTCATCGGTGACTTCGGCCATCGGCACCCTGAAAGGCCCGCTGCACGGCGGCGCGAATATGGAGGTCATGCAACTGCTGATGGAAATCGGCGACCCCGGCAAAGCCCGGGCCTGTATCGAGGACAAGTTGGCCAAAAAGGAAAAAATACCGGGGTTTGGCCATCGGGTGTATCGCTGCGAGGATCCCCGCGTCGCTGTGCTGCGCAACTATGCGCAGATCCTGGCGGAAAAAGCCGGCGATACGACCTATTTCGAGATCACCCGGGAAATCGAGAAAGTCGTCGTTGAACGTACCAAGGTATTCCCCAACGTCGATCTGTATACCGCCTCGCTGTACAATGCCATCGGCTTGCCGATGGAACTGTTCACCCCCATTTTCGCCATCAGCAGGACCGTTGGCTGGACCTCGCATATTCTCGAACAGTGGAGCAATAACAAGCTGATCCGTCCCCGGGCTGAATACATCGGACCCAAGTCATATTGCTACATCCCGATTAAAGAGCGGGCCCGCGGTTAATCCGTTTTCCCGGTATGCAAACCCACATTTCGTACAAACTCAACCATGCCGGCCGGATGCATCGTCCGGCCGGCCACCCAAGGTTTCACCATGCTTACCACACTGATTGTATTGGATAGTGTTTCCGACTGGAAACCCTATTATGAAACCGACAGCATCATCACCGCCGGCGAGTATCTGCAGAACGAGAAATTGAGCCAGGAGAATCTGCTCGTCATCAATTTGTGCAGCGACCTCAGTTACAACTCGGAAGGCTATTACTGCTCGCTGCTTGGCCAAGCCAGAAAACATAAAGTCATCCCCGCGGTGGATGCGATCAACAGCCTCGACTGCGACCGGACCATCAAGCTGGAGGGATTACTGAAAAAAACCTGCCATTGCTGGGTCAGCAGTTCCGTCCAGAACGGCGGTGGTGCGCCGTCCACCCTGGAAATCTTTTTTGGCGATTGCGAGGTTCCGGCCCTCAAACGGCTGGCGAAATTCATCTTCGATCAGTTTCCCTTCCCTATGCTGAAAGTGACCTTCGCCGACAACAAGTGTTCCCAGATTGAACATTTCCGGACCATGTCGCTGAACGAGCTGGACGATGCCCAACAGACACTTTTTGCCAATGCCATCGACCGGTTCAACAAAAAGATCTGGCGCTATCCGAAGAGCAAGAAATCCTTCGGCTATGACCTGGCCATCCTCCATGACCCCAATGAGAAGATTCCCACCAGCAACAGTTCGGCCCTCCATCTCTTTGTCTCCGAGGCCAAGAAGATGAACATCAATGCCGAACTCATCACCGCCGACGATTCCGCCCGGCTGATGGAGTTCGATGCCCTGTTCATTCGCCAGACAACCGCGGTCAACCACATCACCTACCAGCTTGCCCAGAAGGCGCAGCAGGCCGATATGGTGGTCATCGATGACCCCACCTCGATCATCCTCTGCACCAACAAGGTCTATCTCAAGGAGCTGCTCGACCGGGAAAAAATACCCTGCCCGCGTTCCCGGCTGGTCTTCAAAACCAACCCGGTGAGTTATGAAGAACTGTGCGCAACCCTCGGCAGCCCCATGGTGGTGAAGGTTCCGGACGGGTCGTTCTCCATCGGCGTGACCAAGGTTTGCACCAAAGCCGAATATGAACAGGCCATCGAAGAGCTGTTTCCTCGCTCTTCGATCCTGCTGGTCCAGGAGTTTGTCCCGACCGACTTCGACTGGCGCATCGGCGTCCTGGGGGGCGAGTGCATCTATGGCTGCAAATACTATATGGCCCACGGTCACTGGCAGATCATCCAGCACCGGGCCAACAGAATTCCCAAGGCCGGCGGTTTTGAAACCATTCCACTCAACAGCATCCCTGCCAAGGTCCGGAAGCTGGCGGTCAAAGCCACTTCCCTCATCGGCAAAGGACTGTACGGGGTCGACATCAAGATGGTCGGCGACCAGCCGATCATCATCGAGATCAACGACAATCCTTCCCTCGAACACGGGGTGGAGGACGCCATTATGGGCAACGAGCTGTACCGGATCATCCTCCGCGAATTCGTCAACAGGCTCAGCAGCAAGCAGCATAAATGAAAACGGCCGATTATCTTTTTGTCCCGGCCGCCCGCGCCGATGTCGATCAGCTTGCCGCCCTGGAAATAGACCTGTTCAAAACCGATCGATGCTCCAGGAAAAGCTTCAGATACCTGATCCGGCAAGCCTATGTTATCGTGGTCAAAAAACGAGCCGACAGTGCCGAGATTGTCGGCTACGCCATTCTGCTGGGCAGGAAAAACAGCCGCAAGATGCGGATCTATTCCTTTGGGGTCGCGTCGGCCGCCAGAGGTAATGGCCTTGCCGGCAGATTGCTCGAAGTACTGGAGAACATCGTCAGGGACAGGAAATGTACAATGCTCACCCTGGAGGTGAGCGACAGCAACGTTGCGGCTCTTGGCTTGTACAAAAAACACGGTTTTTCCCAATATGGCTTTCGCCTCGGCTATTACGAGGATGGCGGCCACGCCATTCTCATGCGCAAGAATATCGAATAGGAACCGGAAACAATGATCATCGGATGCACGGAAGTTGTCTACATCAATGAGGTCAAAGGCTACGGGGTGTTAGCCACGGCAAGGATCCCGCAGGGCACGGTAACCTGGGTCTTCGACGACCTCGACCGGGAGATCCCCATGGCCAGGATCGACCAGTTGCCGGCGCCCTGCCGGGAGGCCGTCCTCACCTATTCCTACCGGAACAACAAGGGCAATCTGGTTTTTTGCTGGGACAACGAGCGTTTCATCAACCACAGTTTCCGGCCGAATTGCTGCCTGACTCCCTACAACTTTGAAATTGCCGTCAGGGATATTGAGCCGGGCGAAGAATTGACCGACGACTACGGCTTTTTAAACATAATCGCGCCATTCGAGGTGGATTCCGAAGGGACCGACCGGACCACGGTCTACCCGGACGACCTTCTCCGCTATAGCACCCTCTGGGACAGCCAGCTGAGGACAGCCTTCGACCGGTTGCTCGAAGTCGACCAGCCCCTGCGGCAGGTCTTTAAACCGGAGGTCTGGAAGCTGGCCGAATCCATTGCCCGCGGCGAAACAACCATGGCATCCATTAAAAACTGTTATTATAATCAGAACGTGTAACTCATCAGGCTGTTAGACCGAAGGCTGAAGGCTAGAAAAATTATGAAAGACGCACTTGCTTCCCTTGATATAGGCCATCAGATACGTTCACTGCGCAACCGGCGCGGGCTGACGCTGCAGGATCTCGCCGATCTCACCGGGTTATCCAAACCCAACCTGTCGCAGATCGAGAACAATCTGGTCACCCCGCCCATCGCCACCCTTTTAAAAATCGCCACCGCCCTCGGCGTCTCGATCGGTCATTTCTTCCAGTCCGACAATCAGGACAGCAGCATGGTGGTGACCAGGAAAGCGGACCGATACGGTGTCGCCAAAGGACCGCATATCTCCCACATCGGCTATCAGTACGAACCCCTCGCCTACCCGAAGGTGGACAAGAGCATGGAACCTTTCGTCGTCAATATGGAAGAAAGGGAGGCCGATGCGATCGTCTACAACAACCACCGGGGCGAGGAATTTCTCTACGTCCTTGAAGGCAGACTCGAATTTCGCAGCGGCGACAATGTCGTCGTGCTCGAAGAGGGCGACAGTCTCTATTTCGATTCTATCGTCCCCCACGGCTATCGGGGAATAGGCGGGCCGGCCAAAACCCTGGTGGTGATCTACAAGGCGAGCTGATCTTGCCGCATTTTTCCTATCGCCCCCATTCCACGCATTCCCCCTCTCTAAAACCACTCGCCCGGGTGGTCCACCGGCAGAATTCAGTTTTTCCATAACAATCAATACCCCCAAGACTTATTCGGAGCGCAGTGCTTCAAGCGGGTCAAGGATGGCGGCCTGGCGGGCCGGCAGGATCCCGGCGATGATGCCGATGGTCATGGACAGCAGTTCGGCCCAGAGAACAAACGTCCAGGGAGTATGCACCGGCAACAGAGGGACGAAGGCATGGATCAACCGGCCACAGCAGAACCCGAACGCCAGTCCGGCGGTGCCGCCAAGCCCTGCCAACACGGTTGCTTCAAGCAGAAACAGAAAGAGGATATGATTTCGGGTGGCACCGAGGGCGCGGAGCAGGCCTATCTCCCCGGTCCGTTCACGGACGGCGATAGTCATGACCGTAAAGATGCCGACGCTGCCCACCAGAAGGGAGATCCCGCCCAGGCCACCGACGACGACAGTCAACATGCTCAGCACAGAGCCCAGAACATCAAGCATCTGCTGCTGAGTGGTGATGGTGAAATCCTCCTGGCCGTGGCGATGCAAAAGCACTCTGCGGATGGCGGCAACCACTTCTTCGGCTTTGTTTCCTTCCCGATACAGGATATCTATCTCCATCAGCCCTTCACGGTCAAAAAGGTCCAGAGCCCGCTCCGCCGGCAGGTAGACGGTGTCGTCCATTTCAAAACCGAGGAGCTGCCCCTTAGGCTCCATGGTACCGATGACCCGCGCCGGCAAATTGCCGATTTGAATACGTTGTCCGAGCGAATCGCGATCGGGGAAAAGTTCCTGACGGACTTTGTGGCCCAGCACCACAAAGGGCCGTGCCAGCCGGGAATCATCGGGTGGCAGTAAACGGCCTCTATCGACCCGCAGGCGAAAGGCTCTATCCATGTCAGGCCCGACCCCGTAGACGGTGATCCGCCGGGTCCGGCCGCCCGCTTTGACTTCGGCATTCCCCTGAATCATGGGAACCGCCACCTCAACCTGGGAAATCCGGCTCAGGGCTGTACAATCATCCAGAGTCAGCAACCGTTCGGAACCTAAGACCCCGAGAGGAGTGCCCATCGTAGTGACCTTGCCGGGATTGATCCCGATCAGGTTGGTGCCGAATTGGGTGAACTCCGCCAGCACAAAACGCTGGAGCCCCTCGCCCATTGAAGTCAGGAGAATGACCGCTCCGATGCCGACGGCTATTCCCAGCCCAGTCAGCAACGACTGCAGTCCCTTGGAATGGATAGAGGTCGTGATGAACCGGATCTGATCAAAAAATCCCATCGAAGGGGTTCCCTCAGTGTCCGGCCAGCGCCAGGATCGGATCAAGCCTTGCTGCCCTTCGGGCAGGCAGAAGCGAGAAAACGAAGCCGGTAGGTACACAGAGCCGTACCCATTGCTGCCGCAACGGCCCAGAGCGGCGGGGTGGCCTGCAGGGCTGGATAGAACTGGACGGTAGCCCATGCCCCAGTAAAACCGAGCAGCAGCCCGGATAAGCCACCGATGGATGAAAGCAGCAGAGCCTCGGTGACCAGCAGGAGCATGATCTGAGTGTTGTTCGCGCCCAGAGCCTTGCATAAACCGATCTCGGCGGTGCGCTGGGTAACGGACATCAGCATCACATTCATAATCAGAATTCCGGCAACTGCCAGACTGATCGAGGCAATCCCCGTTACGATCAGAGTCAGGACCTTGAAGATCCGGTTGAAAGTCGAGAGCACCGAATCCTGGGTAATGATGGTGACATCCTCCTCACCGTAATGCCGTTTGGCGATAACCTGGGAGATATGCTTTTTCATCCGGTCGAGGGCAGGCAGGTTTTTGGCCTCGACCAGGATACGAAACAGTCCGTTGGTGTTAAACAGCATCTGAGCAAAGGCCACAGGCACCACCACCAGTTCTTGAGTATCGAGCCCCAGGGAACGGCCCTCCGAACCAAGAATACCGATGACCCGGCAACGAAATCCGCCGAGTTTGATCAATTCACCCAAGGCGGCGTTCCGGCCGAAGAGTTCATGATAAATCTTAGACCCGAGCACACAGACCGGACGAGCTATATCTGAATCCTCATCCGGTAGAAAAGAGCCAAGTTCAAGTTTGAGGTGATGTATTTCCAGCAGGGATGCGGTGGATCCGATCACCGGGACCTTTCGTTCCTTGCCATGCCAGTCGACATTCAGTTCGCCGATATTGATCGGAGCCAGGCGGTGAACCATGTCGCCCCGCTGCAAAGCCTTCGCATCATCGAGTGTCAGATCCCGCGGCGTTTCTCCCGCCATGCCCGAGGCGGTATTGGAGGCAGTTTCAGACCGGCCCGGGATCACGATAAGCAGGTTGGTTCCCAGTGAGAAAAACTGATCGACAATATAGAGCCTGGCGCCATTGCCGATACCGGTGAGTAACACCACCGCCGCCACCCCGATGCTCATGGCCAACAGGATCAGGGCCGTGCGGACCTTGTTGCCTCCGAGGCTGATCAGGGCAAAACCGATGGTGTCGAGGGAGCGCATTATCTCAACCCTTTCGAATATCGGCCGCAATTCTGCCGTCCACCACCCGGATACACCGCCTCGCCCGTTCGCCGATTTCCGGATCGTGGGTGACTACCACCAGAGTCTGTCCATCACGGTTGAGCTGTTCCAGGAGATCGATGATTTCAGCTCCCGAGATCCGGTCAAGATTACCGGTGGGTTCATCGGCCAGGAGCACGGCAGGCTGATTGATCACCGCCCTGGCAATCGCCACCCGTTGACGCTGCCCGCCGGAAAGTTCATCCGGCCGGTGCTGCTGCCTGCCTTTTAACCCAAACTCCTCTATCAGACGAGAACTGATCCGGCTTCGCTCCTTTCCGGGGACTCCAGCCAGCAAGAGAGGCAGTTCGATGTTCTGTACGGCCGTCAACCGGGGAATCAGATGGAAAAACTGAAAAACAAAGCCGATCTTGCGACTACGTACGTGCGCCAGCCGCTGGTCACCCAGCCTGACGACATCGTGGCCTTCCAGCAGATAGGTACCGCTGTTCGGCGTATCGAGCAGACCAATAATGTTCAGAAGGGTCGATTTGCCGGAGCCGGACGGACCCATGATCGAGAGGTACTCGCCCAGGTGGATGTCAAGCGATACGTGGTCCATGGCCTTCACCTCCTGGCCGCCGATGTTGAAGATCCGGCTGACGTCATGCAGTTCGATCATTGCACTTCCGCGTTCTTCGCCGCCGTGTCGACGATCGCCTCCACCCCATCGGCAAGTCCTTCACGGTCGATCGTGGTGACCACCTTTTCTCCACCAACAAGTCCGGAGATGACTTCAAAAGACCGCCAATTGCTGAGCCCGGTGGTAATCTTTCGACGCTCGAGGTGGCCGTCCGGCTGCAGAGCATAAACATAACCACCCTCCAGCAGCGATTCAGCTGGAACTTTTACAACCTGCTGCCGGGAGTCGAGAACAATCTCCACGTCGGCACTGTAGCCGGCAAGAAGGCTGCCATTTTCCATGGGATCAAGAAAATCGGCCTCTATTTCCACTGTGCGTGCCTGTTTGGCCTGCTCCAGGACATAGGGGGAAATACTTCGGGTTTTTCCCTTGAAAATCCGCTTCGGAAAGGCATCGAGGGTGATTCGGATCTCCATGCCCGTCCGGATTTTGGCGGCATCAATCTCATCGATCGGGGCTGCCACATAGAGCGAGTCCATATTGATCAAATCAATTGCGGGGAGTGTAGGGATTCCAGGCGGGGAAGGAGTCACATATTCTCCGACTTCGCCGTTGACCTCAGCCACAATCCCGGAAAAAGGCGCGATGAGCAGGGTCCGCTCGACCATCGCTTTTGCCGCATCCACTCTTGCCAGACTGATTGTCCGTTGAGCCTCGGCGGCCTGACAGGCCGCTTTTTTGGCCTCGGCCGTGGCCACGGCATCCTCATGGCTGGACTCCGATATGGAATTGTGCCGCTTGAGTTCGGTCTGTCGTTTGGCTTGACGTTCGGCATAGTCCGCCAGCAAACAGTTTTCACGGGCAGTTGCCTCAGCCGCAACCACTTGTCCTTGGGCAAGTTTCAAATCCGCCTGGAGATCCTTGTTCCACAAAGTCAACAGGACCTGCCCTTTCTTGACCGCATCCCCTTTTTGGACATCCAGGGTTGCAATTTGACCGCCGATGGCAGGCGTGAGTCGAGCACGGTGCCTTGCCTTGACCGAGCCGGCGCGGGTATTGGTCAAAGTGGACTCCACCGTGCCGATATCAACCTCTTGGACAGCAACGGCGACCGGTTTTTCACGGGTCAGAGATCCAATCCCGAAAAAAATGCCGACCACCGTGAAAAAAATAATGATCAGGTATGATTTTTTCACTGGGATGGCGAATCATTCTGACCAGTTAATTGTTTTTGTCTCCCTCTTTTGTACTCGATAGTCCTCCATGTCATAGGTGTGATAATATCGGTGCGCCACCACGACAAATTGAGCTGGATCTCTTATAATCTGACAGCCAGCTTATGCTTACCTATCTTCTTCAAAGACGAGTGCTTTATCAATGTTGAAGATTTTTTCTTTCCCATCTCTTTTAACAACAATCTCGACATGCTTAATTTCATCATTCCAGGCTATCTGTTCAACTAATTCCGGCATGGAATAGCTTTCAATATTCTTTCCGTTAACTTTTAAAACTTCGTCACCTAATTGTATGCCGGATTTTTCCGCCTGCGAATCCTGTTGAATGCCGACAATTTTCAATTTATTATGTTCATCAGACAGAACACGTATCCCTGTGTCGAAGATATTGTCTTTAAAATTAAAATTTTCTTCAATGGGTTCAAGGATAAGTTCATTGGAGAGATAATCTATGATTACGACGAATTTATCAAGAAATCGTTTCCCCAGCAAAACCTTATCTAGTTTGGTTGATTGCACCGGTATATTAGAAACTCTTACCGTATTGCCTACCTCCAATCCCCTTAATTTCAGCAACTCTCCTTCAGTGTCCACATCGTTTAGTCCCCCCCCGCTTACCCCTTTGATTTTTTTTGTCGGATAGTGCAGTTTTTTTATCAATGTTGCCGGAATGGCGGCAACACATCCATCATAACCTGTATCTATCATCCCTTCGATCGTATATCGATCTTCAATTTTGATTTGAACAACCGGAGCAAAGCCATACTTCATATCTTGTTCAAATGGTATTCTATATCTTCCGAAACCCAAGGGCTGAGTATTTTGAGAAAGAAGGATAATTTTATTCTTATAATCAATTTTCGTATTAAAATATCGCAAAACATTCGAACCAAGAATACCATCAATTTTTATGCCCATGCCTCTTTCTAAAAGAGAAAAATCAAATATTCCTGCACCGCAATTTTTAATTTCTTTGTTGCCTATCTTCAGAGATTCGATTTCAACCAATTGTATTTCTTTCTCAGCTCCAGTTGAATCCCCTCCCATAATTTCAACACTGTTTTGAAATTGCATTGTATTTGCAAGTGTTTTGCTGATTGCAGTAATTGCACCTGTGTCAACCATAAATGTTCTCTCATGCTCATCATTATTCAATTTCACTTTCACAAGGATCAAATGCCCATGTAATGAAAATTGAATCTTGCTGTCTTCTTGTAAAGGTTCACCGGGGGCATCAACGCTCGACGGGTGTATCCAATTTGAATCTGTGAATCTGTGAGGGGGGAGATTCAGTTCGGTAGGTAAAGTGGTAGCAACAATTTGGGACTTCCTCTTTATTTTGAAATACCGCAGTAAAAAAAATCAAGATGAACTGAGTTAACCGGGGAATGTTTCGAATTCATTCGAATTAATTAATAATGCAACCAAATCTCCCCCTGACTCCAAAGATTTTCCTGCTATTTCTTGATTTCTGCCACCTCATCCAAATATGCGAATTGCTCATTTATGATGGCGAGGCCCTGCTCCGGCATGGTCATGGTCTTTTTGTATTCAGTAAATAACTGTATCGCCTCCTTTGAGAGATTTACGTTTCTGATAGATACGTATATGAATTCATTATCTTTGTTGGTGAAATATCCACAGTGCAATGTCCGCTTTCCATCATACAAGGCCGTTTTAGCCCATTCTTTTCCACCAAACTTGACATCCCCGAGATAATAGTGATTGCTGTTGGCAGCAATCTGCCGCAGGCTATAGATAACGGCATTCGGTCTCATGTTCGGTATTCTTTGCAATTGAATCAGCATCGGCCGGGGATCGCCCCCCATGAAAGTGATGACCCGGCCGGAGACCTTCTCCTGAACGTCGGCGATCGCTTTTTTGAAATGGATGGAGAGCGTCGGATATGCAGAGGTCAGGGTGTCGCCTTCAATCCGCAACTCTGAACCCATCGGCGCACAAGAAAACAAGGAAAACAAAACGAGTGGTGCCACAATCTTTTTCACATTCATTGGTTACAGCTCCCGTAAAATGAAATGACCAGAACTCCTTTTCTATCCGAACTGGGTTAGGTGGGTAGAAAGATTGGTAGTTGCTTTGTTCGGACTTCCTAATCGGCACTATGGCAAATACTGTGCCACAAACACCGTGTAAAAAATTGCAAGCTGGAGATGGGAAAGGAGGAAGGAATTCCGTTCCGTAATACAACAAGGAATGGGAGAGGGGGCGTGTCCGCCTGCATCCGGCACCCGTTGCAGCGGCAACCTGTCATGACGGGAAGGAGGCTTGCAATGGTGGCGGCAGAGCCGTAACCTGGCAACGTCTCTCTTAATTCCTTCCCATTGCGTCAGCCCGAGTACGGAATTATCGGACTCGTCACGGAAAAACCGTACTCCAGTACGGTTTTTCCGGACTATGGTGATTCCATAGTAATTTCGTACTCTTGATGAGATGAAACTCCGCGAGATCATCTGTTCTCCATCTATTTCGTCATTTGTGCTGATGCCAATCGCAGAGATTACCAATATCGCCAACCGCCATCGCATACTAAATTTGTTTAGCTATATTTAAATTTTGTTTGTATTATAAAACATAAGCAAGAACAAAATACCAGATGGAGGCTCAAAATGGCTGAACTGAAGGGGAGAGTGCGCATTGCGACCAGCAGTTGCAAAGGATGCGGGCTCTGTACTATTGCTTGTCCAGAGAAAATCATCGTCATCGACGACACCACGGTGAACCTGAAAGGCTACAGTCCGGCCGCAATCGCCCTGCCGGCAAGATGTCTCGGCTGCGGCAACTGTGCCCTGATGTGCCCCGACTCCGTCATTACCGTGGAGCGTTTTCCGGTGAAAAGGAGGGCCGAACATGTCTAAGACCCTCATGAAAGGCAATGAAGCACTGGCCCGCGCCGCCATCCAGGGCGGGTGCACCCACTTTTTCGGCTACCCCATCACCCCGCAGAATGAAATCCCGGAATATCTGGCGAGAGAATTCCCCAAGGCCGGCAGACTCTTTCTCCAGGCCGAGAGCGAACTTGCCGCCATCAATATGGTGTACGGCGCGGCGGCAGCCGGCGGCCGGCCGATGACCTCTTCCTCCTCGCCGGGCATTGCCCTGATGCAGGAGGGGATGTCTTCGCTCGCCGCGGCCGAGCTGCCCTGCGTCATCGTCAACGTCCAGCGCGGCGGCCCCGGCATCGGGACCATCCAGCCCTCCCAGGCCGACTACTATCAGATGACCCGCGGCGGCGGCAACGGCGATTACCGGATTCTTTCGTTCGCGCCGTCCACCGTTCAGGAAGGGGCGGAAATGATGATGACGGCCTTCGACCTGGCCGAAATCTACCGCACCCCGGTGTTCATCGTCAGCGACGGCATGCTCGGTCAGATGATGGAGCCGGTCGAGCTGCCGCAAAAAAAACACCGCGAGCTCCCGGCAAAAGATTGGCTGGCGACAGGCCACGGCGGCAAACGCAAACCGAATACCATTAAAACCCTGGCCCTCGACCCAACCGTGCTGGAGCAGAAAAATATCGACCTCCAGGCGAAATACGCGCGGATCGCCGCCGCCGAAGCCCGCCACGAAAACTACCGGATCGAGGGCGCGGAAATCATCCTCTGTGCTTACGGCTCGACCGCCAGGATCGCCAGCAATGCCATCGATCTGCTGGCAGAGGAAAATATCGCCGCGGGGCTTATTCGTCCCCAGACCCTATGGCCCTTCCCCGTTGCCGCCTTCAAAAGTCTTCCCGATTCGTGCCGGATGATCCTCACGGTCGAGATGAGCTGCGGCCAGATGGTCGAGGATGTACGGCTGGCGGTGAACGGCCGGCTGCCCGTCGCCTTCTACGGCCGGTCCGGCGGCATTATCCCGGTTCCGGAAGAAATCGTGGCAAAAGTTAAAAGTCTGCTCGGGAGGGCCTAAACGATGACCCTTATCTACGCAAGATCAAAGGGGTTGACCGACAAGGACACCCATTACTGCCCGGGCTGCACCCATGGCATCGTTCACCGGCTGGTGGCCGAAGTGCTGGTCGAACTCGATCTGCTGAACGACGCGATCGGCTGCGCCGCGGTGGGATGCTCGATTTTATCGTACAATTACCTCAATATCGACATGATCGAATCGGCCCACGGCAGGGCTCCCGCGGTGGCTACCGGGGTCAAGAGGGTCCATCCCCATAAGCCCGTTTTCACCTATCAGGGCGACGGCGACCTTGCGTCCATCGGTACCGCCGAGATCGTCCATGTCGCCCATCGCGGCGAAAAAATCACCACCATCTTCGTCAATAACGCCATCTACGGCATGACCGGCGGGCAGATGGCGCCGACCACCCTGCCCGGACAGAAGGTCACCACCGCGCCCGAGGGCCGCGATGCCGCCCACTCGGGCATGCCCCTGAAAGTTTCGGAGATGATTGCCCAGATCCCGGGCGCAGCCTATGTCGAACGGGTATCGGTGCACAGCCCGAAGGCAGTTCGCCGGGCCAAGAAGGCGATCCGCAACGGTTTTCTCTGCCAGATGGCGGGCCACGGGTTTTCCTTGATCGAAGTGCTCTCCACCTGTCCGACCGGCTGGGGGCTGTCGCCTGTCGACTCCCTGCAATGGCTGGAAGACAACATGATCCCCTATTATCCACTCGGTGTCCTGAAATCACCGGAGGAGGCGTAAATGTGTAACGAGCGAATACTCTGTGCAGGCTTTGGCGGCCAGGGCGTCATGTCCCTTGGCCAGCTCCTGACCTATGCCGGAATGATCGAGGACAAGCACGTCACCTGGCTGCCGTCCTACGGTCCGGAGATGCGCGGCGGCACCGCCTATTGCAATGTGGTGGTCTCCGATAGGCCGGTGGGCTCGCCGATTGTGACCCGCAACGCCACCTGCGTCATTGTCATGAATCTGCCCTCGCTGCTGAAATTCGAACAAAGCGTCGCCCCCGGCGGCGTGCTCCTGGCCAACAGCTCCCTGATCGCGGGGACCGCCGACCGGCAGGACATCCGGGTCTACGCCATCCCGGCCAACGACCTGGCCGCCGAGTGCGGCAACGGCAGAGCGGCGAATATGGTCATGCTGGGCGCCTATCTGGCGATCAGCAAAGTGGTCGGAATCGACAGCATCACCCTGGCGTTCACCAAAGTGTTCGGCAGCAAGGCCCACCGGCTGCTCAATCTGAACATTTGCGCGCTGCACCGCGGGGCGGAGGCGGTGCTCGGCATCAAGCAGGCCATGGCAGCGTGAGAAAGAAAAATTCATAAACCAGGAGGCTGTCCGAGAATACAGAGGACCACCAATGAACAGATACACAGAACTCGATATCACCGGCTATGAAGAAGTCGTCAGATGCGACAATCCCGAAGTCGGCTTCACCGCCTGGATCGCCATCCACAATTCCCATCGCGGCCCGGCCCTTGGCGGCTGCCGGGTATGGCGGTACCAATCGGCGGAAGCGGCCCTGACCGATGTCCTGCGGCTCGGTAAAGGGATGACCTACAAGAACGCCCTGGCCCGCCTCCCCTTAGGCGGCGGCAAAAGCGTCGTCAGCGCCGACCTGAAAAAAGTCGACCGAGTTGCCCTCTTTGAAGAAATCGGCACTTTCGTCGAGTCTCTCAGCGGACGATACATCACCGCCGAGGATGTCAACTCAACCCTTGCCGACATGGTGATAGTAAAGCGAAGAACCAGCCATGTCGCGACCGTCGGCGCCAGCGGCAACCCCAGCCCCTTCACCGCCTACGGGGTCTATTGCGCGATCAAGGCGAGTGTGAAGCATAAGCTGCGGAGAGAACGGCTGGACGGACTGACCGTCGCCATCCAGGGCATAGGCGAAACCGGCGGCAGACTTGCCGAACTGCTGAAGAAAGACCATTGCCGCATAATTGCCTCGGATATCAATCCCGACCATGTTGCCGCCCTCGGCCGGAAGATCGACTTCGACCTGGTGCAGCCGGAAGAAATACTCGGTGTCGCCTGCGATATCTTCGCGCCCTGCGCCTTCGGCGGGATCCTGAACAGCCGGACAATCCCGGGACTGCTCTGCCAGATAGTTGCCGGCAGCGCCAACAATCAGCTGCAGACCGAGGAAGACGGCGCCTTGCTCTACCGCCGGGGCATCCTCTATGCCCCGGATTACGCCGCCAACGCCGGCGGGGTGATCAATATCAGCTGCGAGATCGGTCAGCCCTACGACGAAAAGCAGGCGATGCGGCGGACCGAAGGTATTGAAACCACGCTGCTGGAGATATACAAATTGTCCGACCGGCAAAAACGGCCGACCAATCTGGTTGCCAACGGTCTGGCCGAAGAACTGTTCGGCATGGGCACCCTGGTCTGCTGAACGATACAGGGAAGCAGCTCCTGCGTTCCGTCCCGAGACTGCCGCCGACCGGCCTCGGGACGGAGCGATTCGTCCCCCGATCATTCCCTCCATTACCGGCCCCGCCGTCCTGTTCCCGGCTGAAATTCATGCTTATTCTTTGAAGAGAGCATAGAGCAGCAGTCTTTTTTCGACATTTGGGTGGATTCAGGATGAAAGTCATTCAAGCCAGGATACGGGGACTTGGCCCAACCATAGAGAGCAAGTGGTTCGATCTGTCGCCTCACCTGAATCTGTTCCACTATCACGACGATCTCGGTCGCGCCGCGTTCTTGCGAACCCTGGCGACGATCAACCCGCCCTCTTCCTGCCGAAGCGCCAAAACCTTTGCCGACTTCCCGCTCTTTATCGATCAGCAGGGACATACCAGAAGGATACGTCCGGAAAAACGCACGGTGGCCCTTGCCATCTTCAACGCCACCCCGGATCTGGTGAAGGAACTCGCCGCAATCGACCAGCATCTGTACGAAACGGACCGGATTGAAGTCGGCAGAAGGCTCGATTGTTCCAGATGGATCAATTTCGTCGAAATCGCCTCGTCGACCAGGTGGAGCGAAATTTCCTCGGACATCAAACATCTTATTGATCTTACCGAAAAAAACACCCCGAACCGGACTGGCCCCTTTGCGACTCTCGTCAACTCATTGAAAGCGTCGGACCGGATAAAAGACGGCCTCGACTACCGCCTCGCCGGCTGGCTGACATCCCTGCCGGACACGATCTCCGCCGGCTCGCCACAGCTCATCGAAACCATGCTGGACGCCGTCCGCCGCGCCGAGCACTTTCACCGGGCCCGCAGCATCGTCGAACGACGGCTGCCGCTCTTCATTGTCCTGAAGACCTTGCCGAATTCCACGCATTCCACGCTCATGACGTTGCAAGCCGCCACATTACTGGCCATCGCCTTTGGCCGGGTCACCTGCCAGACCGAACCTGTTCTTCTTTTTAACAGCCCCGAACGGTTTCTGCCCGCCGCGCTCCACCCGGAACTCGCCGATTTCATTTTGCGTATCGCCCTGTTCTGTCAATGTCTGTATGGCTATGCCGCAATCGATATATTTCCCGAGGATCGTGAGATCAAGCGATACACCATCTCCGAACTGGCACTGGGACAAGGCAAATCTCATTTGTCGACACCAGCGGACACTCTGCAGAGCGCATTGAGATAGACGCAGACACCGCAACCAGGTATAGTGCTCCGGACTTATCCGACGTTTAGAAATTTATCTCCCTGGGTCCCTTCACCGATGTCGCTGTTCGCTATATCCCAAATCCTGGTCGGGATTGCCATCTGTACCGATATTGTGTCCTTCCAGTTCAAGGAAAAGACCAAAATTGTGGCATGCCTGCTCGTTTCCTGCACCCTGATCTCGATCCACTTCATGCTGCTCGACCACTGGACCGCGGCATGCCTCGGCATTCTTGCGGCCACCCGTTTCGCCGCCTCGTTATTCTCCACGTCGAAAAAGCTGATGGGGTTCTTTGTCCTGACCACAATCGTTGTCGCCGCCGCCTCCTACGAGGGCATTCTCAGCATTCTCGCCGGCACCGGCGGCGTCTTCGGCACGGTGGCGTCATTCTGCAAGGAAGACAAGCAACTCAGACAGCTGATGCTGGTCGGCACCAGCCTGTGGTTGATCCACAATATCCTGGCCGGCTCGCCCGGCGCCGTGGTGATGGAAGTGCTGTTTATCGGCAGCAACCTGGTCGGCTACTTTCGTTATTACATCCGGCCGAAAAAACAGGTGCTCCATCCGTAAGTAATGGACCGGGCGGTTACAAGGCTTTTTTCAGGCGGAAGGCGCAGTAGCCGGAACGGGGACCGATCCGCGGATGGTTGCGGCAGGTATCGGGACGAAGCGCATAGATCGTGCAGCGCCGGGTCCGGCTGTCGAGATAGATGCAGTCGCCGTTCGCTCGTCTGACCAGGGTGAAGGTAGCGGTCCGGGCATGAAAATGTTCGATAAGCCGGTCTTTCATCAATCTTCTGGCGATGAATTTCGGGTCTTCCTGTAATAAAAATTCATCCATCAGCCCCATGCGGACGAGGTCCGGCCCCTTCACCTCCACCGGCAGACTGCAGCAGCAGGCGGCACAATGGCTACAGAGTTTCGGCGTAAATTTGGCCCAGGTGGCCGTGTTTTCGGGATCGGCCTGATTTCGTGGCAACTGCAACATGACGTACTGTCTTCTGTGGATGGAAATTGTTACCGGCAACAGCTAAATGCAGGAAGGGTGATCTTTCTACCAAAGTCGGGCCCGAATGCCAACCGTTTTTTTGCGCTGCCGGGATAAGTGCGTGGGCCTTTCGGTTATTCATCGCAACGGATCATCGCTTCCCTTGCAAGCACGAGGCAAACTCCCTATCTTCTTAAACAATCAAGTTGTTGCCACTTCGGTTTTTTATCTTCAGGACATTCATTTCATGGACAGATTTATTCGGACCCGGCGGTTACTGGGTGAAGAGCGATTCAAACTGCTGCAATCGCGGATGGTGACGGTGGTCGGCCTGGGCGCCGTCGGCGGCTATGTCGTGGAAGGCTTGGTGCGGGCCGGGATCCGCCATCTGCGGATCGTCGATCACGATACCATTCAACCGAGCAATATCAACCGCCAGCTCCTGGCGCTGGAGACAACCCTGGGCAGGCCCAAGGCTGAAGTGGCGAAGGAACGAATCCTCGCCATCAACTCAGAATGCCGGGTAGAAGCCCTGCAAATCTTTGCCGGTGAAGAAACCCTATCGCAGATCCTGCAACCACGCCCGGACCTGCTCATCGACGCCATCGACTCGCTCAATCCGAAATGCCAGCTGCTGCAGGGCGCCTATCTCAGCAAGATCCCGGTGATCAGTTCGATGGGCGCGGCCCTGCGCACCGACCCGACCCTCATCCGTTCCGGCGATCTCTTCACCACCTCCAATTGTCCCCTCGCCAAACATCTGCGCAAGCGGCTGCGCAACAGAGGCGTCGGCGCAGGCATCTCCTGCGTCTATTCGGTGGAAAAGATAGATTTTGCATACGAGCTGCCGGAAGAAGACGGCGCCGTCGTCGGCGAGACACCCTATGCCGACCGGGGGCGGCAGCGCAATGTCCTGGGAAGCCTGCCGACCGTAACCGGCATTTTCGGCCTGACCATCGCCAACCAGGCGATCATGCGGCTGTCGCAGCCCTGAAAGAGGGAGGAAGAAGAAAAAAGAAAAAGAATAGAATTATTCGGCGAGAAAGCACGCCAGTTCATCCTCATCGTAAAAGGCTTTCTCGAAAAAGAGGCCGGCCGCCGGCGCGGTATGGTTGCCGGGAATGTCACTCGGCCCGTTCAGCAGGCCGCGAACCTCCTCTGCTGTCAGGCGGCGGCAGCCGACCTCGACCAGCACCCCAACCATCCGCCGCACCATATGCCAGAGGAAATGGGAGCCGACCACCCGGAGCCCGACCACATCGCCTTCGACAAGCAGGCGAACCTGCTGCACCGCCACCTTCGTCGATTTTTTCAGTTCCTGTTTCTCGGCAAAGGCGGCGTAGTCGTGCATCCCCACCATCATTGCCGCGGCATGCTCCATGGCCGCGAGGTCCAGCTCCTCACGCACCCACCAGCTGTAGCGCTTGCCGAAGGCCGACTTGCGGGTGCGAAGCTTATAGATATAGCTTCTGGCAATACAGCTGTAACGGGCATGAAAGCGCGGATCGACCGCCTCGACCGCCAGCAAGGCGATATCCTTGGGCAGTGTTTCACCGAGCAGCCGTTCCACCTCCCGCGGCGGCAGCTTGCTGGCCACCTCAAGATGGGCTACATATTCCAGGCCATGCACACCCCCATCGGTCCGGCCGCAGCCCTGCAGATCCATGGCAACGTCGCCGAAAACGCGGGTCGCCCCTTTCAGCACGTCACCCTGTACGGTACGGGCATCGGTCTGTTTCTGCCAGCCGCTGAAGTTGGTGCCGTCGTACTCCAGGATGAGCTTGTAGCGGCGTGATGGGTTCTTTGCATTCATGATGTACTGTTTTAACGATAATTATTCCGGTTCGTTGTCAAGAAGGGAAGGTGCATGGAATGCACCCTACATACCACTACGTTTTGCCATAAATCCCGGTAGCATGTAGGGTGCATTTCATGCACCTTCCCGTGCGGTTTCTCACGTCCTTTCTCCGGGTTCGCCAAACCCTCCATCCATCTCTTTATCGCAAACTCCACCCCAATCCTCGGGGTAAACGCCCTCTTTAACATAACGATGAAAGGTGGAATAGGGCCAATCTTTCATGCAATTCACCAGACCATGCTTAACCGGGTTGTAATGCAGATAATCCATATGCCGCACATAATCTGTTTCATCACGGACAATATGCTCCCAGTACCGGCGCTGCCAGACTGTGGATTCTTTTCTTTTCCGTTTGCTGTCGTTCAGCAACGCATCGAACTGCAATGCTGGACCGCATCGCTTCGTGACAAAGCGTTTAATCATCGCCCAACGTTTGCCGAAGTCGGCATCACCCTTCGGCAGGGTCCAGATACAGTGAAGGTGGTCCGGCAGGAGCACCCAACCGTCAATAGTGAACGGGCAGACCGCTCGTGCCTCGTGGATGGCTTCGCGCAGGGCGGTGCGAACGGATTCGTCGCATAAAAACCTTTGTCGCCGGTAGGTTGCCACCGTGAAGAAATAGGTGCCGCCAGTTATTTTTGCCCGCCGATAGGTTGACATAATTACCAAACCGTTGGGTGCGTTTCATGCACAGAATAACTGATGGTGCATGGAATGCACCCTACATTTGCACCGGAATCTCGGTTATACGTAGGGTGCATTCCATGCACCTTTATCAACCGTTTTTCCGCCAGACCGTCAGCTGGCTGAGCGAGTGCTGGAATTTGCGGCTCGTCTCCCGGATGACAAACTCCACATCACGCGGTTCGCAGGTCATGGTGAAATGGGCTTTCAGCTGGTCTTTCAAGCCGTCCAGGGTGGTGTAGGGTTCGCCGTCCTTGCGATACCCGCCGAGCCATTTTGGCCGGGCGGTAAATTCCATAAGCCAGGTATAGGGCGAGGCCAGAACCAGCAAGCCGCCGTCATTCAACCGCTCGTGCACCGTGGCCAGAAATTTTCCGGGATCCGAGAGCCGGTCGAGGAGATTTGCCGCAAGGATCAGATCATAGTCCGTGAATTGCGGCTTTAAGTTCAGGGCATCGGCCTGAAAAAACTCCACCCGCCCCGCCGTCTCGGCAAGCCCCAAATCGACCAGCCGTCTTTCATGGTAGGAGACGATCTCCCCCTCCTCCGGCAGTTCGTAGCGAACCACACCCTTTTCCTGCATCTGGTAGGCGATCCTGATAAACCTCGCGGAAAAATCGAGGCCGTTGACAAAACGAAACTCCCGGGCCAGCTCGAAACTGGCCCGGCCGACCGAACAACCGAGGTCGAGGGCGCGGTTTTTTGGGCCATCCGCCAGAAGCTCAAGGCAGAGCCGGGCGCAGGTCTGCGGGAAATTGGCCACGCCAAAGAAGGTCCGGCCATAATGGGCCTCGCAGTACTGGGAGACGGCGGTGTCGCTCTCGTACATCGCCTGCGCCACCTCCAGCGGCTGGCTGGCTTCCACATACCGGAAACCGGCATGCTGGAAGAAATGGCGGCGAAAGGCATAGCGCGAATCCCTGGTCGCCTCGTTGCCGGTGGAGATCCACGATCCGCCCTTGATCAGGTTGTGCTGGGTATCGAAGGTGGGGGTGGAAAAATCGTCGTACCAGGGATGCACTTCGAAACCTGCAAAACCTGTGATCGGCGTCTCCGTCCACTGCCAGACATTGCCGATGATATCGTGAAACTCGCCGAAGCGAAACAGGTCGACCGGACAGGACGAGGCCCAATGCTCCAGGTTGATATTGCCCGGGGCGCTGGTCCAGTCCGGCTGATCGGGGATATCGTGCAGATCGCGCAGCCGGTACCATTCGTCCTCACTGGGCAGACGCACCGGCGCACCGCTCTTCTCGGCCAGCCAGTTGCAGAAGGCCTTGGCCTCCAGGTAATTGACTTCAACCGGCCAGTTCCATGGCATGTCGATGATCCGCGACAGGGTCCGGAAGCGATATTCGCCGGACTCGGCCAGCCAGAACAGCGGATAGCGGGCCTGGCTGTACTGCACCCAGCGCCAGCCCTCCTCGGTCCAGTATTTCGCCTCTTCATAGCCTTTCGCCTCGACAAACGATAAAAATTCCTCGTTGGATACGAGATATTTCGCAGCCTTGAAATCCCATACCTCATATTCGTGCCTGCCGAATTCATTATCCCAGCCATACAGAAGGTGATTCAGAGGGTGATTCCTGGTCTTGCCCAATACGACTTTGCCGCCGGCCACCGGCAGCAGGCCGTTGACCGGGGCGCTGCCGGAAAGCGGGCAGTCGTCCCAGCCGTCCAGGGAGCGGACCTCGTCAATCGGCAGGCGGCGGATAATGACCGACGAGGTTTCGAGGTGAATCCGCTGATGTTCGATGCCCATCATGATCGCCCAGAACGGGGAGTCCCAGGTTATCGGCAGAGTCAGCGGCAGGCTGCGGATTATCCCGGTGACCAGTTCCCGCACTTCCCGCCGGTATGCCCGGACCTCGCTCACACTCGGCCAGCTGTAGTTCTTTTCATCGAGATCGTCCCAGGACATCTCGTCGACCCCGATGGCAAACATCGACTCGAAAGCCGGATTGATTCGCCGGTCGATGATCCTGGCGACATTCAGTTTATTGATATAGAAGGAGGCGGTGTGGCCGAGATAAAAAATCAGCGGATGGCGCAGGGGTTCCGGCCGGAGGTAAAAGGCCGCATCGCGGGCCAGATGGTCATACAGCTGCTCATCCAAGGCATAGGTTTTAGAGAAATAATCGAGTATTTCCGACCGCTTTTCCTCTTCATTCCCGACATTGAGAATGGTCGTTCGAGTTTTTTTCAGATCCATGGTCTCTCCTTATCGGCAATTATTTCCAATGAGCATTCAAGATGACTCGAAACAAATGCCATCTTGAATGCACCAGTGACTTCTTTCGAGATCGACACCTGCATCTGGAACTCTATGCAAACCGAGGTATTGTGTCAACTCCTGAGGTTTCCTTCAAGTCGACCGGAGACTCCAGCGCATGTTACGGTTGTCCTGCACTCTTTTTTGCCTTACAATCAGGAGATCATATATTTCCTCTGAGAGAATCACCATTGCAGTTGATTGGTACAGGAGCCGGATATGTTGCGATTATTCATTGCCATTGATATTGACGAAACCATCCGCCACGACATAGCCGGCCTGGGGCGATCGCTGCCCAATACCCGGCCGGTTCCCGTCGATCAACTCCATCTTACCCTGAAATTCATCGGCGAGGTTGACGGCAGCCGGGCCCTGGATATCAAGGAAGGTTTGCAGGAGGTCTCCCGTCCCGGGTTTTCGCTCTGCCTGAAAGGGGTCGGCGTCTTTCCGCCCCGCGGCATTCCCCGCATCCTCTGGGCCGGCATCGAGCCGCACGAGAATATTGTCGCCCTTCGCAATTCGATTGAGAAAAAACTGGCCGATATCGATATCCCCAGGGAAAAACAGAAATTCTCCCCCCACCTCACCCTGGCCAGGCTGAAATACTGCCCGCTGAAGAGGCTGCAGGAGTTCCTGGCCGGCAATGCCCTGCTGCGGACGCCGGACTTCCCGGTCACACAGTTCCACCTCTATAAAAGCCAGCTGACCAAAGGCGGCGCCATCCATACCATCGTCCGCTCCTATCCGCTGACCACGGCGACATAGACCACCGAGCGGCGGAACGTTCCGCTACAGACGGTCCGCCACCGCCGTCCCCTCGGCAATCGCCCGTTTGGCATCGAGCTCGCCGGCCTTGTGCGCCCCGCCGATGAGATGATAGCGAATCCCCTTGCCATCGAGCTCTTTCGCCAGGCCAAGCTCGGAGAGCTGACCGGCACAGATGACCACATCGTCCACCGCCAGGAGCTGCTCCTGGCCGTTATGTTTGATGAGCAGCCCCTGTTCGGAGACGGCGAGATATTCCACCCCGTTCAACATTTTTACCCCGTTTTTCTTGAGAATCGACCGGTGAATCCAGCCGGTGGTCTTGCCGAGACCCGCCCCCGGCTTGGTGGTCTTGCGCTGGAGCAGGTAGATCTCCCGGGCCGGACCTTCCCGGCGCACCGCACCCAGCCCGCCTTCCCCGCCATAGGTCATATCGACCCCCCACTCCGCCATAAATTCCTCGACACTCTCCGGAACCGACCGATCATGGAGCAGAAAGGCGGCCACGTCAAAACCGATACCGCCGGCACCGATGATGGCCACCCGCCGGCCGATCCGCTTATCGCCGGTGATAACCTCGGGATAGAGCAATACCCGGCCTTTTTCCATGCCCGGCAGCTCGATTGGCCGCGGCCTGACTCCGGTGCTGATGACAATTTCGGCAAAATCCTGCAGCTCCGCCACGGTCGGCGCACAATGCAGCCGCAGCTCGACGCCGTGCAGCAGAAGCTGGTGGCGATAGTAGCGGAGGGTTTCCGCGAATTCGTCCTTGCCGGGAATGAGTCTCGCCAGTCGAAACTGCCCGCCGATCTCCCCGGTCGCCTCAAAGAGGGTTACCGCATGCCCTCGGGCCGCGGCGGCAACGGCGCAGGCAAGGCCCGCCGGCCCCGCGCCGACCACCGCCACCCGCTTGGCTTTTTCCGTCCTCGCAAAAGGCATGATCGTCTCCCGGCAGGCCCGGGGGTTGACCAGACAGGTTGCGGCCTTTCTGGCAAAGATATGATCCAGGCAGGCCTGGTTGCAGCCGATGCAGGGGTTGATTTCCTGCTCGCGGCCTGCCTCGGCCTTCACCACCCAGTCGGGATCCGCGAGAAAAGGCCGGGCCATGCTGACCATATCGGCACAGCCTTCGGCCAGCACCGCTTCCGCCACCTCCGGCATATTGATGCGGTTGGTGGTAATGAGGGGTATCCGGACCTCGCCCATCAGCCGTTTGGTCACCCAGGCAAAGCCGGCCCGCGGCACCATGGTGGCGATGGTCGGCACCCGGGCCTCATGCCAGCCGATCCCGGTGTTGATGAGCGTCGCCCCGGCCCTTTCGATCTCCCTTGCCAGCAGCACCACCTCGTCCCAGGTGCTGCCGCCCTTGACCAGGTCGAGCATCGACAGCCGGTAGATGATGATGAAATTTTCCCCGGCCGCCTGCCGCACCCCCTTGACTATCTCCAGGGGAAAACGGATGCGAACCATTCATTGCCTGCTCATGCCTCTCTGTATTGATCTGCATATTTCACGCTTTTCTGTTGCACTGCCAATCTCTCGTATTATAAAGAAGGTGTTGTGGAAATTAAGGTACAGCAACCATTTGCGATAGGGACGATGCCATGCACTATCAGGGAAACATTTTTCGGCCGCCAAGTGAAGCGTATTCCATTTTACTGCAGATCACCACCGGCTGCTCCCACAACAAATGCACATTTTGCGGAATGTACAAGGGCAGCCGCTTTTCGATCAAGGATGACCAGACCATCATGGCGGACATCGATTTTGCCGCCCTGCACTGCAAACACCAGGACCGGCTGTTTCTCTGCGACGGCGATGCCATGATTCTGCCCCAGGAACGCCTCCTCGCCATCCTTGCCGCCATTCGCACCAAACTGCCCTGGGTCACCAGGATCGGCACCTATGCCAATACCAAGAGCATCGACCGTAAGAGTCCGGAACAATTGCTGGAATTGTGCGAAAACGGCCTGGCCATCGCCTATATGGGTCTTGAATCGGGCGACGATGTCACCCTGCGGAACATCAACAAGGGCGCCGATGCAGCGCGGATGATCGACATGGGCCGAAAACTGCGGGCTGCCGGGATAAAGCTGTCGGTCACCGTCCTGCTCGGCATCGCCGGCCGGGAACGCTCCCCCATCCATGCCAGGGAAACCGGCCGCGTCCTGACCGCCATCGATCCGGAATATGTCGGGGCGCTCAGTCTCATGCTCACGCCGCACACACCGCTGTTCGAGGCCTCCCGCCGCCATGAATTTTCCCTGCCGACCCCCACGCAGATGCTCGGGGAACTGGCCATCATGTTTGCCGGCACCACGCTCACCGACGGCTATTTTCATGCCAATCATGCGTCGAACTACCTGCCGATAAAGGCGAAACTGCCGGACGATAAAGAGGCCACCCTGCAGCTGATCGATCGCGCCTTAAACGGCAAGGTCAGTCTCAAACCGGAACATCTGCGCGGCCTGTAAAAAACAGCTGCAAAAAACCATTTCCCCCCTGAAATATCAAACCCCCTTGCCGCTTTGCAGCAAGGGGGTTTTTTTTCCGGTACGGCTCGCTTCCTAGAACCGATAGTTCAAACCGACGGTAACGAGCAGGGCTGAAGCGTCGGTAAATTCACCGTAAGGATAGACCCTTTCCCCACGAACTACCTCAACCTTGCGACTTTCTTTATAGTCGTAGAGCATCGCGACACCTATATCCAGCTTTTCGTTGAGTTTATATTGAGCACCGAGAGAATAGAGCCAGGCGTCGGAATCGGGCAGTTCAAACGAGATAGTTTCGTCCGGCGCAGGGTTTTCGTCATATCCGAAACCGGCCATGATATCCAGAGCCTTGGTAAGACCGTAGGTAACGCCGATACGGAAGGCATCGGTATCGTCCCAGTTTTTAACTGTAGTTGGTTCAAACGGATTACCAGGAACTGACGGGGTAAAGTGGAAATGGAGGTGCTCATATTCCGACCAGAAGGTCCTATCCCAGGTAAGCTCCACATTGAGGTTATCCAGTACATCATAGGCAACCGACAAAGCAAAAACGGCAGGAACGGGAATAGACACTTCGGTATCGAGGGTTACCAGTCTGCCCAGCAGATTCAGGTCCGCCTTATCCTCAAAATCGAGATCGATATTGGAGCGATAGGTCGCCGAAATATTCAATTTCTCGATCGGCTTCACCGCAACCGCACCATTCCAGCCCCACTCGACGGTATCTCCTTCCATGTCGCGGGACAAAGGCAAGCCAAGGCCGCTGGCATCGCTCCTGACGGTGGCGTCGGCATAAATCATCCTGGCTCCCGCGGCAACGGAAACCATATTGGCAAAACTGTATGAAACAGTCGGATTGACCTCCACGGTAGCCAGCGAGAATTCCTCAGCGACTGCTTTCGGGTATCTATCTTTCCAACGCTTGGCGAGACCAGCCGGTTCAACGATGGCCAGACCAAACCGTGCTCCGCCGAGCGAGGGAGAAACGGCAAAGAGTTGCGGCAGCAGGAAGTGTTCTTCTTCCGACTCGCTGTCATAAGCGGAGCTTCGGGAATCGTCATACTCGATGGGAGAAAGATAGATATAGGTGGCATCGAACTCAACATGGGTGGTATCAGCCATCCAGGCCATGTTGGCAGGGTTGAAATACGCCGTATCGCCCCTGCTTGACGAGGCGATATTGGCACCTGCTTTCGCTGTCGAATCAACCGATTGTTCCGGAATACGCCAACCGGAAGCCATGGCCGAACCCGCGGTGAAAATGGATGCCAATGCCAGTACAGAAATCGCTTTTTTCATGCTTCTCTCCCTCAGTATTGATGTTCTCCCAACCTGTCAATGCCAACGACGGTCGCTTCCATTACCCGCTAATGCCAATCGATAGCGGGCCTCCTCAAACAATATAACTTTTACGTTCAGGTTAACCAATAAAACGACGGACACCCTTTCCGACTCATTCTCGCTGTGTAATACATAACCACAATGAATGTCAACCATAAATTCAATTGGTCATTACGCTCCTATCATCCGGAAACATCACGTTATCTGTCAGAGCGCCACAGTCCGGGCTCCGTAGTTCCAGCTTACGCAGCCGCCTTCAGCTTTTCAATCTCCTGCAGCATTTCGCCATCCATGGACACCGCCCGGCCGGTTCTGTCGGTGATGACAAAGGTGATGAGCGCATCGGCCGCCACCGCCTTGCTCTCTTTCACCAAAATCTCCTGTTTGAGCACGACGCTGCGATGGCCGATTTTTTCGAGTCTGGTGGTGACCAGCAGGGTTTCCCCAACCGGAACGGCCCGGCGATAATTCACATTGATATTGACCACCAGAAAAATAAGTCCTTTTTCCGCCCACTTCCGCAGATCGATCTTCGACTCGAGCTGCGCCCACCGGTCTTCTTCAAAAAACTCCAGATACCGGGCATTATTGACATGGCCGTAAAAATCGGCGTGATAGCCCCGCACCTTGATTTCCGTCATATTTTCCATGAGTTCTCTTCTCTCTTATCGATGTATGAAAATCAGGCATCCTTGCCGAAGCTGCGCAGGAAATCCTGCAATGCCCCAGGATTATTTGATTTTATAACTCCCATCATAAAATCCTTCATCCCCGGACGATAGTTGTCCAGCCAGATCCGCAGAAAGAACTCCGGGCTGGTCTTGCAGACGCAGTCGGCGTTGTCGACGGTCTTGCCGTCGCTGACCTGGCAGCTGTCGCTGCTCAACCGGACGGTTTTTTTCACCTCGCCCAGGGAAAAGTAAAAACTTTTCGGTTTTGCAAGTGCTCCAGGGACAAAGGATTCGGAAAGATTGGCAAACAGTTCGTTTATCATGCGTCCACCCTCGCTCTTACAGGGCCTGAATTTTTTCGGTCAGGATCGGCACAAACTGCTTCAGGTCGGCCACCACCAAAACGTCGGCGACATCGCCGATGGGGGCGTCGCG
Organism: uncultured Desulfopila sp.; assembly: GCA_964441345.1. GTDB lineage: Bacteria > Desulfobacterota > Desulfobulbia > Desulfobulbales > Desulfocapsaceae > Desulforhopalus_A. Next base: position 14,754 of record CAYTVF010000009.1, on the reverse strand, counting down.
GTCGGTGTTGACCGCCACGATGAACTCGGATTTCTTCATCCCGGCCAGATGCTGGATCGCCCCGGAAATGCCGCAGGCGACATAGAGTTTCGGTGCAACGGTCTGCCCGGTCGTACCGACCTGACGATTATGCTCGACCCACTCGGAATCGACAACCGGCCGGCTGGCCCCGTATTCACCGCCCAGCGCCTTGGCTAAGTTAGCGATCATCGCAATATTCTCGGGTTTGCCGATACCACGGCCGGCGCTGACGATTACCTGGGCCTTGCCGAGATCCACACCGCCGCCGGCAGCCTGCTCATAGCCGGTAAACTGGACCCGTCCGCCGCTTGCGCCGCCGAGTTTTTCAACGGTCGGATTGCCGCTCGGTTCCTCGGCCAGGCCAAAGGCCCCGGCCTGGAGGGTCACCACACTCCTCGCGGTTTTCGCCTTGACATCGCGGCGCAGCTTGGCGTTACAGACCGGTACCACCGGCACGCCATCGACCACCGCAACCACTTCGGACACCTGGGCCACCTTCAGGGCGTAGGCGATGCGGGGGGCGAGATCCCAGCCGTAGGAGGAGTGACACAGGGCGATCATGTCGGGGTTTTCCTTGGCGATTACGTCAAGCACCAGCTGCTTGTGGATATCGGGATTATATTCGCCCACGCTGCCTATATCGGCCAGATAGACCTTGCCATCGTATTTCGGCAGGACAGCGTCGCTCCCCACCAGAAACATCGCGCTCTCGGCGTTCATCTTGCCGGCAAAAGCCACCAGTTCATAGCTTCCTCCGAGTAATTTGCCGTCTCTGCTTTCCGCAATAAGTAATATTTTCATTCTGTCTCCTCCTCTAGGCCAGCACGGCGGTTTTTTCTTTCAGAATTCTGATCAGCTTATCGGCAAGCTCGGCGACATCCCCTTCGAGCACCAGGCCGCCGCCTTTCTTCTCGGGGAAGTACATCCGCGCCGTCTCCTGCCGCGCATCGACCTTCAACAGATCCTGCACCGGGATGGACAGCAGCTCTTTCTTCTTGGCCTTCATGATATTGGGCAGGGTCGGGTAGCGCGGAGTGTTCAAGCCGAGCTGACAGGTAATGACAACCGGGGCCTGCACCTTGACGCAGGCCTTGACGCCGCCTTCCAGTTCGCGTTTGGCCTCCACCGCCCCGCCGTCGTAGGCGAAGTGGACGACGGTTGAAATACCCGGCAGCCCGAGCATCTCCGCGACCAAAATTCCAACCTGGGCGCTGCCCCGGTCCTGGGACTGCATGCCGGTGAAGATCAGGTCGAAATTCTTGTCCCTGGCATACTCGGCGATGATCCCGGCGATCTCGAAAGGCTCCTTGCCGGCGCTATTGTCGTCGGCGACATGGGCACCCCGGTCGCAGCCCATGGCCAGGGCCTTTTTCATGGTCTCCTTCACCTGATCGGAACCGATGCAGAGCACGGTGACATCGGCGTCCTTCACCTGCTCTTTCACCTGCACCGCCTGCTCGACACCATATTCGTCGTATTCGTTCATCCGCCAGGCCAGATCGGTTTTGGCATACCAGGTGCCGCCGGCATCAATTTTGAATTTCGATTCCATATCGGGAACCTGTTTTATACACACCAAAATTTTCATATTTTCCCTCCTTGTTTCATGAATAAATTTGCTAAGTTCTTATTATTTCGGCCCCCGGTTCAGTGGATCCGCTCCGCCAGGATCTCGGCTATGTCCTTCGGCCTGAGCGACTCTTCCACCCCGGCACCCTTGACGCCGTCCTCGAACATGGTCAGGCAGAACGGGCAGTTGGAGAGCAGGGTTTCCGCTCCGGTTGCCACCGCCATTTGCACCCTCTTGATGTTGATTCTCTCGCCGATTTTCTCCTCGGCCATAATCCGCCCGCCGCCGGCGCTGCAGCAGAACGCCTCGGCCCGGTTCCTGTCCATCTCCACCAATCTGCCGCCGGCGGCGACGATCAGCTCGCGCGGCGCCTCGTAGATATCGTTGTGCCTGCCGAAGTAACAGGAATCGTGATAGGTGCAGGAGAGATCCTGCGCATCGATCCGCAATCTGCCGGCCTGAACCAGCTCCAGGAGAAACTCGGTGTAGGATTGGGCCGGGATATCAAAATCGAAATCGCGATAATCTTTTGCCAGGGTGTTGAAGCAGTGCGGGCAGGTGGTGACGATCTTTTTGACCCCATAGGATTTCATCAGTTCGATATTTTCCACGGCCAGGCTCTGGTACAGATATTCGTTACCCATTTTCCGCATCGGCTCGCCGCAGCATTTTTCTTCTTTGCCGAGGATGCCGACCGTAACGCCTGCGGCCTGGCAGAGCTTGATGAAACTCCTGGCGACAGCGATATTTCGTTTGTCGAAGGAGGCATAACAGCCGACGAAGTAGAGTATATCGACTTCCGCATCCTCAGCCAGGCTTTTAATCCCGAGGCTTGCCGCCCAATCTCCCCGCTCGGCATAACCGATCCCGAGAGGATTGCCGTTCACCTCGGTCGCCTCCATGGCGGTCATCACTTCATCGCCCGGGAATTCCCCTGCCATCAGGACCATCGACCGGCGCAGCTCGATTATTTTACCCACATGCTCGATTGCCGCGGGACAGATCTCCTGACAGGCCCGGCAGGTGGTGCAGGACCAGAGCACATCCCTGCCGATAAAGTCGATGAGGTTGGCATCGGGCTTGGTAAAAGCGGCCTCGCCCAGCTGATTGACCACCTTCATCGGCGACAGCGGCTTGCCGGTGGACCAGGCCGGACAACGGTCCTGGCAGCGTTTGCAGAGGGTGCAGGCGTCGGCATCGAAGATATCCTTCCAGGTCATCTCCTTGAGGCTGGTCGCGCCGAAGCTCTCGGCCTCTTCATTTTCCAGGTTGAGATTGACGAGCTTGCCCTTCGGCCCGAGATCGGCGAACAGAAAATTCGTACTGGTCGTCAGGATATGCCTGAATTTGGTGAGTGGAATGATGATAAAAAATCCCATCACCAGCAGAAGATGAAACCACCAGGTAACCTTGTGCATTGCCCGCAGGCCGCCCTCGCCCATCCCGGCAAGAAGATTGGCCGTCACCAGACCGATCGGCGACCAAGGGGCCAGGGGCGTGCCGAGTTCAATCACCGCCATACGGCAACCCTCGATGATGAATCCGGTAATGAGGATGGCAAACAGCAGCCCGTGCATGATCGCATCGTCACTCTTCGTTTCCAGCCCCTCCGGCGAAAAGAAATAGCGGCGCACCAGAAGGCCGCCCAGCATCACGATGCAGACCAGGCCGGCCAGATCGAGAGTGATCGAGAACAGTTTGTAGAAGGTTCCCTTGAGAAATTTTACATTAAACAGCAAATCGGTGAAATCGGCCTGGATGACGATCAGGGTGGTCCCGATTACGAGGAGAACGAATCCCCAGAAAAACAAGCCGTGCAGCAGACCGGGCCACCGGACCCTGATCACTTTTTTCTGCAGCAGGACATTTTCCAGCATAAAGCGGATGCGCCGCTTCAGCTGATCCGTCCTGTTCAACGGCAATCCCTGCTTATACACGGCCATCCGTTGCAGAAGTCCCCGTACCAGCAGACCAATCGCGACAATTGCGAAGAGGTACATGGGAACCAGCGTCGAGGCGCCATGACCGACATTCCAGTAAATTTCTCGGGTAAATTCCATTGTTTTCTCCAGTTGCTGTTCCTTGTCCTAGTTGTATGATTTACCTGGTAAGTGCGCTGCCGATGACCATCCGCTGAACCTGATATAATCGGCACCGGCACCGCCGTACTCTTCCGGAAAGACGATGCCGGTCAGACCGAGCTCGGCCAGCCGGCCAAACATCAAAGCGCGATCGAAGCGCTCTTCCTCATCGCGGGCCTTCGCCGAGGGGGCAACCTCTTTTTCGGCAAATTCACGAACCATGTCACGCAACAGGCTTTGTTCTTCAGTATGTTCGAAAATCATTTTATATTCTCCAGGAAGGATCATAGCCAACACTCAATATCTCCCGAATGGTCTTCTGTCCGTTATAAATTATGTTTACGTAAAGGTCAAGAGGTTTTCTCGACCTTTTACTCTCCCCCGCAAAGGTAAAGAAATCGTGCAGCTCATCTTTTTTTTTTATTTGACAGAGCGAGGACCGGCATGCTACCTTACCGAAAACATATTACGTAAAGGTCAACACTTGTCTGTTCTTCAGACTAGATTGATACAGATCGGCAACAGAAACGACACACGATGAAAGAAACTGCAGGTCGCCGCAGGAGCCTGCAGGTATTCATGGCACCTACAGCCATGCAATACCTGCAAGAAAGGACAAACAAAATGAGTAAAGCAGAGACCAAACCGGTGCAGATCGGCGAACTTGCCAAGAGCCTGGCAATAACAACCAGGACTATCCGCTACTACGAGGAAATCGGCCTCATGGGCAAGACGGCGAGACTTGGCGGCGGCACCCGCACCTATGCCAAGGACGACATTCTTCGCCTGAAGTTCATCCTGAAATTGAAAACCATGGGGATATCCCTGAAAGAAATCCAGGAACTTTCAGACATTTTCGACATCCACGAAAAGGACTTCAGCAAAATCACGCCGAAGCTCATCGAGATACTCGACAACCATATCGCCAGAGTCGACGAGAAAATGGCCAATCTCTCTTCCCTGCGCAAAGATATAGTGGAATACCGGGTCCGCATGACCGACTTCCTCACCCATCAGGATCGGGACTGATCCCCGCCCCCCAACAAACGGTAAGACCTCTACTCACCGCTCGTACCTGACCAGAGTCCGGCCCAAAAGCGATGCGGCAATGATGACCGCCATGCCGAGAAGCACCTGACCCGAGACCTCCTGGCGATGGATAACGGCGACCAGCAGCACGGCAAGAGGCGGGGTCAGGTAGCTGAGAAAGCCGATAATAACAATGTTGCCGCCGGTCATCGCCCTGTTCCAGAGAAAAAAAGAGAGGCCAAGAGGAACGCAACCCAGGTACGCCGCCGCCCCCAGAGCCGGCCAGGAAGGCAGCTCGTGGGGCATGGAAATCACGAAGAGGACCGCCGACAAAAGTGCCGCATAGAGGGTGAACGCCGTCATCGGCTCCTTTTCCACCTTGACCCGCGACAATCCCACCGAAAAACTGGACCAGATCAGGCCGCAGAGCAGCGCCAGCAGATACCCCTTCACGGAGCTCATCTCAAAGGTCAGCTCTTTCCCGGCACTGATCACCAGCCCGGCCCCGAACAGCCCGACCAGGGCCGTGACGACGATGGAAATCTTCAGCTTTCTGAACAGCAGGAGCGAAGAAAACACCACGATCCAGAACGACCATGTGGTGGCAAGAATCGCCCCTTCGGCCAGCGGCGCATTGTCCAATGCCAGGTAGTAGATATAGTGATATAAAAAAATACCCCACACCCCCATCAACGAGACTTTGATTCCGGGGAAGAACACCTTGGCGGTGCGCAGGGTAATGATATCCTGGACATAGAGATAGAACGCGGCACTGGCAAAGCTGTAAAACATCAGCTCTTCGGTGGACAGTTCCTTCAGGCCGGAGCCGGTTGCCGCCGGCAGACTGGCCCAGCAGAGGATCGCCCCAAGGGCATACAGATAATACTTCATTCAGCTACTCCTTCTCACAAAATATCATTATTACAATTCGTTGCGAGTTGGAATATACTCGAAAGCCGAAGAATGTCATGGATAATCCGCGGGATTCGCGGGAATGTTCCGACCGGCGGTTGCGGGCGCGGCTCAACGGTAGTCGACGGCCACCTTCACCACGACTTTATGAATCTGCCCTTCGCCGATCAGCGGCTGGTGCGCGTCTTCCGGATAAAAGACGGCAAACATATCGGCTGCTACCTCCTGCCGCCCCGTTGGCGGGTCGGCAAAAAACTGAATGTCATCCTCCGGCTCATAGGCCCCTGCCGGCAACCGGCACAAGGACTTCGGCCGCCAGCCCATATCGTCGATCCCGGCCAGAACCAGCTGGATATCGATATATTTCTCATGGGTTTCCAGCTGGGCGTCTTTTTCCTTGCGGCCGAAATCGATGGCGACAATGGCAAATACCTTGTCGCCATCGATTTCATACCGGTCCGCCGCGAGATTTCTCAGATCCGGTCGGCGGAGAAAGGCAAAGGCCGCGGCAAATCCCTGATGCAGCGGCAGGTACCGGTTCGAATTTGCCAATATATCGACAATCATTGCTATCACGACTCCTTTGCATACTCTGCTTTCAACTTCTGGCGGTCAGCGATTATTCCCTGTCTCCCCTGCACCAGGCGCGCACATTGGCCCGATGAGTCTCGCGGTAAAAATCATTCAACATTTCCGGTGCTGCCATTTCACGTCCGGCCAGCAACTGCTGGAGATAGACAAAAATGCAATCAACCCTCTCCGACTACCTGAATTTCCGGGCCGGCACTCCACAGCCGATAGCGCACACTGGCACCCTCCGGCACATAGATCACCACCGGCAGACGGCTGTTGTAGCGAATGAAATATGGGCCGCCGCCAAGAGTGATAAACCGGTCAACCTTCGGAGTATTGGCATCGACCGCCATGATCGTCCCCGCCATTGGTCCGATGGTGCTGACCCGGTAGAGGGTTGTTCCCAAGTCGTGAACCACTTCTTCCTCGATCTTGCCGCCGAAAAAGTAGTTGTTCTGCGCGTCAATCCGGACTGTTTTGCCGACAATGAGTTCGAGCTTGAAGGCAGACTCGTCGTCCTGCTCCGGGAGCGGCAGGACAAATCGAACCATCCCCGCTCCAGCCGGTGGGAAGGCCTGCAGGTCATCGGCCGCCTGCCCGGTCGACCCCACAAGCAGCAACCAAAGTATCGCGGCAACGCACTCTTTTTTCATCTATTCTCCTTGCATAACTGCAGCCCCGGATCCCGAGGCGCGAGGGCCGAACCATGGTAGTCAACCAAGCTCACTTCTTACAATACTTATTGGAGTCCGGCAACGGCGGAGCTTACCAGCCCCTGAATCCGGTCCAGCTCGGCAAGGGCCAGCGCATAGGCGACCTCGCTCTGCTTTTCCTGGCTGAGGGCCTGGGAATAGGCGTCCTGGGCGGTCAGGACGTCAAAGGTAGTAGACCGGCCGACATCGAATTTGGCCTGTTCGGCCTCAAGCCGTTTGCGGGTGGCAAGCGAGGTCTTTTTGGTTGCCTCCATCGACTTGATGGCCAGCTGAACATCGCGCACCGTCGTCCGGACACTTTTCTGCACCTCGAGGCGCAGCTGCCGGGCGCTGTTTTTCGCCCTGCTGTGCGCGGCACTGGCCTGGCGATACAACCCTTTGGCCCCGCTGTTCTGCAGCGGCACGGAAAAGGCCAGTCCCGCCTGCCACTCGGTCTCCGGCGAATCGACCGCATCGCTCAGCGTGTCGCCGTAGGCCTCGTCGGTGCCCCCCTGCCCCACCAGACCAACCAAGGCCAGATTGGGCCGGATATTATCCAGGGCAACCTCCTCCCGGATTTTCGCCGCGTCGATGGAGAGTTCGGCGGCCTTGAGGTCGGGCCTGCTGTTCAGGGCATTCGCCTCGATTACCCCGGCATCCGGGGCGATCGGTGCGGTCGGCGGCAGATCGGCGGGAATGTAGGGAGAAAGCCAGTCCTTGCTGTTCAAGAGCAGCTTCAGCTCATCCTCATAGAAACCGATGGTCCGATCGGCCAGGATCAGGTTTTCCTCGCGCCGGGCAATCTCGGATTGGGGCTGGTAGATGTCGACTTCGGCAAGTTTGCCGGCGCCGATCTTATCTTCCGTCTCGTCGAGAAGTTTCCGGGCCAGGGCCAGGGACAGCTCCTTGACCGACTTGTCCTGCCAGGCAAAGACCAGATTCCAGTACGCCCCCTTGACCTTCGCGGCAAGATTGGCGGCCTCCGAACCCACCAGATGCGAGGCCGCCGCCAGATTCTTCTCCGAGGCCCGGATCTGCGCGGTCTGCCGGTCGATGCCGAAGCCCTGCAACAGAGGCTGCCGCACCCCGACGGTCAAGCCGGAGTTGTAGGCCGGGTCGAGCAGCGGACTTGCGGGGGTGGCGGCATAGCGGCTGTTATTCCATTTGACGCTTACCTCGGTACCGGTAATGTACTTCTTCTCCAGCCCGACCAGCCACTGGGCGGTTTCATCCTTTTCCGAAGCTTCCGGAACAAGCGGGGTAAGCTCCTTGCTGACGGCCCCGGCCTCAGCCTTGGCCAGTATATCGAATTCCCCCTCGGCGGTTTCCTTTGCCCCTTCTGCCGCGGCGACATCGTCCTTCTGCAGCTGCAGGCCGAGATTATTGGCGAGCGCCTGCCGCACCGCATCGGCCAGAGTGAGTTTGACGCCGTCCGCCGCTGTATCCCCGGCCAGGCAGAACGCCGGCAGAGAGAGGACAACAACCTGACTGATGAGAAAAAAAATCAATGTTCGCATTATTTATCCTCTTGGGGCTTAGGTCTTTGTTCGCCGGCCAGCAGCGCATAAGGCCGCCAGTACAGATCTTTTATTCGCCGGACGGAAACCTGCCGGACTTCGCCAAACCGGGCAACGATATAGTAGAGCGTCGGCACCACAATGAGGGTCAGGAAGGTGGCGACCATCAGACCGAAAATGACGACGTTGGCCATCGATTTCCACCACATGCTCGATTCGCTGACCCAGGCCATGGACCAGGTGTGAAAATCGTAGGAGATGCCGGTAACCATCGGGATCAGCCCGAGGATGGTGGTGATCGCGGTGAGCAGCACCGGCCGCAGCCGGGTGGCCCCGGCCGATACCACGGCATCCTTCAGAGAATGCCCGCGTTCCCGCAGCTTGTTGGTATAGTCGAGCAGAACGATGGCGTTGTTGACCACCACGCCGGCGAGCGAAATGACCCCGACGCCGGTCATGATGATGCCGAAAGGCGACCGGAACATGGCCATACCAAGGAATGCCCCGCCCAGGGAGAGGATTACCGAGGTCATGATGATGAAAGGCAGGCTCACCGAATTGAACATCGCCACCAGGGTCAGGAAGATGAGGAGCAGGGCGACCAGAAAGGCCTTGGTGAGAAAATCCTGGGATTCCTTCTGTTCGTCCTGTTCGCCGGTGAATTTCATGGTGTAACCCGTCGGCAGGATGACCTTATCCATAAATTTGGCCGCTTCTTGCCGGACCACCGGTCCGGTGGTCTTGCTCTCTTCGATATTGGCCTTGACCGTCACTACCCGCTTGTTGTTGATCCGGTTGATATCGCCGATGGAGCCGGCAAAGGTGACCGTTGCCACGGTCGACAGCGGCACCGTCTGGCCGGACGGGGTGGGCAGCAGCAGTTCGTGCAGAATATCGACGACCTTCCGGTCCGATTCCTTGAGCTGCAGGGTGATGTCGTAATCGTCATTGCCCTGCCGGAAAGATGACACATTCAGACCGTTATAGGCACTTTTCAAGGCAAAGCCGATCATATCGGTGGTGAGTCCGAACAGGGCGGCCTTCTGCCGGTCGACGACCACCTGCACCGAGGGCACACCTTCGAGAAAGTCGTCGCGCACATCCTCGACAAAGGGGATCTGTACGAGAACGTCCTTCACCTGCCCGGCAATCTTGCCGAGGACGTCGAAGTCCGGGCCGGAAATCTCCAGATTGATCGGCGCGCCGGTCGGCGGGCCTTCTTCTTCCTTGGCGATGGTGATCTTGCCGCCGGGAATATCCTTCACCCGCTCACGGATGGTATTGACTGTGTTCTGCGAGGATTCACTGCGCTCCTCCAGTTCAAGAAACCGCACGCCGACATGATTCGGCGAATTGGCGGAAAAAGCCGAACCGGGGCCGGCGCTAACCACCCCCTGCATATAGACATCCTTGACATTTTTCAGGTCGCTCGGGCCGGAGTATTGTCTCCCGGCCGGCGTGGTATATTCTTTGGGAGCAAGCGCCGCAAGCGGAGTTGTCTCCTGAGTCAGCTCCTTATTTGCTGTTGCGGCGCCGGCAATCGCCAGTTCCACCCGCTGGATGATGCGGTCGATAAAATCAAGATCCGCGCCTTCCGGGGTCTCGATATTGACATAGAAACCCTTGGGGTCGATTTCCGGAAAGAATTCCACCGGCTTCTCGAGGCCGATCACCAAGAGCCAGCTCTCGACCATCAGGACGAGACCGACTAAACTGAGTCCGAGGACAGACCAGGGCTTCTCCAGGCAACCGGTCAGGGTCCGGCTGTATAAAGTTGTCCAGAACCCCTTGATCTCCATCGGCTTGTCGACCGCCGCCGACATCTCCTCGATGGTCATGCCGGTATCCGCCGAGCGGCCCTTGATTTTCATGAAGATCGAAGCCATGGCCGGATTGATGACCAGGGCGACAAAAAGGCTGGCGGTCAGGGTGACGATCAGGGTGATCGGCAGAAAGCGCATGAATTCGCCCATGATGCCGGGCCAGTAGAGCATCGGGTAGAAGGCGACCAGGGTGGTCACGGTCGAGCCGATGACCGGCCAGGCCACCTCCGAGGTCGCCCGCATCGCTGCCTGAACCCGGGTCGCCCCCTGCTGCATGAAACGGTAGGAGTTCTCGACGATGACGATGGCGTTGTCGACCAACATGCCGAGCGCCAGCGTCAGGCTGAAGAGGACCACCATATTCAAGGTGATGCCCATCATGTAAAGAATGATAAAGGCGATAAACATCGAAAAGGGGATGGAAAGACTTACCAGGACGGCGTTGCGGAAGCCCATCGACAGGAAGATCACCAACAGGACCAGGACCAGGCCGGAGTAGATATTGTTTTCGAGATCGGCAATCATCACCTCGATATCCCGCGATTTATCGAGGACCTTGGTGATCTCGGTGCCCAACGGCCATTTCAGCCGTTCGGCGGCGATGATCTTATCCACTTCCCGGCTGATGGCGATGATATTCTCGCCGGTCCGCTTTTTAATCGCCAGATTGACCGCATCCCGGCCGTTCAGCCGGGAGATGCTGCTTTCTTCCTTAAAGCCGTCGATTACCTTGGCGACATCCTTCAGATAGACCGGTTCGCCCTTGTGGGTGCCGATGACGAGGCCGTAGATCTCCTCCGGGGTCTTGAACTCGCCGGGCACCCGCAGCTGAAAGCGGCCCTGGCCGAGGCGGATGGCGCCGCCCGAGGTATTCTGGTTCTCGCTCTGCACCGCGGACTGCAGGCTGTTGATGGTCAGGCCGTAGTAGGAGAGCTTTTCGGGTACAACCTCGACCCGGATCTCCCGCTCGAGTCCGCCGTTGACCTCCACTTCCATAACTCCGGTGATCGCCTCGATCTCGTCCTGCAGATCGTCGGCGATGTCCTTCAGACACGACAGGCCGCAGGTGCCGGACAGGGAGAAGACGATGATCGGCATCTGCGACAGATTCACCTCGAAGACCGAAGGATCGTCCTCGAGGTCGTTGGGCAGATCGCCTTTGGCCTGGTCGACTTTATCCTTGACATCCTGCAGGGCCTTATCGATATCGGTGCCGGTGACAAACTCGACGTTGATCATCGACTTGCCTTCCGAACTGATCGACGAGATCTTTTTCAAGCCCTCAAGCCCTTTCAGTTTCTTCTCGATTTCGGTGGTCACCGCCGTCTCGATATCGGTCGGCGAGACGCCTTTATACTCCGTCGACACGAAGACGTTGGGAATGGTGATGTCCGGTTCGCTCTCGCGGGGCAGCGCCTGATAGCAGTAGACCCCGAAGATGATGAGCAGGACCGACAGAACAAAGACGGTCGTGCTGTTTTTTACCGCGGTATCGGAGACAATCATAGTGTCAGTTCCTTCATATCGAGAGCGGCTTTCACTACTTTTACCTTTTGTTTGTCCTCCACATCGCGGTGGCCTTCCACCAGCAGCCGGTCGCCGGCGGCAAGTCCGTCGGTAACCTCGACCAGCCACTTCTCCATGACGCCGAGCTTGACCTGTTTCTTGGCTACTACGCCGTCTTCCTCAATATAGACATACTGATCGTTGTTTCTCGAGATGACGGAGTAAAAGGGGATGACGATGGCCTCCGGCACGGTTTTTTTCACCACGTCGGCCCGGACGAACATGCCCGGCAGAATCTCGCCGCTGCTGTTGTCGATGGCCAGTTCCAGGCGGAACAGCCGGGCCACGGTTTCGGGCGAGGAGGAGAGGTAATGAACCTTGCCGGTGATGGTCCGGTTATCCAGGGCCTGCAGAGTGATATCCACCGTCGCGAGTCCCCGCACCGCCGTGACATCCGACTCCGGGATGCCGATCACGGCTTTCAGCCTGTCGATCTCGAGGATCTCGCCGATCGGATCGCCCACCGACAGCTGCAGGCCGACCTTGGCATCGAGCTTTCTGACCACCCCGTTCATCGGCGCGGTAACGGTGCAGCGGGAGTACTGGAGCTGGGCGTTTTCATAGTCCGCCTTGGCGGTTTCCATATGGGCTTTCCTGGTATCCAGTTCGGCGGTGGGAACGACGCCCTTGGAGTAGATGGATTTATCCCGTTCATATTCGGCCTTGGCGAGATTATAGGCGGCACCCGCCCGCTCGACTCCGATCCGGTAGTCTTCCGCCTCGATCCGGGCGAGAACGTCGCCTTTTTTGACCTTCTGCCCCTCCCTGACCACGACTTCCTCAATCGTCCCGTTCAATTTAGAGAGCAGGGACAGACTGGTCCAGGGCTCGATACTGCCGGGCAGATTGATTCGATCGTGAATGGGCCCGGGCTGCAGGGCGAGGGTCACCGCGTTGATCGGCGGGCGCTCCTGCTTCAGGCCATTTTCCTTCACCGATGCAATTGAAGCACTCTCCTTTTTTATCGCACCGGCAAGAATGAAGACCAGGGCAATCATGACGAGCAGCAGGAATCTCGGCAGGTTGTTCCAGATGAAAAAGACAGTTTTTGCCCTGGCAGTCTGCGGGACGCTCTTCAGGTTATTCATGTTGTGCACCTTCAGTTGAAATATGTTCAGGCCGCGGATGCAACCCTTCTATGGCTTGGCGAAATAAGGTTTCAAGGGCCGATTCGGCCTCTTCGGTCGGGACCCTGCCGGTAAACCAGGCGGATACCAGCAGCAGGTACAGTCCATAAAAATGTCCTGTGATATAGAGAAGATCCACATCATTTCGCAACTCTCCCCGTTCCTGGGCCTTCTCCAGCAGGGGGAAGAGCAGTTTAAAATAGTTGTCTTCATTGGCCAGATGCTTTGCCATATCGACATCGCGGGGAAAAGCGGTCTGCTGCATGAAATGCCGGGCAAATTCACGGTTCTCGGTGATGTGCCGGAATTCACTCATATATATGCTGACCATCTGCCGGAGAATGGGAATCTCACGGTCGGCGTTGGTAGTGAGCTCCTCGTGCAGAATCTCCAGTTCGTCCTCGCAGAAGGCGTGGAGAATGTCGCTCTTGGTCTGAAAATAGCCGTAAATGGTCCCCTTGCCGATACCTGCCGCCCTGGCCAGCTCTTCAATGCTGGTCTTCTCAAAGCCTTTCTCGCTGAACAGGGTGATGGCTGCCTGCATGATCGCCTGTCTGGTTTCCCTTTTTTTCGTTTCTCTGATGCCTGCCATTATATCCTCGAAGAGTAAAAGTTGACTGCAGTCGGGAATATAATATGGCGGAACAAATCGTCAATAATAAAAATCGACCGCGGTCACTTTTTATTCGCCGAGAAGAATCGACCGGCAGGCGCCACCTGCCATAAAACAACGTGTTGAGTTTATCTATTGAGTATTATGCGGTTATTTCATGCTCGGCACCGAGCTCCCCGTTACCCGGCGCCAATGCATCGGGACGGCCGGCGAAAATGGATTTTTTTCCTTTGCCGCCATACCTGTCGACCGCCGCAAGGGAACGCCGGATCCCCTTCCGGTAGACTACCCGGGGATATCCCATGATGACCATCAGCCCCTCCCGGCTGGCATAGCGAATGCCCTGCCGCTCCCTGAATTTGCGGGCGGCCTTGCCGCTCTGGATAAGCGGATGCATCCCGCCCACCATGCAGGTGCCGAGCCCCAGGGATTCGGCGGTAAGCATGGCATAGGTCGCCGCGACGATCGGATCGGCCGGATCGCAATACGGGCTGCCGTAAAAATAGAGGGCAGCCGGGGCGTCGTAGGTGACGGTGTTCTCACCGCGGGCCATGGCGGAAGTATAGCTATAAATAAGGGGCCGGACGAAATCACGGCAAAGGGCGTCGTTGGCTTTCCCCCAGAATGGCCGCATAAGCGCGAGGAACCAGCCCGACACCAGCCACTTCAGTCCTTTCAGATAGGTGCAGAAATCCATTGTGAACTTCTTGACACTCTCCGGGCTGTCGAGCACCAGGATATGGACGTCCGAGGGCGGCAGCCCCATCGGCGCCAGGCGAACCGCTTCAAGCACCTTTTCGATCAACTCGGGCTCGACCGCCTGATCCTTGAATTCGCGAATGGACCGGCGTCTCTGCAGAAGATTGCCAAGTGACCGATAAGAGGCCGCCTCGCCCGGTTCCGGCAGTTCGGTGAGATCGATTGCCGAGAGGCACCGGCCTTCGACCTTGACAGCCTCCTGCGGGCAGATCGCCATGCAGTGGCCGCAGCCGATGCAGCCGAAGAGGGAATGTTCGGTACGCTGCGCCTTGCCGTCGACCAGGCGGATGCCGAAGTCTTTGCAGACCTGGACACAAAGACCGCAACCGTTGCAAAGGTCGGAGAAAAATTCCAGCCGTGCTGCCTCATGGGTCCGGGTAGTTGGGATGGCCATCTGTCAGTCACCTGAATCTTAAAAGTTTTTGTATCCATTCAGATCTATGGACAAAGTTCCCCCTCCCCTTGCGGGAG
>CAYTVF010000008.1:0-49991 GCA_964441345.1 uncultured Desulfopila sp. | reverse complement strand
GTGAGATTTATCGGGCGAAATAAAACCCGAGTCGGCAAAATACCAAAACATCTGATTTTTCATGCACATATGGTTAATTAGGGCACATATTATTCGTTTTGTCAAGAAAAACAAGACCGGACGAATGTGAAAAATGCTTATTTTTACAGGACCTTAAAATGGGTTTTGCGAGTGAAAAGTCAGTGCCCTTCCACAACATATGGAAGCATTAATGTGTGAAGGCTCTTTATATTGTGTGATTTGCGGATTATTTTTTGTTGTTCTTAAAATTTTCCCATAATTGAAAACGAACTCACTTGTAATTGGAGTGCATTTCAAGTAGTTTTGGCGAGGTGTTTTTTAGCTTTCAAGACTCAAAAATGGAAGAGGTGGAGTTTGACCAGGGAAGGAAGAAGTAAGTCTGTTTTTCGAGAATATTTCGAAGCGATCTGCATTGCTGTTCTCCTGGCTCTTTTTATCAGGACGTTTGTCGTCCAGGCATTTAAAATCCCATCGGGATCAATGTTGCCGACCTTGCTCATTGGGGATCATTTGCTGGTTAATAAATTCATTTATGGCATCAGGTTGCCTTTTACAGGTAATCTGATGATTCCATTTAATAAACCTGAGCGTGGCGACGTTGTTGTGTTTCGATTCCCCAAAGATCGATCGGTCGATTATATTAAGAGAGTCGTCGGAACTTCCGGGGATACCGTGGAGGTTCGCAAAAAGCAGGTGTACATTAACGGCGAACCGGTCGATGACCCCCATGCTCATATAAGTTCGCCTTCGATTTTAAATGCCAGCGCCAGCCCGAGGGATAATTTCGGTCCGGTACTTGTCCCGGAGGGGCGCATTTTTGTGATGGGGGATAATCGGGACAATAGCTACGACAGCCGTTTCTGGGGTTTTGTCGATCAAAAGGACATTCTGGGCAAGGCTTTTATTCTGTACTGGTCATGGGATATTGAACAGCCACTAGTATCTTTAGATCGAATGGCGTCCATCAGGTGGAAGCGGTTGGCTAATATCATTGATTGATTGTCAAGATGGTGGGTAATTTGCAGCCTGATTATCAGTTTCAACACAAGCATATTCTCGGCATAGACCAGTTGTCGGTTCAGGATATTTCGCATATTCTCGCTACCGCCAGGTCTTTTCGCGAGATATCGAGCCGGCCGATCAAAAAAGTGCCGACCCTGCGGGGGAAAACGATCGTCAATCTTTTTTTCGAACCTTCAACCAGGACTCGACTATCGTTTGAGATTGCCGCCAAGCGGATGAGTGGCGACACCTTCAACATTTCCGCTTCGACCAGTTCTGCAACCAAAGGAGAGACCCTGGTTGATACGGCCAGAAATATTCAGGCCATGAACCCTGATGTCATCATTCTGCGTCATTCGAGTTCCGGCGCTCCGCAACTCCTCGCCAAACATATCGATGCCTCAATTATCAACGCCGGCGACGGTGCCCATGAGCACCCCAGTCAGGGACTTCTCGACATGATGACGGTGATGGAGCACAAGGGTAAGATTCATGGGCTGAAGATCGCGATAATTGGCGATATTGCCCACAGCCGGGTCGCCGTATCGGATATTATCGGATTTACCAGAATGGGGGCGCAGGTCTGTGTCGCCGGACCGCAAACCTTTATGCCGGCAGAAATCGGTCGACTGGGCGCGGAGGTTTGTCGTTCGGTACAGGATGCGGTCCGCGGCGCCGATGTCGTCATGGCTCTGCGTATTCAACTGGAAAGGCAAAACGATTCGCTGATCCCCAGTTTGCGCGAATACTCTCGATTCTTCGGGGTAAACCGCAAGCTTCTCGAACTCGCTAAGGAGGATGCGATTGTCATGCATCCCGGTCCCGTCAACAGAGGGGTGGAGTTGAGCCCGGATGTTGCCGATGGCGGGCGATCGGTCATTCTCGATCAGGTCACCAACGGGGTGGCGGTTCGTATGGCTCTGCTCTATTTGGTTCTAGGCGGCAACAAAGGCAGTGACGGGCAAGGTGACAACCGATGAGCAAGGTGATTCTGTTTAAAAACGGCAGGGTAATCGACCCGGCGCAGCAGAGAGATGAAATTGCCGACCTGTGGGTGAAGGATGGGCTGATAGTGTCGTCGGAATCGGTAGATGGCGCCGATGCCGAAATCTATGATGCAGGCGGTTGTTGGGTGGTTCCCGGGCTTATCGATATGCATGTCCATCTGCGGGACCCCGGAGAGGAATATAAGGAAACCATTGAAACCGGCTGCCGGGCCGCCGCAGCAGGCGGTTTTACTGCTGTTGCCTGCATGCCCAACACCAATCCGGTCAATGACAACAGTTCGGTAACCCGTTATATCTGCGAGAAGGCGTCCCTGTGTGCGGCCCGAGTCTATCCGGTTGGAGCGATCAGTCAGCAGAGCAAGGGAGAAAAACTCGCCGAGTACGGTGAAATGAAAATGGCCGGCGCGGTTGCTGTCACCGATGACGGTCATCCCGTTGTCGACAGCCGGCTGATGCGACGTGCCATGGAGTATGCCGCCTCGCACGACATGCTGGTCATGTCGCATTCGGAGGAACTTTCCCTGACTAGGGGAGGGTGCATGAACGAAGGGGAGCTATCCACCCGCATGGGCCTACGGGGGATTCCTGTTGCGGCCGAGAGTATCATGGTGTATCGGGAGATTGCCCTGGCCGAATTGACCGGCGCAAGAGTCCATATTTCCCATGTCAGTGCGGGGCAGTCGCTTGCCCTCATTCGCGATGCAAAAGCAAGAGGCGTGAAAATTACCGCAGAAACTGCCCCACACTACTTTACCCTCACCGAACAGGCTGTTCTCGGATATGATACAAACGCCAAGATGAATCCGCCGCTCAGGGCCGAAAAGGACCGCATGGCCATCAGGGAAGCCCTGCGTGACGGCACTCTCGATGCCATTGCCACCGATCATGCCCCGCATTCGATTCTGCAGAAGGAGATAGAGTTCAACATGGCAGCCAACGGCATTGTCGGCCTGGAAACATCCCTGCCGCTCAGCCTGGCTCTTGTCCGTGAAGGGCTCATCGGACCGGAACGATTGGTCGACCTTATGAGCTGCGCACCGGCGCGGATCCTGGGGGTGCCGGGCGGTTCACTGCATACGGGAGCCGTTGCGGATATTACAGTTATCGATCCGGAAAAGAGTTTTACTTTTTCGGTGGAAGAGAGTTTTTCCAAAAGCAAAAATTCCCCCTTTGCCGGCTGGAAGCTGCAGGGCAAGGCGGTCCTGACCCTCGTCGCCGGTCGGATCACCCACCGGGATTTATAGGCGGCAGTGCCAGAGAATGCGGCAGTGGCCGGATGATGTGGATTCCTGCCGGGCTGACCCGGGCTTGATAGACAAGAATTCGCACCCCGCGAGCAACGGCTTGGTCAAGGGCGTGACTGTAAGCCGGGTCGATATGTGTTGCCGGAGCGAATCGGTCTGCATCCGTACGCTGGACGAGGAAAAAAATCCCGGCACCCAGCCCTTCTTGGCTGAGCCGGCTCAGTTCCTGTAAATGTTTTGTTCCCCGTGCTGTAACCGCATCGGGAAACATGGCACAGCCGTCGATTGCCAGGGAACAGTTCTTTACTTCAATATAGGTGCTGCTGCCTCCGTGCATGATCTGCAGGTCTAGCCGAGTATGGCTCGATGTTCTGATTTCCCTTTTAACTTCGTCAATCTCCCCGAATTCAGCAATCTGCCCTTTTTCGATGGCCTCCACCACCAGTCCGTTCGTTCTTGCGGTATTGACTCCCACCCATGTCTTGCCGACCTCTATCATTTCCAGGGTGAATGGGTATTTCCGTTTTGGATTATCCGAGTGAGAGAGGCAAACCTCGCTCCCGGGGGCTGAGCAGGAAAGCATGGTGCCGGTATTGGGGCAGTGGGCCGTAATGATCTCACCGCCTTTCAGCCTGACATCGGCGAGAAAACGCTGATATCGTTTTATGAGTATACCGTTTGTCAGTGATGTGGCGAAATCCATGGGAATCGAAACCTCTCAGTTCATCTTAATGTTGATTATAACCAGCGTTAGTGATACATAAATGTATGAATTAAATTTGTAGTAAAAATCATATTTATTGTAGGAATGAGGCGGATCGATCTTCTTCATTCTTCGCTTACGGGTAAGGTCAAGGTAAGCATTCCATTCTAATAGGAAAGGAGCGGCGTTGCTATGAAATTAGGAATCAATGGGTTGGGACGGATCGGCAAACTTTCTATTTGGCACCATGTGTCGAGAAAGCACTTTTCAGGAATCGTCGCCAATATTGGTCGGGAGGTCGGGCGAAGTCTGGAAGACCTGGCGATGATGCTGGAGAAGGATTCCACCTATGGACGTCTTGGCACATATTTGCATGGCCATAAAAGTCCGCGGGTCATTGAAGAACTGAATAATGAAAAAGGGACCATGATGGTCAATGGAGTGCCGGTTAAAATTTTGCGCTCTTCCCGGAATCCCAAGGATATAGCCTGGCAGGACAACGGGGTGAAGCTGGTGGTCGACACCACCGGCGTTTTCACCGATCCGACCACCGACCCCGATGCGGAGAAGGGTGCCCTCAGAGGGCATATGCAGGCGGGGGCAGAAAAAGTCATCCTCTCCGCCCCGTTCAAGATCAAGTCGAAGGGCTTGGATATGCCCGGGGATGCAATCACCACTGTGATGGGTATCAATGAGGAGATGTACGATGCCGGACGTCATGCGGTGGTTTC
This sequence comes from uncultured Desulfopila sp., assembly GCA_964441345.1. Classification (GTDB taxonomy): domain Bacteria; phylum Desulfobacterota; class Desulfobulbia; order Desulfobulbales; family Desulfocapsaceae; genus Desulforhopalus_A. The sequence continues at coordinate 45,283 of CAYTVF010000008.1, read as the reverse complement.
GGCCGCCTCCTGTACGACGACCTGTCTCTCGTACATGATCAAGCCGCTGCTGGAGAAGATTGGTGCGGATAAAATCCTCAGTGCTTCCATGGTGACCGTTCATGCAGCGACCGGCAGCCAGCAGGTCCTCGACCGGTTGCCGAAGACCGGGGTAACCGACCTGCGGAAGAATCGTTCCATCCAAAACAATATCATTCTGACCACTACCGGTGCTGCCAAGGCCCTTTCTCTGGTTATCCCCGAGATGGCGTCGATCGGTTTCATGGCCGAATCGGTGCGCATCCCGACCACCACCGGATCCCTTATTATTCTCGTCGTCAACCTGCAGGATGATTTTGAGACCCCGATCAAAAGAGATGCCATCAATGCAATTTACCGGGATTACGCAATCCATAATCCCTATCTGCAGTTCAGCAGTGAACAGAATGTCTCCTCTGATATCATCGGCTTGCCGGCAGCGGCGGCAGTGATCGAAGGGACCGAGACTCATACCCGGACCGCCAATATCCAGGTGAATCTGAGCAAGGTGAAAGCAGATTGTCTGAGGCCGGGCGCCGACCCGATTCTCAATGTCCCGGTGACCCAGGCCGTCGTCTACGGCTGGTATGACAACGAGCTGGGCAGCTACACCAATATGCTCGGGGATCTGACCGTTCATGTCAGCGAGGGCATGCTCTAGCAGGGGAATTTGATTACCATACGCCCGATGCGGCATGAGGATCTTGTCGCCGTCGCCGGAATTGAGAATGAAACATGGTCGCCATGGTCGCTTGTCTCCCTGGCGCAGGAACTTCAGGTGCGACAGGGGCGGCAACTCGTCGCCGAATGCCGGAATCTGCGGATTGTCGGCTGGTGTGCCTGCCGGCAGGTATGGCCGGAAGCGGAACTTCTGAAGATAGCGGTTACCACGGCCGAAAGAAAAAAAGGCGTCGGGACTTCACTGCTCGCCTGCTTGCTTGGGGAACTGCAAAGCCAGACGTATAGAAGTCTCTTTCTTGAAGTTCGCGGCCGAAACCAGCCGGCACTGGATTTTTATAAACGGCATGGTTTCCTGCAGGTCGGAATACGGCCACGTTATTATTCCGATCCAACCGACGATGCGCTGATTTTGCAAAGGAATTTGAGTTTGGATCAATGAGACTATTTCATCAACCTATTTCATCAACTCGAGGAAGTGAAATGAAATCTGTGCGTGATTTTGATTTACGTGGCAAACGGGTGCTTCTCCGTGCCGATTTTAACGTGCCGATGGATGAGCGGAAACAGATTACCGATGATATTCGGATCTGCACGGTACTGCCGACCATTCGCCACATCCTGGCGGAAAAAGGCAAACTTGTCATCTGTTCCCATATGGGCAGGCCGGGCGGCAAGCCGGTGGCGGAACTCAGCCTGGCTCCGGTGGCCGGACATCTTGAATCGCTCCTCGGGCAGAAGGTAGTTTTAGCACCTGATTGTGTAGGCGCAGCAGTGGAAGAGATCGTCGGCAAAATGGCCGAAGGGGATATTGTCCTGCTGGAAAATCTTCGATTTCACAAAGAAGAAACCGCCAATGATCCGGCATTCTCGGAGCAGCTTGGCCGGCTGGCGGATGTCTATATCAATGACGCCTTTGCCGCTTCGCACCGGGCTCATGCCTCCGTGGTCGGGGTTGCCGAACGGCTGGCGGAGAAGGGGGCGGGTTTTCTGCTGCAGACGGAGATGGATTATTTCCATAAATCGATGGACGAGCCCATCAGGCCGCTTGTTGCAATAGTCGGCGGGGCCAAGGTGTCTTCCAAGCTGGGAGCCCTTGAAAACATGCTGACCAAGGTCGACCGCATGATTATCGGCGGGGCGATGGCCAACACCTTTTTGAAAAGCATGGGGGTGAATGTCGGGGCGTCGAAGGTTGAAGACGATCTGCTTGACACCGCCAAAAGGTTTATCGATGCGGCTGACGGCAAAGGGGTCAAACTTCATCTGCCGGTGGATTTTGTCGTAGCGGACAGGTTTGCAGCCGATGCGGTGACGAAGATCGTAACCTTCCGGGATATTCCCGCCGGCTGGATGGCTCTCGACATCGGTCCGGCCTCGACTCTCCTGTTCAAGGAGGCTCTTCAGGATGCCAAGACGATAATCTGGAATGGACCGATGGGAGCCTTTGAGATCGATGCATTTGCCCGGGGAACGATGGCTATCTGCCAGGCTGTAGCCTCATCCCATGCCTTGTCGATCGTTGGCGGCGGGGATTCGAATGCGGCGGTAAAGAAATCGGGTGAAGAGAGGAACATCTCGTATATGTCGACGGGGGGAGGAGCGTTTCTGGAGTTGATGGAAGGCAAGTCTCTGCCCGGTGTCGCCGTACTCGAACGATAATTTTCTATTTTCTATTTTCTATAATCACCGGAGAAATACATGGGAAAGCGTATTGCATTGATTGCCGGCAACTGGAAGATGCATACGACCGTCGTCGACGGTTGTCGGCTGGCCATGGATGTCGCAAAGGCCTGTGCCGAATATACCGATCGGGAAGTGTTGCTGGCACCGCCGTTTACCATCCTCAGCGAAGTATCGCATGTTTTAAGCGACAGTAAAATCATCGTCGCTGCCCAAAATGTTTGCTGGGAAGAAAAAGGCGCATTCACCGGTGAAATATCGCCGGTGATGGTCAAGGACACAGGTGCCGGGGCCGCAATTGTCGGACATTCGGAGCGCCGGCAGATCTTTGGCGAGACAGACGAGTTGATCAATAAACGGGTGCAGGGCGCCGTCAAGTTCGGCCTTTTGGCCATTCTCTGTGTCGGTGAAACCCTTGACGAGCGCGAAAATGGACATACTTTTCAAGTGCTGGAAAATCAGCTTCGAAGAGGATTAGCGGCAGTAACCGGCGACGATATGGCGAAGGTTGTCATCGCCTACGAACCTGTCTGGGCAATAGGCACCGGGAAGACGGCCAGCAAAGAACAGGCGCAGGATGCCCATGCATTTATTCGTGGAGTTCTCGGCCGGATATTTGAAAAAAACGTTGCTGAGCAAACACGAATACTGTATGGTGGCTCGGTCAAACCAACCAACGTTGATGAACTGATGGCACAGCCTGATATCGACGGTGCCCTGGTTGGCGGCGCAGCCCTGGATGCCGAGTCGTTCGGGCGAATTATTAATTTTCGGTAAATCTTAACTCTGTTGGTTGCATGGATACTCTGCTTACAATCGTACATGTCATTGTCTGCTTATTTCTTGTCGGCATAGTTTTACTCCAGCACGGCAAAGGGGCGGATATTGGTGCGTCGTTTGGCGGCTCCAGCCAGTCTCTTTTTGGCACTGAGGGTCCATTGCCGTTGCTCAATAAGATAACAACCGCCTCGGCGATAATTTTTATGTTGACTTCTGTCACGTTAGCGTATATTTCATCGACCACGGGTTCATCCTCGGTGATGAGTGCGGTGAGCGTGAGTCAACCGGTGACTCAACAGTCGCAGGTTGCAGAGCCCCTGGCCAAAGAAGATATGGCAACAGAAGCAACCACGCCTCCAGTTGAGAAAGAAGCAAAGACCGCAAAGACCGCAAAGACCGATGAGGCCCCAAAATAAGTTAGAGAATTTTTGAATTGCCGAAGTGGTGGAATTGGTAGACGCGCACGCTTGAGGGGCGTGTGGGGAGACCCGTGCCGGTTCGAGTCCGGCCTTCGGCACCAAAAAGTAGTACACAGACTTCCCCTTAAAGTCCATAAAACCCGCAACCAGCAATGGTTTGCGGGTTTTTTTGTGACTCCATGCAAGTGAACCTGGATAGAATTCCAGGCCCTGCCATCCCTAAGCGTTGAACGGCCTTGGGCTGTGAAACAACCACAAGCAGTTGAAATATAGCTAACCACTTCTTATAGTACAACCGAGTCACAGATCTTTTACCCTGCTTGATCGTACAACAACTGCCAACCAAGGAGACGGCCATGGGAAATGCTTTGCGTTATCTGAGTCTGCTACTGCTGATTGCCGCTGGCGGAGCACTCTCTGCCAGTGTTTCGGTTGAGGCTGCTTCCGACAGCGAGGAAGGAATCCTCGTCGGCCGGATTTCTCACGTCGAAGGAAAGCTCTTGCGCTATATCGAGGAAGAGAAAGACTGGGTCGTCACTGTCAAGGATTCGCCCTTCGGCCTGGAGGATGCGCTCTATTCGGGTGACGACACCAAGGCCGAGTTCATCATGCCGAACAGGACCTGGCTGCGAGTCGGTGAAAACACTCAGGTCCAGCTTATTGCTCTGAATCCGGATACTACAACCGTGGATGTGGCCTCCGGCCTTGCCCGGTTGTATAATAAAAGCGATGACACCGTCATCAAAGTGACCACGCCCTTCGGGTACGTGGTCGCACCGGACGACACGGTTTTCGACCTCTATGTTGGCGACGAGTCCCTGGAGGTCATCGCCGTTCGCGGCACCGTCGACTTTGTCCATGACGGCTCCAACGCCAGGTACGAAATTGAGGATGGATCTTTCTCGATTATCGCCAATAAAGACGAAACCGCCAAGGGAAACGGCAAGGTCGATTCAGAATGGGATGACTGGAATGGCGAACGCGAAATCCTTTGGGCAAAGCGCTTGCGAAGCCGAAGCTATTCGGAGGACTATCTGCCTGAGCCCATTCGCGAAGAATCCTATGCGCTGGACGAGAGCGGTGAGTGGGAGAGTGTCTACTATGAAGGCGCGTATCGCGATATGTGGCGTCCAACCCGTGTCGATCGGGGGTGGCGGCCATTCACGGTCGGTCGCTGGTCCGTCTACTACGGTGACCAATGTTGGGTTCCGGACGAGCCGTTCGGATATGTCACCCACCATTACGGATCATGGGTGTATATCGAATCATCTCACTATTGGTACTGGGCTCCTCCGGTTCCTCGAATCGTAACCGGCGGACCGCTAATCTCCATCAGTTTCGGATGGTACCCGGGCCGGGTAGGTTGGATTCACAGTGGTCCCTCCATCGGTTGGGTGCCACTTGCGCCGCACGAGACCTACTATGGCTACCGGCCTTGGGGGCATCGTACCGTGATTTACGATCAGACCACGGTCTTCAATATCAATATTGTAAATTATCGCTATCTCGACGAGGCGGTCGTTATTGATCGGGACCGCTTCTACCGAGGGAGCAGCTACACCCCCTACGTGCAGCGAAATGTCAACAGAGATACACTCATCAACGATTACCGTCCGACAACGGTCATAAACAATACAGTTATCAACAATTACAACACTGATACCCGGCGGTTTGCCTACAATGACGTAGAAGTGTCCCGCAAGCCGCATGCCACGGTTATCGACCGGATCACCGACAATCGAAAAATGAGGAGTGATTCCGGCCGAATCAACAGGGAACGAATCGAAAATGATTTGACCCGTGTCAATGCTGTGGCAGAGCCGCAATCCAGGACGGAACTCCGTTCGCCGACGGTCGCGGGTAAGCTTGTGGACGCCGACAAAATTGACAAACCCCTCAATACCCTCTCCCTGAAGAAGAAAGAGATCAAAGGCAAAGATCGTGAACGACGGGTTATTGATGATCAACAGCGCGGTGCGAAAGGCCAAGAGGAATCCGGCCAGGTCAAGGTGAAGGGGGACAGCCAGGACGGCAAGCAGCGCATACGTTCACCCAGAGATGCACAAAAGAGTGAGATAGATCAGGGTGCTGCCGACAGGTCTCTCCAGAAGGGAGAAAAGGTGCGTCGGCCGAATGAGCCGGTAAAGCCCGATCAGATGGTTGGTACCGACCAGCAGGAGGAGAAAAGGCAACTCAGGTCGCCAAGGGATACCCAAAAGAAGGGGGCGGAACAGTTGAGTCGGCAACAGGAAGAAAACCAAGGGAGTAAGGGACCGAAATTGCGGCGTCAGCAGCAGGAAGAGGAAAGAAGTCAAGGCCGGCCGGAGCAGGAGATCCAACAGCGGCAAACGGATGAGTCCCAGAAAAGGCATGCGCCGCCGCAGTCACCAAGGCTCAAAAAGAGAGATCAGCAGGAAGAACTGCAGCAAGAGCAGACACCTGCTCCAACAGGTGACAAAGAGCCCCGGCAGCGTAGTCGGAAAGAAGTCAACCAGGTTCGTGACGCGGACAAGCCGGATGACACCCCGCGTGTTCAATCGCCTCGGGCTCCTCGCGAGAAAGGAAAGGAACAGCTAGGTCGGCAGCAGGATGAGGTTCGACAGCAGAAAGAGGATCAAGGCCGTCAGGAGCAAGAGCTGCAGCAACGGAAGCAGAAAGAAGATCAGGGCCGTCAGGAGCAAGAGCTGCAGCGACGGAAGCAGCAAGAGGAACAGGGCCGTCAGCAGCAAGAGCTGCAGCAGCGGAAGCAGCAAGAGGAACAGGGCCGTCAGGAGCAGGAGCTGCAACGACGGAAGCAGCAAGAGGAACAGGGCCGTCAGCAGCAAGAGCTGCAGCAGCGGAAGCAGCAAGAGGAGCAGGGCCGTAAGGAGCAAGAGCAGCAACGTCGGCAACAGGAGGAAAATCAGGTACGACAAAAACAAGAAAAGCAGCGTCAGCAGCCGGAAGAGGTCCAAAAGCCTCAGGAGCAGCAACAGCAACACCCACAGAAGAAAAAGAGCAAAAAAGAAGAGGAAGAAGCAGCGGCGGCAGCAGCAGCCAATCCCCGCTAACAAACCGACAAAAAACAGATAGTCGGTTTGTTGAGGCTCTCTAGCCTTTGCACGAGAAGGGAGTCTGCAGATTTCTCTAAACGATGGTGGCGAGGCAGTTGTTCATCGGGGTCCATTGGCTATAATAGATGAGATTGCTATCCCGGATGCCGAAAGTACGAGATTATTGTCGAGAATTGGTAGCCAACTGATTGGCAGTAAAGGAGACATGAGCCATGTCTGAAGATATTCGCTGGATACAACGTTTCGACAATTATCTCCGAGCTTTTCAAACCCTGCGTCGGGCGGTGAAACTGGCGGCACAGCGTGATCTGTCCGAACTGGAGCAGCAGGGATTGGTTCAGGGTTTTGAGTTTACCCATGAACTGGCGTGGAATGTCTTGAAAGATTATCTGGAAGAACAGGGCGTTATTGGAATAATAGGCTCAAAAAATGCGACAAGGGAGGCCTTTAAAAACGGCTTGATTGATGATGGCGGGGCCTGGATGGAGATGATCAAAGCGCGTAATCTCAGCTCGCACACCTACAACCTGGAGATCGTGGAGGAAATCGTTGAAGGGATACTGGCACGCTTTTATCCCGCTTTTGAGCAGATGGTCCTGAAATTCAGTTCGCTGGCAGAACAAACCGGGAACGAGTAATGCGCTACGGTCTCAGTGAACAAACTATCGCAAAGATATGTGGTGTATTTGCCAACCATCCGGCCATTGACAAGGCTGTGCTGTATGGATCGCGAGCAAAAGGCAACTTCAAGCCCGGCTCGGATATCGACTTGAGCCTCCACGGCACAGGGCTTACCTTGAAGGAACTTGGTGACATCGACTTTGAGTTGGATGACCTGCTGCTGCCTTACAGCATTGACCTGCTGATTTTTGATGCCCTTGATCACGCCAAATTGCGCGAACACATTGAACGGGTTGGGGTAATTTTTTATCAGCGTACGAGCTATTGATGTGGACGGGGAGAGAATGTGAAGTTGGGTATCCAGGGCGTGCTGCAATATGGGCTGAAGACTATCCAATCTATTTTCAGAAAGCTCTTCATCGTGTGCGTTTTCATGAACCGGAATATAATAAGTGGTTTGTCTTTTACCTGTATGCTCAAGACAAGAGCGGAGAACTGAAGCAGCACTTTAGCGGCACAGGTATTCAGCATTTCACAGGAGAGGTACTGGCCCGATTTGAGATTCCCTTGCCCCCTTTACCGGAACTGCGTCGAGCCATTGCTAACTTCGATGATCTTTTTGCCGAAACCCAACGCATCGAAGCCATCTACCAGCATAAGCTTGCAGCCCTCGACGCACTGAAAAAATCACTCCTCGACCAAGCCTTCACCGGCCAACTTTAAGGAACCAAACCATGCAAATGCAATCCGCTCTTTTCGAAACCCACGCAATCCGCCGTGTCTATGACGAGAAGACCGAAATCTGGTGGTTCTCGGTGGTGGACATCATTCAGGTGCTGATCCAACGGCCGGATTACCAAGCAGCCAGAAATTACTGGAAGGTACTGAAAAGGCGCACGAGTCGATGAAGGGTTTGCAGGATCACAATCTGCGCGACCACATGAGCGAGGCGGAACTGATTTTTACCGCCTTGGCGGAGTTATCGACGCGACAGATCGCCGAGACGGATGAAGCAACCGGGATGGTCGAAAACGAGGTGGCTGCCACGAAGGGTGGAGCAATTGCCAAGCAGGCACGCCAGGCGCTGGAGGCAAAAACCGGCAAGGCGGTAGTATCCGCCGACAATTTTCTGCCGCCGGGAAGGACGCCTCCCCCCAAGGCCATAAAGGAGGCCGGAAAGAAAAAATGAACGAAGCCGAAACATGAGGCGAGCATATCGATCCCGCCCTGAGAGCTTCGGCTGTAAATCACTTGACAGAAAACTTGACTTATACTTGACACTAGAATAGTCTTTCCCCATGGCCTACACTCCCCAATTCATAATCACCCCGCACCTGCTTGCCGAAGCTGAACAGGTGGCAGCCTTGCGTGAGAGGATTCAAAGCGCCGTGGTCGATCTTGCCTGGATTCCCGCCCTGCAGAAAGACACCCGCACACGCAACGTCCATGCCTCGACCGCCATCGAAGGGAACCCGCTGACCCTCGAACAGGTCCGCGCCCTGGAGGAGGGGCGTGACCTTTCTGCTCCCGGTACGCGGCACAAGCGGGAAGTCCTCAACTATTTTGCCGGACTGCGTTATGTGGAAAAAAACGCGGCCAAGAAAACAATCCGCCATACGGACATTTTGGAGCTGCACCAGATTCTGGCCGGAGAGGTGATGGATCAGGGCGAAGCCGGGACATACCGGACGATTGCCGTGCGGGTCGGGCGGTATTTCCCCCCGTCGCCGGATGCTGTATCGGGGTTGATGTTCGAATTGCTGGAATGGTGGAACAAGGTCGCGCAGCAACTGTCGCCGGTCCTCAGTTCGGCCATCCTGCATTATCGGTTCGAGGCCATCCATCCGTTTGCCGACGGCAACGGCCGTACGGGCCGGGCCCTTGCATTGTGGGAGCTGTATCGGCGCGGCTTTGACACCCATCATATTTTTTCGGTGGATGAATATTACTGGGAAGATCGGCCAAGGTACTATGCCGCTCTGGATGGAGTGTGGCAGGCCGGAGAAGATCTAACAGCCTGGCTGGAATATTGTGCGGCGGGCCTCCGCAAAACGCTCGAACAGGCGTGGCTGCGGATTCAATCCCTCCAGGTGAAGTCGACGGAGAAACTGGTTTTGCGCCCACGCCAGGAACAGCTTCTTCATCTGCTCCGCGATCATGGAAGCATGGCTCCGGGCGAAATATGGCAGGCGCTGGGCGTATCCCGGCAAGGCGCGATGGATTTGCTGCGACCTCTGCTAGACGCTGGGCTGGTCGAGAAGATCGGTGGAAAAAAAACCGGGCGTTACATTTTGAGGAACCAATGAACGAAGCCGAGACCCGAGCCGAATATTTCGACCCCTCCTTGAAGGCCGCCGGCTGGGTGTGGACGAAGGCAGCCGCATCCGGCGTGAGTACCCGATCAAACAAAGTGTTTTCTGTTGTTCATCATTTTGTCTAATGTTTGGCTGGTTTCATGATAGGTAAGCCATTGATATTGCTATGCCTGGTTTTTCTCCATTAGACAAAATAATTCATTTTGTCTAATGAGGAAAAGTCAAGAGGCTGTAAATTTCGTTTGATCCCCTTCGATGGCCAAACCGAAAAAAATATTTTTGAAAATAAGAGATTTTTCCTTAATATCCGAGACGTGTTGTCACCGTGGTATGCGAACAAGGTCTGATTATAGTTGTAGTGTGTGTCAAGATAACTCATATTGCGAGAAACCTAAACTGATCGATAGAACAACTAAGGAGTTCATCGATTGTCGCAGGTAGATCAACCACACAAAACCAGAAATTAAGGGAATTGGCTGGGTTTTAGTTTGGAAAAGGTTTGCTGATCAATGAACTCCTTAATAATTCAAAGCTAACCTGGCTGGATACTGCATCAGATAATCAAAAGACCACGCGGGGATGTGCAAAAATAAACCCGCAGCCATAAACCGGCTACGAGTTCGAGCATCAAGTCCTCGCTTCGATTTCAGCCGCAGCCCCCACCCGAGCCGGAGCAGGTCCCCTCAGCGCAGGGATTGCGGCGGCCTCTTAAAAACGAGGTGTCTTTGTTTTCATAGACACTTCTGAGGCCTTCCTCAATAAATCCCGACGCCTCAACCGGCCGTACCCCAGACTTGGCGAGGATGTCGAAGGGTGTCTGGCCCACGCCGCTCACGAGCACCGCCCGGCAGTCTCCCAGGATCTTGGCCAGCTGATGCCAGCGTTTAATGCCTCCGCCGATGGGTGGTGTCGATCGGTCTTCTACTTTTTGGAAACCATCCTCGGTCTGCTCCCAGATTTCCAGGGTCCGGGCCTCGCCCAGATGTTTATTGACCAGGATGCCCTCTTCGGTGGCCACTGCCACATAGCGGCGTTGGTCGGCCGGCATCGGTTTCAGGGATGAGCAGGCAGTCAGACAGCTGCGGAACTCCTCAGTCCGGTCATCGCCCAACAAACCTACGGCATCGGCGCGGCAGCGGGTGCAATGGCGCATCTGCGGCAAATACTCTTCCGCTTTGGCCCGAAGTTCTTCCATCATTTCCTTGCCCGGCTGGGGGATTGTGCCGAAGGGGGTGTTGACATTGGGGAACATGGCCATGCAGTTGAGCAGATCGACGCCCAGCTCCTTCATGGTCTTGGCAACCTCTACCACATGATGATCGTTGATGCCCGGAATGACGATGCAGTTCACCTTGACGGTTATACCGTGGGCCTTCAGTTTTTTGATCGCTTCGAGCTGGCGCGAAAGCAGCATTTCCGCCGCCTGCCGGCCCCGGTAGACGATATTGCCGTCCGATACCCAGCCATAGATCTTCTTGCCGATCTCCGGATCGACGGCGCAGACGGTAATGGTCACATGGGAGACCTCCAGCTCGGCCAGGGTCTCGATATAGGGACCGATCGCCATGCCGTTCGATGACACGCAGAGCAGGGTCTCCGGATGATTCTTCCTGATATTGCGCATGGTGGCGATGGTTTCCGGACCGTTGGCGAAGGGATCGCCGGGACCGGCTATGCCGGCCACGCTGATCCGCGGTTCTTTCTCCAGGACCCGTCGCATATAGACCTCGGCCTGATCCGGGGAGAGGATCGTGCTGGTGACTCCGGGGCGCGACTCGTTGACGCAGTCATACTTGCGGTCGCAGAAATTGCATTTGATATTGCACTTCGGGGCGACCGGCAGATGCACCCTGCCGAATTTACCCTTGGCATCGGCATGAAAGCAGGGGTGCTTGCGATAATCCTTTTTAATTCCAGAATTTTTCATGATAGGTCCTTGCAGTAGAAAGATATTCTTTTTTTCTTAAGAACAATTACATATAGCTGTAGCCGACGGGCGAATCGGTTTGCTTCCGGTCGATCACGGTGTTGGTGATCAGATCGAACAGGGCCTGGGCGCCATGGTAGCCGAGGTGGAGAATCCGCTGGCCGCCGACCCGGTCGTGGATCGGAAAGCCCACCCTGATCAGCGGCAGGTTTTCTTTTCGGGCGAAGGTGTAGCCCTTCGAATGGCCGATCACCAGATCAACCCCGAGTTCTTTCGCCAGGATCTCGATATCAAAGAAATCGACATTTTCTTTTACCACCGGCAGGTCGCAATCGAGTCCGTCAATGGCGGCGGCGATACTCGCCGCCATCTTGCCGCTTTTGCCGCCCGAGGCGCAGAGCACCGGTTTCACCCCGATCTCGGCCAGAAAACCGGCCAAGCCGACCACCAGATCCTCTTCGCCGTAGACCACCGCCCGTTTGCCGTAGATGTATTTATGGCCGTCGACCATGCTGTCGATCAACCGGCCGCGGGCAGCGACATGGCGCTTCGGGATCTCCTTGCCGCTCAGTTCCGCCAGCAGGTCGAAAAAATCATCGGTGGCGCGGATACCGATCGGCATCCCGGTGCGGTGCAGCTTCACCCCATGGGCGCGCTGCAGGACTGTGCCGCCGGTTTCGGTCGGCAGGGTCGCGCCCAATTCAATGGTTGCCGTGGCGCCACCCATCTGCCGGATCGCCGCAAGGGGCGTGCCGCCCTCGGGAATGAGCGGATAGTCATCCAGGGCCGGACCGTCCAGGGTGTCGGAATAGTCGGGCAGGATGGTCGCATGTATGCCGAAGTCGTCCATCACCTCACGCAGGTAGCGGATGTCGGCGGTCGAGACAAAGCCGCTCAGGAGATTAAGGGTATCGTTTGCTTCAGCCTTGCCGGCCAGTTGCTCGACCACCGCCTTGACGGCAACGTGAAAGCCTTCCATATGGGTGCCGGAGTAGCTCGGGGTCGAAACGTGGACGACCAGCGGGGCGCCCTCGGTGCCGAACTCCTTATGATATTCGGCGAGCAGCATCCCTACGTCGTCGCCGATGGTCTCGGTCAGACAGGTGGTCGCCACGCCGATCAGCTTGGGCGCGTATTTGGTGGTGACGTTTTTCAGGCCGAGCTTCAGGTTCGGCCCGCCGCCGTAGATCGCATTCTTTTCGCCGAGGGACGACGAGGCGATATCGATCGGTTCGTTGAAGTGGCTGATGATATAGCGCCGCATATAGGTGGCGCAGCCCTGCGAGCCGTGCAGAAAAGGGACGCAGCTCTCGATGCCGCGGAAGGCGATGGAGGCTCCGAGAGGCTTGCAGAGTTTGCAGGCGTTGGTGGTTGCGGTATAACTGGGCATCTTGCTCATGACTTTTTCTCCTCTATTCTGCGCGGGACGAATTTCCATACCGGGCTCATGACCGAACCGTAGACCTCGCGGGCAAAATTGAGCATCCCCTGGAAGCCGGCGAGCATCTCCTTACGTTCGTGATTGTGGTCGCAGAAGGCCACCCCGAGTTTGTAGGCGATGGGCCGCTCCTTCACCCCGCCGACGAAGAGATCGACATCCTTTTCCTTCAGGAAGGAGGAGAGTTCGAGGGGGTTGGCGTCGTCGACGATGATAGTCCCCTGGTCGGTTATCTCTGCCAGTTCGGCATAATCTTCCTTGGTGCCGGTTTGCGATCCCACCATCACCACATCCATGCCGATCAGCCGGAAGGCCTTGACCAGCGAGAAGGCCTTGAACGCGCCGCCGACATAGATGGCCGCCTTCTTGCCGCTGAGGGCCTTTTTATACTTGGCAAGCTCAGGCAAGAGCGCGGCGAGTTCTTCTTTTACTACCCGGCGGGCCTTTTCCATCATCTCCGGCTCGCCGAAATGGCGGGCCACGGTATAGAGCGCCTCGGCCATATCTTCGACCCCGAAATAGGAGACCCGGAGCGCCGGAATTCCGTATTGTTGCTTCATCATATTGGCCAGATCCATGGTCGATCCCGAACACTGGACCACGTTGAGTGCCGCGCCATGGCTGCGCTGGATGTCGGCGATCCGCCCGTCGCCGGTGATATTGGCGACCACTTCGATGCCGATCCGCTGGAAGTATTCGCGGATCAGCCAGATTTCGCCGGCGAGGTTGAAATCGCCGAGAATATTGATGGAGTGTTTGGAGATCCCCGTGGTATCGCCGGTGCCGACCAATCTGCCCATGGCATGGCAGGCCGCCTCATAGCCGGCCCGCTTGTTGCCTTTCAAACCTTCCGACTGAACCGGCAGCACCGGGATGCCTTTTTCCGCCGATACCTTCTTGCAGACCGCTTCCAGGTCGTCGCCGATGAGGCCGACAATGCAGGTCGAATAGACGAAGGCGGCCTTCGGCTGGTGAAGGTCGATCAGCTCGTCGAGGGCCTTGGCAAGCTTTTTTTCGCCGCCGAAGATGACATCCAGTTCCTGAAGGTCTGTTGAAAAGGAGAGCCGGTGCAGCTCAGGTCCCGACGATAAGGCGCCGCGGATGTCCCAGGTGTAGACGGCGCAGCCGATCGGACCATGGACCAGATGCAGGGCGTCGGCGATGGGGTAGAGCACCACCCGGGAGCCGCAGAAGACACAGGCGCGCTGGCTGACCGCGCCGGCCAGGCTGTCCTTGTTGCAGTCGAGTTCAAACGGGGCGGATCCTTTGCGGTGGATCTGTTTCGTCCTTTCTTTTAAGAGGGGTTGAGTACTCATCGGCTGTCGTCCTTTGGTCAAAGTGGATAGTTGTTCCTTATCCACCATTGAGCAAAGGTCATGCCAGAACGGGATGTGACGTGATAAATATAACGATATTAAGAGGATACTGCTGCGGTTTGCTTTGTTTGGCAGGCCGCGAAGAGACCTACCGCTAAACCGCGGCGGCAAAGACTACGAAAATGAAGGAAAGCGACCCATATTGTAGATTTTGCGGGTGCGGGACACCTGCTGCTGAGCGGTATCGCTATGGTACCACCAGCACGGCGCAGGGGGCGGTCTGCAGGACCCTGTTGGTTACGCTGCCGACGATCAGGTTGGCCAGATTGCTCAAACCGCGCGAGCCGATGACGATCAGATCGCATTTTTCGATTTTGGCAATCTCGGGTATTATCTTCCCGGCAGGTTCTTCCATAAGCCGGTCTTCGACGGGGATTTTTTCGTCTTGCAGACGTTGGATAAAGGGCTCAATGAGTTGTTCGCTCTCCTTGAGGATGCTGGCAATGTGTTGATCTCTATAGGGTTCTCCCAGGTGCACCGGGAATTTTTCATGACAATAAACAAGGATAATCCCGGCATCCAGTAATTTTGCGTATTCAATGGCTTTTTCCAGCACCTTGTGCGAGTGTTCGGATCCGTCGATTGCCATCAGAATTTTTTTCAGGGCCATGACATTTCTCCTTTTAGTGGGAAAGTTGCTGTAACAAAAACACCTGACCGATCGTTTGGGGGCCTGCTGCTTAAAATTGTATCAAATTATTGCAGCCATCTCAAAGGGAATAGATTGCTTTGGTTCTCTGCCGAATTACCTCAGCTCGGCGTGGATGTGCCGGCGATCCCGCTAAGGCGGCGCTCTTTACTCTTGCCACCCCGGCACGAACAGGCTAGTTTTTGGCGGAGCATCATAAGACAAACAGCAAGGGAGGAAATCCATGAAAATTATGATCTGCGGCAAGGGCGGCAGCGGCAAGAGCACAATTACGGCACTCCTGGCCAGGGCCTTGAACAGACGGGGGAAAAGGGTGCTGGTGGTGGATGCCGATGAATCGAATCTTTGCCTGCACCGACTGCTCGGAGCTCGGCTGCCGGAGGTGCTGATGGATGCCATGGGTGGGCGTAAAGGGGTGAAAGAACAGCTCAAGCCCATCTTGCCCGGCAATGACGTGGATAGTTTGCTCAAGGATTCCATGACCCTCGACGATTTACCGTCGGCCTGTGTGGCCGAAACCGACGATGGCGTCAAGCTGCTGGTTGTCGGCAAGATAGTCGAATACGGCGAGGGCTGCGCCTGCATGATCGGCAGTATCTCGAAGGCAATTCTGGCCCGCCTGCGGGAGAGTGCAGGTGAGGTGATTCTCATCGATGCCGAGGCCGGGCTTGAGCATTTCGGACGTCGGGTCGATGCCGGCTGCGATCTCGTTCTCAGTGTCGTCGATCCCAGCTATGAATCGGTGACCATTGCCGACCGCGTCCGCCAGCTGGCCGATGGAGCCGGGGTCCAGGCCTACTTCATTCTCAACAAGGTCGATGATGCGGTGCGCGAGGCCATGGTCGAGAGCCTTGATCCGGAGCGACTGCTCGCTGCCATCCCCCGCAACGACCAGCTTTTCATGCAGAGCCTGCACGGCCAGGCGTTGACCGCCGAAGTTGCTGAAATTGACGCGGTCTGCCGATTCATCGAGAACTACCGGAAACCGGTTTCCCTTGCGCTTTCGATGTGAAAATCCTGGCGGGTGAAGCCGGAGTTGGTCGGCATTGCCCGCAGTGGCGTTTCCCGGGCAGGGGACTGGTGATGTTCTGTCAAGCCTGCATCAATCAAAAATTGAACTCTCCCTGGAGTGCGGTCGGCTGAGTGCAATATCGGGAAATCCGGCAAGAAAGATGGCCTCTTTCACGTTATATACATAGGATTCAAGAATGTACTCGTTCCAATAGGGTCGTGTCAGGCCATATTTCATGAGATGTTCGTAGGCCATGCATGTATCCGATTTGCCGGTTTTCTTCAGGGTCCTGTCGAAAAAAGCGAGCCATTCCGCTTCATTGCCCAGGAGGCTGTAAGTATTTTTCGAAAATTTTCCAACTACATATGGCGTCGTCATTACAATTGAATAGCCAAAAGGAAGATTATCGAAAGGGTCCGGCATCACTCTCACCAGCCAGAGTTCGCCGGGATTTCCCGTGTATTCGCTGGCAACCATAGCTTTTACGATATTTCCAGTGACCAATTCCCGCAGTTGCACGAACCGGCCGACCTTTCCCTCGTGCATATAAAAACCCATGCGGGATGCCTGCATTTTCCGGAAGATCGTCAACAGACCTTCATCAACGTTGAGGGCCTCGCAGATTTCGATGATGATCGTGCCGAACGACTCCTTCCTGCTCCCGGTACAAAGATCGAAAACGGACCAGCAAAAAAAATACGATTGGGTCAAGGGACTCATCGGCGGTCCGGAAGGCATATACTCTTCATCGGCGTCGGCACAGGCGTCCGATAATTTTGCTACCGCCGGCAAGGGTGACAACTGCTCCACGAGTACACTCATCTTGTTTTGCCCATACATATAGACGGCATGCACCGGGTCAAGTTGGGACATGTCTTCTTCCGACAATATGGTCTTATCCAGGTCTTCCGCTATGTTTTTTGCATTTCGTATTTCACTGAGGTCGATAACTTTTCGCGTCGCCAGGCCGGCCAGATTGGCGATTATTTTTTTCGCGATGGAAGTGCCTGCATTTACATTATGTTTTCTTTTGATGGGCATATGTGATCCTTTCGAAGTGTTGTTTCGTTCCATTCTATACTACTCATCACAAATCCCCTCCCAACTCCGCTTCAATTTCCTCAACCGTCGGCAAGCTGGATTTTAAATCATCCGGCAGGGACTGGGTGATTTGCCGTTCCCACTGGGCAACGCCGATGGGCTTGCTGTATCCGGCCAGCGAATATTCCACCACCATCTGATCCTTGTCCTTGACCAGTAAAAGACCAATCGACGGTTTATCCTCCGGGTACCGTAATAGATCATCCACCACATTGAGGTAAAAGTTGAGCTGACTCACATGACCGGGTACGAATTTGCCCGCCTTCAGTTCAATCACGACATAACAACGAAGCTGGAGGTGGTAAAAGAGCAGGTCGAGATGAAAATCACTGCTGCCGACCTCCAGTGGAACCTGTCGCCCGACAAAGGCGAATCCCTGGCTAAGCTCCAGCAGAAACTTTTGGATATGGTCGATCAGTTTTTGCTCCAGTTCGGCCTCACGGCGCGGGTCGGCCGTGCCCAAAAAGTCAAAGACGTACGGGTCCTTGAAAATCTGGGCAGCCATGTCTGAATCCGACGGAGGTAAGGCGGCTTGAAAGTTGTTGATCGCCTTGCCTTGTCGTTCGTGGAAACGGGTTTCAATCTGAATCGCCAGCATATCCTTGCCAAGTCCCAGTTCCAAGGTTTTTTCGGCATACCACAGCCGGGTTTTCGGATCATTCAGTTTATCCAGCAGGGTAGATTGCTACGCCAGGGAATTAGTGCAACGGTGCGTTGCACTAATTCACGTTCCGGCCATGATTCAGCGAACTTACGCATATATTTCAAATTTCGCGGAGAGAATCCGGTCATTTCCGGGAATACAGCTTTCAGGTCATGGGAGAGTCGATCGATGACCTTGGCGCCCCAACCTTCCTTCCGTTGCCGTTCAAGGATGGCCTGACCGATATCCCAATACATGAGCACCATGGCCGAGTTGGCAGACAACACCGCCTTGATGCGCTCGCGGGTGATGCGTTCTTTCAATTTCGAGAAGAATGCCGTATATCCATCGGGCATTTCCAGGAGATTGGCCGGTAAGGGCATGAGCACCTCAGGTTTTGATAGCCCTCTAGCTTTACGGCCGGTTGCAGTGGTTTCTGTGATCTTCCTGTCCTTTTTCATCAGCTCTTCACCCCCGTTCGCATTAAAACTCATGCAGACTCTCCGGCCCAAATTCTGTGAATACACCACCTCTCGGTATGCTTCAAGCCAATTGTGATGACTTGGAGTGTTCGGGTATTATATTGGTTTTCCGGAGAAAAGGGTAAGTCTCTGATGCAAATATTGGGAAAGCAGCGGGAAGATGCCAATAGGGTGGCCATCTTCCCGGCGACAAATCTTGCCGAGTGACAAGCCGAGCATTGGAAAGATTTACATCTCGTTTTCCCGAAATTCGAGGGAAAGGCTATTGTCCCCCTCATTCGGCGTCAGTCGGTAGGTGCCCAGGCGGGAGATAGTGAGGCGGTGTTGGTTGCCTGCGCTTATCAGGGCTTCGGTTATCCCGGCTCGTTTGTCGGGTTCCGATTCGGTGTTGAAGAAGAGGCTGACCTCTTCGCCTTTTTCCTCCATGCGGAGGAGAAAGGCGTTGTGTTCGATAAAGACCAGATCTTCGTAACAGTCGGTCACCTGATAGCCGAGGCTTTCCAGAACGGTCTTGAGGATGCCGAGTGGTCTGAAGGGGATGGAATGAAGTTGAGACATGATTGCTTTCTCCCGCTACGCCGCTTCCGCCTTGCTGAGGGTGCGGATCGTTTAATTCTTGTGGGTCAGTGGGTTGCACCGGTCTGGGTGTCGGAAATGTGAGGATAAAGCACCGCCCGAACCTCCTCGCCGATGGTCAGAAACCTGATCACATCCGCTTCGGTCGGGATGTGGATGGTATACTCATCGAGATCGCAGATTTCCTGGAAGCCGTCGAGATAGAGCAGTTTTTCCGCGAGTTCCGGGATATCGCCAAGATGAAGCTGCAGGGCGCGCAGCAGGTCGGCCATGGTATGATTTTCGGCAAGGTCGCCGTTTTTCATCAAAAAGGCCATGATCAGTTTTTCGATGGCCATGCAGGTCAGGTTGTACAGGGTCTCCGGAGTAAAGGTTTTTTTCTTCCTGTCGTACGCGCCCTGGGCGGTTTTTAAAAACTGTTCGCCGTCGCGCTGATAGTCGCGCCAATTGTCGATCTGGACAAGTCTCATACCATTTCTCCTTTGTTGTCTGTGTTGAATTTGCGCAGACAGATGAGCTGGGTCTGCAGCCAGTCTTTTTGCCGGTAAAAATCGAGCGCCCGGTCATTGGTCCGGTCGGCGAGAAGCTGCATGCGGCTCGCCCCCCGGTCCGCTCCCCACTCGGCCAGCCTTTCCAAGAGCGCAGAACCGATACCCCGGTGCTGCCGGGCAGGCCTCACCACCACATCTTCGATGAAAAGAGATGGCGCGCCTTCGGCGGTGGAGATCAGCAGCTGCGCGGTGGCCATGCCGACCACCGCGCCCTGATCTTCCGCCACCAGGACAAGCGCCGTGGCGGCACCAAGGAGCAGTTCCAGCCCCCTCTGCTGCCGCGTGGCGTCAAAAACGAAATCCTCCTCAATGGTGAAGAGCTGCCGCAGCAGGCTGACCATGGCGGGGATATCGGCGGTGGCGGCGGGGCGAATCGTCATTGCATTTGCTCGTGTTACTTGATGAGGTATTCGGCCGCCGGCGTCCCGTCCTGCAGCCCGTCGAGCACTGCATCAATGGCGCTCTCGCTGTCGATACCCTTGAACCACCAGTTGTCCGGCTGGATAACCATGATCGGGCCTGACTCGCACTGCTTCAGGCAGCCGGTGGAGACCACCTGCATGTCCAGGCCGCGGTCAAGGATTTCCTCCTCGATATACTGCAAAAATCCGTCGGTCTGTTTGTGACAGATGCCTTTGGGATCGCCTTTTACACGAAAACTCTGGCAGAGCAGAATCTGCCTCTCCGGTGTTGCCATTTTCAACTCCTTTCTCTTTTATTTTCTTACGGGTCTTAAATGACCCGGGGTTATTTTTTCTTGCCTTTTTTGCCGCCGCCGTAAAGGACGTCGACGGTTCCGGAAATATTGTCTTCGGTGATGAGGACCTTGATCCCGGCCTCTGCCAGCACCTGGCGCGGCGTCTCCCCGGCACTGGCGGCGAGGATCACGAAGCAGTCGGGCAAGATCGCCGCCAGCTCGCGCCAGCGATCCGGCCCAGTACCCGGTTCCGGAGCGTCTCGGGTGTCGAGCAGGCAGGCCAGGCCATCCTCGCGGGGGCCGTAAATAAGCAGCCGGATTGCCTGGCCGAGATGGAGATCGATCTCCATGCCATTCGAACTGACTACCGCCACATTCGGCCGCTCCTTGGTCGGACGGGGGAGCGGCGGTGTTGTCGGCACCGCGTCGCTTTCGGTATCTCCTGCCCGGCGGATGAGGCGTGGTTCGATTATCGGCAGATATGTCGCGGCCTTTTCCGTCGCCCCGGCGATTGCCTGAGGATCCGGGCATTCCAGACTCACCTCGGCGCCCGGTTCAGGATCATAGGGGATGAGCCCTATGCCGTCCGCTCCGAGTTCCATCATATCGGCGCTGATCTTTGCCACATGGTCGATATTCAGGCCGGGGTAGAGTGTGGTGAGGATTGCCACCTTGACGTTGTGAAATTTGAGAGCGGGCACCCCATTACGCTGCTCCTTGATCAGCAGTCCCACCGCATCCGCGATCTTCAGAGTCTTCAGCCCCGGTCTGATCCAGGCATAGATTTTTTCGAGAATCGCAGGCGTAATCCCGTCAACCTGCATCTCCACATAGTTCAGGCCGGCCCGGGCCAGCTCCCCGGCCAGCGCACCGCTGCCTATCCCGAGGGTTTTCAGGCCGATCTTAACCGCCGGATAGCGCTCTCGGACCTGTCTTATGGCGTGCAGGGTGATATCCGGGGTGGCCAGAGGGTCGCCCGGCCCGGTTATCGCCACCATGGTGATACCTGCTCTTCTCTCTTTCATGGCCCCGGCCAGCAGCTCCATCGCTTCGGGGAGCATCAGGACATGGCTGCGGGGAGGGGGCGGCGGGGAAAACCGGGTCCGGGCAACCATCTGCGGTGCAACCGGCAAATAAACAACCGATGGCGCGCCATTTGTCCGGCTACAGCAACATTTTTTATGGTCGGTAAGGGATATCAGAGTCATTTTTTTCACCGTAAACCGTTGGTAGCAATCGCAGCAGCGGGCAAAATCAGCCCCGCTGCCGCGCATGAGTCCTAATCCTACAGCACCAGCTCGAACTTCGATTCCGGATCGTCGCGATCCTTGCGGTCAAGCAGCACCCCGAGGATTTTTTCCAGCAATCGCAGCCCGCCCATGTAGCCGACCGTCGGAAAGTGCTGATGGCCCTGCCGATCGAGGATCGGGAAGCCCCAGCGGACGTAGGGCAGATCTTCGTCGCGGGCGATGTATTTGCAGTAGCTATTGCCGATAATCAGATCCACCGGCTCGTTCTTGATCCACTGATGGAGGAGGAACATGTCGCCTTTGGCCCGGACATTGACTTTCCGGCCCATATCCTTGGTGATATCGAGAATCCGTTCCTCGAACCGTTTGCCCGGGGTGCCGGTGACGATATGGATCGGGCACATGTCGATTCCGACCAGGAACTCGGTCATCGCGATCACCTGATCGGGATCGCCGACCAGAGCGACCTTTTTGCCGTAGAAATACTGGTGCATATCGGAAATCATGTCCACCAGCTTGCCCCGTTCCATCATGATCTCGTCCGGTACCGAGGTGCCGGCGACGGTCCGCAGGGCATCGACGAAACGATCGGTGGCCGCAAGACCGAACGGCATGTCGAGGATCGAGCAGGGGACCTTGCACTTGGTGTCAAGGAGCCGTGCCGCATCCGCCGAACACCATTCGCCCAGGGCGAGGGTGCCGATGGCGTTACCGCTGTCCTTGATGTCGTCAATCGAGGCCCCGGCGTCGGGAAACATCTTGTATTCGCCGGTGAGCGGGCCATTGAGCACCCTCGAGGTATCGGGAAACATGTTGATGTTCACCCCGATCATGGCGGCGATCTTTTTGATCTCCTCCATATCCGAGGGCTCGACCCAGCCGGGAATGATATTGATCTTGCCGTTTTTCTTCCCCGATGGCTTGGCCAGGGCGGCCATCGCCTTGACCATATTGGAAAAGCCGGTGACATGCGAGCCGACGTAGCTGGGGGTCGGTGCACCGAGGACCGTCTTGCCCTGGGGAATCTTCTTTTCCTTCATTGCCTTGTCGAAGATCTGCGGCAGGTCATCGCCGATCGTCTCGGACAGACAGGTGGTGTGGACGGCGATCACTTCCGGTTCATAGACCGTGAAGATATTATCGATCGCCTGCAGCAGGTTGGCCTGTCCGCCGAAGACCGACGCACCCTCGGTAAACGAGCTGGTGGCGGCGGAAATCGGTTCTTTGTAGTGGCGGGTCAAGGTGCTGCGATGGTAGGCGCAGCATCCCTGCGAGCCGTGACTGTGGGGCAGACATCCTTTTATTCCCAGGGCCGCATACATGGCGCCGATCGGCTGACAGGTCTTGGCCGGGTTTATCATCAGAGCCGACCGCTCCGTTATCTCTTTTGGTGTGTGTCTCAGTAGCATAGTTATACCTTCCCGATGGAGCCGATTGGCGCTCTATCATCTATCGTTCACTGGTTATTCCCAAACATAGGTTGCCGAAAGTTCGGGATTCTCCTGCCAGGGTGCCTTCATGTAGCTCCAGACCTTGCTGTTCACCAGCCGGTCGATCTCGCGGTAGAAGTTGATCGCACCTTTAAAGCCGGCATAGGGCCCGCCGGAGTCGTAGCTGTGCAGCTGTTTCATCGGTACGCCGAGCTTCTGGATGGAATATTTTTCCTTGATTCCGGCACAGAAAAGGTCCGGTTTCAGCAGCTCCACCAGTTTTTCGGCCTCGTACTGATTGAGGTCGTCGATGATCAGCGTGTCCTTGTCCATGTTCGGGTTGAGCCCTTCGTAATCCTTGAAGGTGAGCCCTTCGCCGGTAAGCTTTGCCAGCTCCTCGACGGTTTTTCGCGGCCGGTAGAGCAGCGGGTCCGCCTCCACCTCGATCTCCTCGATGTTCCTGCTGTCGGCATCGACCTTCAGGGTGGGGATGACGTGGCGGCCTTCATAGTCGTCGCGATGGCCGAACTCATACCCCGCCGACACGGTCTTGATGCCCATTTCGTTAAACAGTTCCTGGTAATGATGCGCCCGGGAACCACCGACGAAGATCATTGCCGTCTTGCCCTTGGTCCGCGGATAGACCTCCTGCTGCGCCTTCAGTACGTCCGGCATTTCTTCGGCGATAACAGCCTCGACCCGGTCGATCAGCTCCTGCTCGCCGAAGTAGGTGGCGATCTTTCGGAGTGACTTGGCTGTCGCCTCGGCACCGATGAAGTTTACCTTGATCCACGGGATGCCGTATTTGGTCTCAAGCATGTCGGCCACGTAGTTGATGGAGCGGTGGCACATGACGCAGCTCAGGTCGGCCTGATTGGCCGAGGCGAACTTGTCGTAGGTGGCGTTGCCGGAAAAGGTCGAGATATTTTTAATTCCGCATTTTTCCAGGATTCGGTCGATTTCGAAACCGTCGCCGCCGATGTTGTATTCGCCGAGCAGGTTGATTTTATACTTTTCGGTTTTTTCCGTTGTGCTTTTGCCGACCACATGGGTGAACACCTGGTTGTTGGCGATATGGTGGCCGGCCGACTGGGACACGCCCTTATAGCCCTCGCAGCTGAAGGCAAAAACATTGCAGTCGCCGAACTGTTCCTTCATTTTCTTGGCCACCGCATGGATATCGTCGCCGATGAGGCCGACCGGACAGGTGGCGAAGATGGCGATGGCCTTCGGGTGAAAGAGGTCGTAGGCCTCCTGAATCGCCGCCGCCAGTTTTTTCTCGCCGCCGAAGATGATGTCCGAATCCTGCATATCCGTGGTCATCGCATAGGGGATATAATTGGAGTTCGAATCATTTACGGCGTCGGTCTGATTGCGCCGGGTCAGCCAGGCGTAAAAACTGCAGCCTACCGGTCCGTGCACCAGGTTGACGATGTCGCTGGCCGGTCCCATGATAACGCCCTTGCAGCCGGCGTAGGTGCAGCCGCGCATGGTGATGATGCCGGGGATGGTACGGACGTTGGCGACAATCTCCGGAGTGGTGTTCCCCAGGGCCTCGTTGATCATTATCTGTCCGGCGCGTTTGCGGGCAACCTTCGCCGGATACTTCTCCAGCAGTTGTTCCTTGATATTGTGCGGCTCCCACTGCACCAGTTTCCGTGCTTTTGCCATGATATAGTTTCTCCTCTAGGCTATTGATTTCGCGCCCTTCTCACCGGTGCGGACCCGAACGGCATCCGCCACCGGCAGGACGAATATCTTGCCGTCGCCGGGTTTGCCGGTTTGATTGATTTTGATGATTGCCTCGACAATGCCCGCGACCTCGTCATCCTTGACCACGATGGTGATCATTCGCTTGGGGTAGAGTTTGCCCTTTTCCCCGAGCAGGATGGCCGCTTCCTCATAGCCTTGCTCCGCGCCCTTGAGCAGATCGCGGTTGACAAAGCCGATCCCCCGCCCCTGGGCCTCGTGGCCGAAGAAGGCGTCGACGCCGGCCGCGGTCAGCGCAGCCTTGGTCTGGTTCATCATGTTCATGCGGACTACCGCGATTATCTCTTTCATGCCGCAACCTCCGTAGGGGTGTCCTCGCGTACTCCGGAACTGATGGTGTAGACATCCTCTACTTCGGTGATAAAGATCTTGCCGTCGCCGAAGGCGCCCTTGCCGGGCGTGCGCGCCGCATCCATGATGGTGTTGATGACGAAATCCTTGTCGGCCGCCTTGACGACACTCATCAGCATGGTCTTGGGGATCTCGTCGTAGGTCACCGCGCCGATCTTGATGCCGCGCTGCTTGCCGCGGCCGGTTACCGAATATTTAGTTACCGCGGGAAAACCCGCATCCATGAGGGCGGCAAGTACGTCGTCAGCCTTTTCCGGTCGAACTATGGCTCTGATCATGATCATCATTGTGGTATCTCCTTGGTAATTTGCTGAGTGTGTTAAGTTTCTGATAATTATGCTTCTCTAATGCGTCACTTAAGCGTCTCTTACGCTTCCAGAAGGCCAAAGTCGAGCAGCAGCTGCTCCAGTTCCTCGATTAACAGTGGTTTGGGAATGACAAAGTTCGTGTTGTTATCTATGGCTTTCGCCAGGCCGCGATATTCGTCCGCCTGAGGTGCCTGGGGGTTCCATTCGATAACCGTCTTGCGGTTGATTTCTGCCCGTTGCACATCGTTGTCGCGGGGGACAAAATAGATCATCTGGGTGCCGATTTTTTTGGCGAGTTCCTCGATCATCTCTTTTTCGTTGTCAACATTCCTTGAGTTGCAGATCAGCCCGCCCAGACGCACACTGCCGGACTGGGCATATTTCATGATACCCTTGCAGATATTGTTGGCGGCGTACATGGCCATCATCTCGCCCGAACAGACGATGTAGATTTCTTCGGCCTTGCCATCCCTGATCGGCATGGCGAAACCGCCGCAGACTACGTCGCCCAGTACGTCGTAGAAGGCGTAGTCGAGGCCTTCCTTCTCTTCATAGGCGCCAAGCGATTCGAGCATGTTGATCGAGGTGATGATACCCCGGCCGGCACAGCCGACCCCGGGCTCCGGACCGCCCGACTCAACCGCCCAGGTTCCGCCGTAGCCGAGTTTTCTGATGTTATCCAGTTCGACGTCCTCGCCTTCTTCGCGCAGGGTGTCGAGAACCGATTTCTGGGCCAGACCGCCCAGCAGCAGGCGAGTGGAGTCGGCCTTCGGATCACAGCCGACGACCATGACCTTCCGTCCCATTTCCGCAAGTCCCGCGACCGTATTCTGGGTGGTAGTTGATTTGCCGATTCCGCCTTTGCCGTAAATTGCCACCTTTCTCATGATGCTCTCCTTGTGGGTAGTGGTGTATTGAAGTTGACTCTCTGTTAATTATTGTCCCTGGTCTCCCGACTCCCGCTATGGAGCTATGGAGCTGTTGGTTACCGTGGTGACACTTTCCTTGTCTGCTGCCTCCCTTAAAGCAAGGGGTGTGCCATTCGGCATTATCAATAAATAGAATAGATAATTCAAATAGATATAAGATGTTTGACGTGGACCGGGGCGGGAGGTTGTGGTCCGACACAAAAGGTCAATTTGGTTGGAATGCGACAAAAAGGTAATGAAATGTGGATTTCTGAATTGTTTGGTTCGGGGTATCAAATGTTGATACAAAAATGTAAAATACTGGATCGAGGGATCGACAAATCTGTTGTGAAAAATAGGCGATTTGGCCCAGGAGGTTCGGGGAAACGGCATGGGCTTCTGGAAAGATTATTGATTACAAGGTGTTGAGATTATGGAACGATTATTGCCTAGAAAATGATGACAGAGACCGGCTGCATTCTTTGTGCCGGGTGATGTGGAAAACAGAAGAACGTGTCTGTGGCATGCGGCCGGGGGAGCATCCGGTCCGCACAAGAGGAGCAATATATAAGATGGATTCGTACTCGATGGTAATACCTGCTGAAATAAATAAAACTCAAGGGATTGAGCTCCTGGCCCTCTACCGGATAACCGAACTGATCGGCACGGCGGTGGATCTCGATACCACCCTGTCCAGCATTCTCGGGGTCTTAAACGATACGATGAAGATGGAGCGGGCCACCCTGCTGGTTTTTGACCGGGCACGGCAGAAACTGGCGATCAAGGCATCGTGCGGACTCTCCGAGGAGGAGGAGCTGCGCGGGGTGTACCGGCCCGACGAAGGAGTCTGCGGCCAGATCTTTCAGACCTGCTCGCCCTTTGTGGTCCCCGATATCAACAGCGAACCGCTTTTCCTCAACCGGACCGGGGCGCGCTCCAAGGTGAAAAAAAACAGGATTTCTTTCCTTGGGGTGCCGGTGGTGGTGAAGGGCAAACCGGAGGGGGTATTGACGGTGGACAGGCTGTTCGGCGAAGATGTCTCCTTTGAGGAAGATATTCGCTTTCTCACGGTCCTTGCCACCCTCATCGCCCAGTTTCTTACCCTGCACCAGGAAATCGCCAAAAAGGAAGCAAAATTGATCGAGGAGAACGCTTCGCTGAAAGCCCGGCTGCACCAGGTGCACGACGGCCATTTCATCATCGGCCATTCCAAGCCGATGCAGGAGGTGTTCAGTATTATCGACAAGATCTCCAACAGCAAGGTGACCACCCTGCTGCTCGGCGAATCGGGCACGGGCAAGGAACTGGTGGCCAGGGCAATCCACGAGGGCGGCAATCGCAAGGACAAGCCCTTTATCAAGGTAAACTGCGCGGCTCTGCCGGAAACCCTGCTGGAAAGCGAGCTGTTCGGCCATGAGCGCGGAGCGTTTACCGGCGCCCATGCCTCCCGGCCGGGGCGATTCGAGCTGGCCGACTGCGGCACGATCTTTCTCGATGAAATCGGCGAGATGCCCCTGGCCCTGCAGGCCAAGATGCTCAGGGTCCTGCAGGAAAAGCAGTTTGAACGGATCGGCGGGTCGAAGACCTTTACCGTCGATGTGCGGATTGTCGCGGCAACCAACGTCAGCCTGGAGGACGCGGTGGCGCGGGGGCTGTTCCGGGCCGATCTCTACTACCGGTTGAACGTTGTGCCCATCATCCTGCCGCCGCTCAGGGACAGAAAAGAGGATATTCCCTTGCTGTTCAGCCATTTCCTTGGCAAAAGCAACGAGCGGAACGGCAAGAAGATCAACATCACGCCGGAGCTGCTCGATTTCCTCATCGGATACCCCTGGCCCGGCAATATCCGCGAGATGCAGAACCTGGTGGAGAGAATGGTGATTCTGGTCGAGGGCGACCGGCTCACCCTGGGTGATCTGCCGGCTAACATGGTCAGGGCGGAACGGTTCGACCGGAGCGTGCCGGATGAGACGATAAAACTTCCAGTCAAGGCAAGCCCGCAGGACAGCCCGAAGTCACTCCATGATATCGAGCGGTTTGAGATTGAATCCGCCCTGCGCCGCAACGGCTGGGTGCAGATCCGGGCGGCCCGGGAGCTGGGGTTGACGGAACGGCAGATCGGTTACCGGATCAGAAAATACGGACTGAATCGCTACGATTCCTTTCGGTAGATTCAATCAGTCGGCAAAGTTCCGCGTCGCGCAAGGGGCGGTTCAGATTCATGGCGGTCTCCCGGACCAGTTGGACCGTTTTCTCCGAGAGATCGCCCGGCCGGTTGCGGTCCAGCCCGGCAAGGTGGGTCATGATGGCCCGCCGGCCGCTTTTCGCCCCGATAATGAGTTTTCGTTTGCCCCCCACTCTCTCCGGGGCGAAAGGTTCATAGGTCTGCGGATCGTTCTGCAGCCCCTGCAGGTGGAGGCCGGTTTCGCAGGTGAAAATATCGGCGCCCAGAATCGGCCTGCTGCCCTCGATGTCTCTGCCGGCGATTCCGGCAACATAGCCGGCAAGCGGTTTGAGGTATTCGGTTTTATAATTGTTCATCCCGCACGCGAGACAAAGATAGGCGGCAACCTCCTCGAGCCGGGCGCAGCCTGTTCTTTCCCCCAGGCCGAGGACGACGGTGTCGGCCGAATGGGCGCCGGCTTCCAGGGCGGCAATGGCATTGGCGGTAGCCATGCCGAAGTCGTTGTGGGTGTGGACGGCCAGGGGGCATCGGGCAAGTTCGCCCTTCAGCCCGGCAACAAGGCCGGCGATCCGGCCGGGGGAGCCGATGCCCACCGTATCGGCCAGACGTATCCGCACAACACCCATCCGCTCGGCGGTTTTGGCCATGTATTGAAGAAAACCGAGGTCGCCGCGGGTGGCATCTTCAAAACCGATGGCGACGGTCAAGCCGTGCCGCCGGGCCGAATCAATGGCGGTGCACATCGTTTGATGCGCCCAGGCCCTGTCTTTTTGCAGCCTCTTTTTCAGATGAATATCGGAAACCGGGATCGACAGGGAGAGAATGTCCGGTTTCAGTTCGGCTGCCCAGCCAATATCTTCTTCCCTGCATCTGCTCCACAGCGACAGCCGCAGGCCCGGGTGAGCCCTGCGGCTGTAGACTATTAACGGCCCGGAGCAGGCGTTGAACCGGGAAGAGATGCCGATCTCCACCTCCGGAACGCCGATTATGGCCAGGCCGTCGACAATAAGCTGTTTTTCCTGGAGGGAAAAATTCACTCCCGGTGTCTGCTCCCCTTCGCGCAGGGTCGTATCGATGATTTCGCATTCTTGCATGGGCGGCACTGTCCTTTTGCTTATGTTTAATAATTGTTTTGCAACATCGATACCAGTCTTCAGAATTTGTCGTTGTGGTGCGGATTATGTGGGGCGGCGGGGGGTGGGTATCCTTTGGGGTGCAGCCGGACAGAGTAAAAGAGTTGCAAAAATGTCGGAATCCGACATTGCCGGGGCGAAAGTCGTGGCCGGGAAAATGTCTCTGCCCCGGCTTTACGGGACGTGCAGGCAGGAAAGGGACAATGAGGTGAAAATTTGACTTTTATCACCTGTCGATGATAGGCTTGAGGCAAATGAAAACCAAATCTGCGTACACACATTTCTGGCTCGCCGATGCCCTGGGCCGGCTGCAGGACGCCGACGAATCACTGGGCGAGCTGCTCGGCTATTCCCGGGCGGAACTGCTGGGCATGGCCGCGAGCGAAATCGAGCCCGGTCTGGAATTGCAGCCGCTTGCCGAAGTGGTGCAGCGGGAGGCGTCTTATCGGAAAAAAGACGGTTCCGAGATTAAAGTGGCCTGCTCAACCCGTTACCTGGAATCCTCTGGCGGGTATGTTACCTTCGTGGCAGCGTCGGCGCCCGCTCAGGAGCCTGCCTTCGAGGGCGATCCGGCGGTCCTGCTGCAGATGATCCTCGACGCGCAGTGCAGCAATATCGTACTGTTCAATATCCGTTCGGAGGTGATCTGGCTCAATAAAAGCGCCTGCCTGAGCAGTGGCTTGGAGTTCCGCGATCTTATCGGCAGAAGGTGTCATCAACTCTGGTCCTATTGCGGAGAAAAGCCCTGCCGGAATTGCCTGGTCCAGGAAGTCATCTCCTCCGGGAAAACCGAACAGCGGAAGATGACCATGCTGGACAGCAGAAGGTGGCGGGTGACCGGCATCCCGATTTTTGCCAGCAGCGGAACATTGGAGTATGTGCTGTTTCTCGGCGACGATATAACGGAATACCTGACTATTGCCAAGGAAGCCAGGCAGAGCCACAAGCTCGAATCCCTCGGTACATTGGCCGGAGGGATCGCCCACGATTTCAATAATATCCTGTCCGGAATAGTCGGCTATACCGAACTCTCCCTGGCGCTTACCCCACAGGAGGGGCCTCTCAGGAATTATTTGCTCGAACTGGCTCAGGCCGGCAGGAGAGCGACAGAGCTGGTTCGGCAGATCCTCACTTTCAGCCGGCGGGGCGAGGGGAAACTCATTGCATCCGAACTGCCGGTCATCGTCAAGGAGGTGCTGCAGCTGCTGCGCTCGACTCTGCCGAGCACGATCGAACTGAGGAAAAATATCGACAGCAATGTCAATCCGGTCCTCGCCGATCCGGTCCAGATCCACCAGATAATCATGAATCTGTGCACCAATGCCAGTCATGCCATGGAGCCCTATGGCGGGGTGCTCACGGTTACCATCCACTCGACCAGCCTGCCTGCCCGTTTTTTTGAGCACAACAAGGATCTCTTTCCCGGCGAATACCTGCTGCTGTCGGTAAGCGATACCGGCAGCGGCATGAGTCAGGAGGTGATGGCGTCGATTTTCGAACCCTATTTCACCACCAAACCGCCCGGTCAGGGCACCGGACTCGGGCTTTCGGTGGTACACGGCATTGTCAAGGATTGCGGCGGATATATTACGGTCGACTCCGTCCCGGGGCAAGGTTCTCAATTCACAATTTATTTTCCGACGGTGGAGCGGGGTCACAACCTCGAGGCGGGGAATTCAGCCACCGGCAGACTGAGCGGCTCCGAAACCATCATGGTCGTCGACGATGAACCGGTGGTGCTCAAGGTGACCAAGACCTTTCTCGAACTCCAGGGCTATAAGGTGCTGACCGAGACCAACAGTCAGGTGGCGTTGAATAAATTCCGGGATGATCCGCAGGGTATCGATCTGCTCATTTCCGATGTGACCATGCCGCACCTGACCGGCGATCGTCTGGCCAGGGAATGTCTGGCGGTTCGGCCGGATCTGCCGATAATCCTGATGACCGGCTATTCCGACCTGGTGAGCGAACAGAGCGCGAAAAGAGACGGGGTCCGGGCCCTGATCATGAAGCCGCTGGTCGGCAAGACCTTCCTGAGTCAAGTGCGGCATCTGCTCGACGTCAAACGGACCGTGAGTTAATCGTGCAGTAATCTCGGTTTCCGCCAGTCGGTGGAAAAACCCATGTCGGCGAGAATACCAATGCCCTTCGCCATATGCACCCCGATATTGCCGCAGCCGTGGGAGTCGTCGCCGGGGACGACGGCTATTTCCATCTTTCGGGCCATTTCCAGAATCACTCCGGAGATATAGGGCTCATCGGCCCCCTTCAACAGCGAGCGCAGGTTGAAGTCCATTATCAGGTCCAGCTCCTTGATAAGTCCAAGGTTTCTCTTAATCCTGGCCATTATTTCGGGCTGCAGCAGTCTTTGCCTGTACTCCGGGTCGAAGATCCGGATGAGGTCGAAATGGCCGACTACCGCGGGTTTCAGGAGCTGGATCATCTCGTATTGCAGGTCAAAGTACCGGCAATAGAGGGCGTCCTTGCCGCCTGCGGCCGCCGCGGTCCAGTCGTATTGTTCGCGGGAATAGTCAAATCCCATATCGTCGACGAAGTGAACCGAACCGACGATATAGTCCGGCCGGAAGGTCTTGATCAGGGTGGGCATGAAGTGCTCGTAGCCGCTGTAGGTCTCGCTTTCCATCGCCGCAAAAATTTCTATGTCGCCGCGGTATTTCTCCTGCAGCCGCCGGCATTCCTGCATATACCCGGCAAATCGGTTGTAGAGGAATTCCGGGGTGAAACCGGCTGCCCGCTGATCGGGATAGAGCAGTTCGAGGCTGATGCCCGGAGCATGTTCGGTGATTCCGACCCAGGGAAATCCTTTGGCAATGTACAGCTCGATGATTTCTTCGAGGGTGTCGGTGGCATGGTGGCAGAATTGTCCGCTGTGACCGCCATGAACAGATACAAGGGATATTGTTTTCATTGCGTGATGGATTGGTGATGGATTGGTGATTGATTATCTCAATGCAGCGCTTTGCCCGTGCTGGACATGGCCAGATTGGCATCCCGCACCCCTTTGAGGGCGGTCAGCCGGTCGGCCAGTTCCTGCACTTCTTTCGCCTTGCCTCTGACCACGATGACCTCGAGACAGTTGTCATGGTCCATGTGGACATGGGTGGTGGAGACGATATGATGATGGTAATCGTGCTGGACCAGCGTGACTTTTTCCTGGAGCTTATGCTGGTGGTGGTCGTAGACCAGGCTGATGACGCCCATTACCTGTTTATCGCCCTGCCATTCCTCTTTGACAAAGGCCTTGCGGATCAAATCCCGGATGGCTTCCGACCGGTTGTTGTAACTGTGGGCCTTGATATGCTCATCGAAGATCGAGAGCAGTTTCTCTTCAAGCGAAATCGAAAATCTCATCAGCATGGAAAATCACCTCCCAGTTGTTCACATTGTTTCCGACCACAATATATAGAGTCACAGGCAGAACTGCAAGGTGCAACTCGATACTCGCCATACTCGTCATACTCGCCATACTCTCTCCGCTCTGCCGTTGAATCAGTGGGGCGGGCCGGTTTTCCGTCCGCCGTTTCTACGCCGGAGATACAGCGCCGACAAGAGGGCTGCGAGGCTGATGCCGGCGATGGTGTACCAGGGAAACCAGCCTATGGCTTCACGGAAGGCGTAACTTTCGAGGACGGTCTTGGACCATTCGGGGTGAAGGGCCTGGCCGCTGTGTCTCAGGCTGGTGGTCAGCAGGGCAAAGAGAACCCCGATAAGGCCATAGGCGAGATTGAACGCCATCCCCTTGAAACTGAGGACGGTGGCCCGTTGATGGGATTCGGTGATAAGGTTCAGGTAGTGGCTGGTGAACATTGAAACGAACATGATGCCGACGAAAATCAAGGCCATCGGCAGGAGTCCCCAATAGGGGTGAAAGCCGCAAAGGCCGAACAGGCCGGTCAGGGTGATGGCGGACACCCAGTATAAATTGGTCGCCGGACTGTTTTTCAAGGCCATCCTTTCGGCGATCTTCGGGGTGACCAGGCCAAGCAGGGCCATGGCGGAGCCGATCAGGCCGAAGCTTGCCTCCGGCAGGTCGATTTCCCGGAAATACTGGCTGGTCATGGTAACGATCATTCTCTGCACATGGTCGTAGCCCATGCCGAGGAGGATGACGGCCAGGGCAAACGGGGTCCGGACAATCCATGTTCCTGCCTGCCAGACCTTTTGCAAGGCCGCCAGAGGGGTAATGCTCCCTTTCGTTCGACCGTCGCGGTGCTCCTCCATTCGCAGGGCGGTAATCGTCGCCAGTACGGCCAGGCCAAGGGTCAGGTAGATCGGGAAACGCATGGTGGTCTGCTGATCGAGGATATGGGCGGAACCGGCCCAGGCCAGCATCCTGTTCACCACGGCTGGGTCATAGACGAAGGCGCCGATCGTCATGGTGACGATCGAGGCGAACGACCGCATCCGCATCTGCAGGCTGAGCACCATCGGCCAGTCTTCGGGGTTGCCCTCGGCCACCAGCGAGTCGTAGGCGATGGCCTCATCGGCGCCGCTGGCCATCGCTTCGGCGAGACCGCTGAGGACGCGGTTGACGAGAAAGGCCGAGAAGATGAGGGCGCTGTTGCCCAAGGGAACGAAGGCGAGCAGGCTCATTTCGGCGACCATGCAGAAGGAGGTGGCGACGATCAGGTACTTGCGGCCGAGCAGATCGGCGAGAGCCCCGGAAGGCACCTCAGCGCAGACGATGGTGATGGCCCAGACGGTGTTGAGCAGGGCGAACTGCTCGATGGTCAGGCCGAAGTCAAGGAAGAGAATGGTAAAGACCGGGTAGTAAAAGCGGGCGTTGAAAAAAGTGCGAAAGGCGACGAAGAGCCGGATATTGACTATGGCAAAAGGCGATGGGGTGCGCATGTTGTGTCCTTGCGGGAGTGTTGGGGAGTGTGCGGACCACTGTCCGGCCGGGCCAAAGAACGTTCTATTCTGCCGACCAGCAGCGAGAGGGAAAGGCAGAGGGCCAGATACATGGCCGAGATGGTGAGCCAGATCTCGATGGTTGCCCGGGTCGAAGCCATGACCTGGAGACCCTGGAAGGTCAGTTCCTGGATGGAGATGATCGAGACGATGGAAGACCACTTGATGGTATTGATGAATTCGCCCGCCAGCGGCGGCAGCATGATTTTTATCGCCTGGGGCAGCACGATCAGCCGCATCAGCTGCCACCGGGTCAGTCCCAGGGCCTGGCCCGCCTCCCATTGGCCGAGGCCTACGGCCTGGATGCCGGCGCGGACGATTTCGGCAATGTAGGCGCCTTGAAAAAGGGCCAGGGTCAGCACCCCGGAAAAAAACTGGGTGACCAGACCCGGGGCGGAGAAAAGCCAGGTCAGGATGGCCTGAGCCGGTTGCGGGCTCATCCGGAACAGATCTTCGATCCCGAGAAAAGTGAGGAGCTGGTCGCTGACAAAGTAGTAGAAAATGAAGACCAGCACCAGCGGCGGGGTGTTGCGGATGGCTTCGACATAGGTTCGGCCGGCCAGCCGGAAAAAAAGCCGGGGCGAGATCCGCATGAGTCCTATGGCAAAGCCCAGCAGCACGGCAAAAAGCGTCGCCCAGATGCTCAGTTTGATGGTGGTGAGCAACCCCTCTAGGAGGATATTCGCGGTCCAGCGCCCCCTCTCCGCGTCAAAGCGCACCAGGTAGGTCGGGATTACCGACCAGTTCCACTGGTAGTTGAGCGCGAAAAAAAGGCGATAGCAGAGATAACCGAAAAAGCCGAGGATGGTGGCGAGGATTATTCCGTCCAGAGGAGTGACTGCCGGTTTTTTCGGTTGCATGTTCAGGTCCGGGGTGAAAAAACCGGTTATTCGATCTGACTGCTCCAGTCCTTGGTGCCGAACCAGTAATCGTGCCGTTCCTGCAGCCATCCTTCGAGGCTGACCAGGGTGATCCAGCTGTTGAAAAAGGCCAGACTGTCCGGGTCGCCCTTGCGCATGGCGAAACCGATCGGCTCCTTGGTGAAGGTTCCGGCAACCGGCAGGAACAGGGTGTCGCTGTAGTCGACCGCCTCATAGGCCGGGCGGGGGGCGTTGCCGACCACCGCATGAACCTTGCCGTTGCGCAGTTCCTGGTAGGCCTGCGGTTCAGTATCGAACATTCTGAGGGTTGCTTTGGG
Organism: uncultured Desulfopila sp.; assembly: GCA_964441345.1. GTDB lineage: Bacteria > Desulfobacterota > Desulfobulbia > Desulfobulbales > Desulfocapsaceae > Desulforhopalus_A. The sequence goes on along the minus strand of CAYTVF010000008.1, from coordinate 9,799 downwards.
CAGATATTTCTTCGCCGCGGCAACCGCGGTGGTGCCGAGCTTGACCGCGATCTGGACATCCGGTTGGTTGAAGCTTTCGAGGGAATCGAAACCTGCGGCAAGTTTTTTATGGGCGACGATACCCATTCCGGAATAATCGTAGGGCTGGGAGAAATTGACCTGCAGGGCTCGCTGGGCGGTGATGCCCATGCCGCCGATAATGACATCGAATTTGCCGGTCAGAAGCGCCGGAATGATCCCCGACCAGGCGGTCGGCACGAATTCGACCTTAACCCCCATATCTTCGGCCAGCCGGGTGGCGACATCGATTTCAAAGCCAATGAGCTTGCCGTTTTTGTCTTTCATCGCCCAGGGTTGGAAGATATCCATGCCGACCTTGAGGAGTCCCTTCTTTTTGACCGTTTCAATGGTGCTGGCGGCGGCCGCGTCCTGCTGAACGGATGCGGCGGGCGAGATGCCGGCGAGGCAAAGCACCAGAAGGGCGACTGTGACAATGGAAAAGGATAAACCATGTTTGTTCTTTTTCATGCTGATCTCCTCTTGTTGGTTTGGATTTGTCCACCGTTACTTGACATGTTACGGTAATTTAAGACGTTTTTCCAGAATGCCAACTAAAAGCGACAAAATAACCGTTATCGCCAGGTAGATCGCCGCCACGGTAAACCAGATTTCAAAGGTCAGATATGATTCGGCGACGAGGGCCTGGGCCTGCATGGTCAGGTCGTAGATGGCGATGGTGCTGACCAGCGCCGAGTCCTTCACCAGGGAGATGGCCTGGCTGGTAAGGGGCGGCAGCACGGTGCGGATGGCCTGGGGGATGATGATATGGCGATAGGTGGCAAAGGTGGTGAGGCCGATGCTGCGGGCCGCCTCGACCTGGCCTGTCGCTACCGATTCGATTCCGGAGCGGAATATTTCCGAGGCATAGGCCCCTTCAAAAAGGCTGAGGGCGATAATGGCCGAAGGCAGCCGGTCGAGGCCGAGGACCGGGCCGAGGACAAAATAGATGAAAAAGATCTGAATCAGCAGCGGGGTGTTGCGGCTGGTTTCAAGGTAGAAAATAGCCAGGCCGCGGGCGACAAACGAAGCGGACAGGCGGAGCATGGCGGTGATCAGGCCGAACAGCAGGGCCAGAACCAGGCTTGCCAGGGAGATGACGAGGGTGATCTTCAGGCCCTGCAGCAGGGGGCCGGTGACGATGCCTCTCTCGGTGACCGAAAAAAGATACTCCGGGATCCGGTACCATTGCCAGTTGTAGCCGATATTTGCAGCGCTGCGGAGAGCCAGCCAGCCGAGGCCGGTGAGCAGCAGGATAAATTGCAGGGTATCAAACAGCGGCGAACGCAAAAAAATGCGGAGAGATGACATTCCGGTTACTGGATGCTTTTCCGGGTAAGCTGTTCTCTGGCCATTTCCGATATGGTCCGGAAATCAATCTTGCCGCTGCCCATCTTCGGCAGGCTCTCCCACACCAGAAAGATTTTCGGCAGGGCAATGGGGGGCAGGGCGCTTGCCATCTGCTTCAGGACCGCTTTTTCGTCGAGGGGAGTCGTCACCACCGCGACGATTCTCGCTCCCTTGATGGCATCGGGAATTTCGACGACGCAGCAATGGCTGTCCTCCGGCAGGAATTTTTCCAGCACATCTTCGATCTTGACCAGGGAAACCATCTCGCCGCCGATCTTGACAAACCGCTTCAATCGGCCGACATGCCAGAGATAGCCGTCTTCGTCGATATTGCCCATATCGCCGGTGTCGTACCAGCCGCGGCGGATGTGCAGGGAGGTCTGCTCGAAATCATTGAAGTAGCCTTTCATCACACTGTCGCCTTTGACCAGAATGCGGCCGTCCTCGCCCAGGCCGCATTCCTCGCCGGTTTCGTAGTTTTCGATCCGGACCTGGACGCCGGGGATCGGTTTGCCGACGCTGCCCGGCCGATTGAACTCGGGGGTGTTGGTGGAGATCACCGGCGAACACTCGGTGGCCCCGTACCCCTCGTACACCGTGATGTTGTGTTTGTTCTTGAAGCCATCGCGCAGCGCATCCGGACATTTATCGGCCCCGGTCAGGGCAATCCGCAGGGAGCTGAAGTCGCCGTCTTCGGATTTGCGCAAATATCCCCAGAAGAACGCGGGAGTGCCGACCAGGAAGGAGGCTTTATGCTCCCGGACGATGGTGCAGATCTTCCTGAAGTCGAGGGGATTGGCATAGGTGAGCATGGTCATCCCGTGGCAGATCGGCAGCCAGAGGTTGGTGGTCAGGCCGAAGACATGAAAGAAAGGCAGGGTACACATGAAAATATCCTCGCTGCGAAACCCGAAAATCGGGGTGACCGAGGCGATGTTGGTCAGGATATTCTTGTGGGTCAGCTGGACTGCCTTGGGCTCTTTTTCGCTGCCGCTGGTGAAGAGGATAACGGCGGTGTCGTCTTCATCGCCCTGGTGCACGAGTTTTTTGATGAGGGCGGCGGGCAGCGCGGCGGTCGCCGCGGCCAAAACCTTCCGGCCGGTGGTGACGGCGGCCATGATGTCTTCGATAGAGACCATGCCGTCGACAAAGGGGCATTCGATTTTTTCCAGCAGGGCCTTGGAGGTAATGATCGTCTTGACGTCACACTTTTGCTGGGCATATCGGGCGTTCTGCTCGGCGCCGGTCGAGTAGTTGATCATCACCGGAATCCGGCCACTCATCAGGATCGCCGCTTTGGTCAGGATGCAGCCGGCGGAAGTAGGCAGCATGACGCCGATGAAACCTCGGTCCAGTTTACGGAAGAACCGGGAGAGAATCAGGCAGGCGATGAGCGACCGCTGATAGGTCAGCTCTCTGTTCGTGGTGAAATCGTTGATTGCCAGCTTTTTGCCGAACTGCTTGGCGATGTCGATGAAAAGGTGATGTAACAGCACCGGCTTCCTCCATGATTCTGATGATCATAACCAGGCCCGCATTGTCACGCAGCAAGGGCGTATGGCAAAATGAAAGTGCGTAAGTCACAGTTTCAACTACCATGTTTCCCGGAACCTTGCAACTTCAACGACCACCGTGCTTCGTGCTTGTCGCCATATTGAGTGAATTCATGGGAATCGGATTCTGAATCCCTCCGGTAGCTGCCAAGCTGCAGATTTAATGCATCGAATTCCTTTCCTCGCCATTTTTTATCAAACAAATCAACTCGGTCTCAATACATGAAAAAACTAATAATTCAAGACCTGACCCTCGTCCTGGTCTTATGAGAAAATGGCGGATTTCCGCCAAGACGATACCGGAAACTTTGCCAGCATATCCCGTAACGCACTGTATTTAAAAAATAATAGCTCAATTGTGCAGCTATTTAAAAGAATGTGCTTCTTCCCACCCATTTTATTATGAATTAAAATCGGCAAAACCTTTCACAAAGTAACAAATACAATATGTTACAACATCTTTTCGGATTGGCTCTTTTCTTGCATTGCAAGATTTGGCATCTCACCGAGAAAAATTACAGGAAGCGCATTTAATCAGTATTATACGATTTTCCTATTTGCCTTACTGGTTTGCACAGAACTATCTCTTGGGGTAGGTTGGGGACTGTTGTTTTTCGTCATACCAATTTTAGATGGTTGCAAGAACGTGAAGGAAGATATTTTCGATTTCTACCAAACTATCACTCAGTAGATTTGCCGTGGAATTCCCCCGATCAAATATTCATCTGCCCAAGGAATCTCGTGGTCTTGCAGAACTTCGATGGGGCAAGGAACAAGGGGCAAAACACTACGTCTCAAAAAAAGCCTCTTTTTACAAGATGATAGCCCCATCCCGTCATGTTTGATTTTGATTGCAACGATTAGTTAATGTTTTTTATTCATTCTAACTAGAGGAGAAATATATGTCTTGGGAGATGTTTTTGAGTGCTTTTCAGGGAGTTGAGGCCTTGCTTCATTCCTCCCCTCAAATGGTGTTCGCCCGCTTAGGTCTTATTCTTTTAGGCATGCTGTTGATGTACCTCGGCAAAAAAGGAGTCCTTGAGGCGATGCTCATGATTCCCATGGGGCTTGGAATGGCAGTGATCAATGCCTCTGTCATGATGTTTGACCCCCTGAGTCTTCACGGCGGACTCGGAACCCTTTTTCTGGAGGCCCAGGCAGGCGCAGGCGAGGATGCCGTCAAAAACGCAGCGGACCTTATGTTTATCATGGGGATCGACTGGTTGCAGCCCATCTATACCTTTACCTTTTCCAACGGCCTGATTGCCTGCTTTGTGTTCATGGGAATCGGCTCTCTTCTGGACGTGGGCTTCGTCATGGCAAGACCTTTTTTAAGCGTTTTTCTCGCACTTTTTGCGGAATTAGGGACCATTTTCACCATCCCCATTGCCCAGTATTTCGGCTATACCCTGAAACAGGCGGCCGCCATTTCCGTAGTTGGCGGAGCGGACGGACCCATGGTGCTTTTTACCTCCCTGAAACTTGCTCCTGAACTCTTTGTCCCTATTGCCGTGGTCGCCTATCTTTATTTGGGGCTGGCCTATGGCGGCTATCCGTATCTGATCAAATTCATGATTCCAAGTGCGAAACTCCGCGGCACGGTCATGCCTTATGATCCAAGATCAAGCCGCTTCACCTCCGGGCAGAAAATGGCCTTCGCTGTTGTGTGCTGCGTTATTCTCTGCTTTTTGCTGCCGGTTGCGGCACCTCTTCTTTTCTGCCTTTTCTTTGGAATCGTCATCCGTGAGAGCGGCATCAAACAGTTCCAGGACCTTTTAAACGGCCCCGTCCTGTATATGTCGACCATGTTTCTGGGATTAACGCTGGGGATTCTCTGCGAGGCCAACACCATTTTTGATCCCAAGGTTCTCCCTCTGCTGCTTCTGGGAATGCTCTCCCTTCTTCTGTCCGGAGTCGGAGGCATTATCGGAGGCTATGTCGCCTACTTCTGCACCGGGGGAAAAGTCAATCCGGTCATCGGAATTGCAGGAGTCAGTTGCGTTCCGACAACAGCTAAAGTGGCCCAGAAAATTGTGCAGAAGGATAATCCTCATGCCATCATCATGCAGTATGCTCTGGGGGCTAATGTCATGGGCGTAATAACAACCGCAATCATCGCCGGCGTATTCTGCAGCATCATTAAATAAGGAAAATAACTATGGATGGATTAACTGTTTCATTTATTACTTTAATTATCACCATTGCCATTTCTCTTTTTATCGCCTGCATTGTGCAATCAATGATCTTTTTGCTGGACAGGTTTTCAAAGCCCCATAAAGAGTCAAAACAGGCTTCAGGTACCCTGGTAACCAGGGATGAAGCCAATATCGCAGCCGTAATCGCCATTGCAGATACCCTCGTATTCAGGGATGAAGCCTATATTGCTGCCGTAATCGCCATTGCCAAATCAAAAAATTATTCGGAGGTGTAATGCTATGAAAAAACGCATTCAATTCATGTTAACCGCATTCAGAGACGGCTTTCAGTCCGTTTATGGAGCCCGTGTATTCTCAAAAGACTTTCTACCGGTTGTCGAGCAGGCTGCACAGGCAGGAATCGAGTATATCGAAGCCGGCGGAGGCGCCATGTTTCAATCCCCCTTCTTCTACAGCAATGAAAATTCCTTTGAGGTCATGGATTCCTTCCGCAAAGCGGCAGGCCCCAATGCCAATCTCCAGACCCTCGCCCGCGGCATCAGCGTTATCGCCCTGGACTCCCAGCCGAGCGATATCCTCAAGCTGCATGCCGATCTCTTTAAAAAACACGGCATGACCACCATCCGTAATTTTGATGCCTTAAATGATGTCAACAATCTGATCTATTCGGGCCAATGCATCAAGGACGCCGGCCTGAAGCATGAAGTCTGCGTCACCATGATGGAGCTTCCTCCAGGCTGCGAAGGTGCCCATACTCCTGAATTTTACATGGAAACGCTGAGAATAATTCTCGAGGCAGGAATTCCTTACGACTCAATTTGTTTTAAGGATGCCTCCGGCACCAGCCGTCCGCAAAAAGTGTTTGATACCATTAAACTCGCAAGACAGCTTCTCGGCGATAAGGCCACAATTTCCTTCCACTCCCATGAAACAGCCGGTACGTGTACCGTATCCTATAAGGCTGCCATCGAGGCAGGAATTGATTCTATTGATCTCTCTCTGTCCCCGGCCTCAGGTGGTACTTGTCAGCCGGATGTACTGACGATGTGGCATACTCTCAGGGGCACGGATTATGATCTCGGAGTCGATGTGAATGATATCATCAAGCTCCGTCAGGCTTTCAAGGATGCCATGAAGGATTATTTCCTTCCACCCGAGGCCACTTCCGTTGAAGCTCTGATTCCTTTCTTCCCCATGCCGGGAGGTGCGCTTACCGCAAACACCCAGATGCTCCGCGACAACGGCCTCATGGACAGATATCCTGAAGTGATCGCAGCCATGGGCGAGGCGGTTGCCAAGGGCGGATTCGGAACTTCCGTCACTCCGGTTTCTCAGTTTTATTTCCAGCAGGCCTTCAATAACGTCATGTTCGGAAAATGGAACAAGATTGCGCCGAGCTACGGAAAAATGGTTCTCGGTTATTTCGGCAAGACACCGGTCAGCCCGGATGCGACAGTGATCAAAATTGCCAGCGAACAGCTCAAGCTTGAGCCCACTACGGAAAGCCCTCTTGCCATCAATGATCGCGATGCGAAAAAGGGAATCCCGGCTGCAAAGAAAATGCTTGAGGCCGCCTCCCTGCCTGTTACAGATGAAAATATCTTTATCGCAGCCTGCTGTGCTGAAAAAGGAATTGCCTTTCTTAAAGGGGAAGGAACTCTGGGAGTCCGGAAAAATGTTCCGGCCGATAAACAGAAAACCAAAGCACCTGTGTCTGAGAAACTTCCCAAGGGCAGCAAGTGCATCATTAATCTGAACGGCAAGGACTATGAGGTTAACATCGACGGAAACACCGCCACAGTCAACGGCGAGAACTACTCCTTTACATCCAGGTCCGTACCTTCAGTCTCCTCCGTTGCCACGGCAAGCGTCACTGAAAACAGCGAAGACAAACCTGTGGTTACGCCCCTTCCCGGACTGATTATCCGCATTGAAAAGAAAGTCGGGGATCCGGTTAAAAATGGTGAGACCATCATGGTTCTGGAGTCCATGAAAATGGAAACGCCTTTGAACGCACCAACGGATGGAATAGTCAGCGCCATCAAAGTCCAAGCCCAGCAGCAGATTGAGTCAGGAACGGTTGTGGCCACGATCCGCTGAATTATCGGTCCCGAAGGGTTTTTATAATCAAAAAAGGCTGGAATTTCTAATGGAAATTCCAGCCTTTTTTATTGGATGCAAGAGTTGATTGCAAAGGTTTGACTGGGATGCAGATTGATCCCACCTTGCTGATCTGTAGCGATAATCAGCTTTGCCTGACCGGTCGGTCATACGAGACCAGCAGCGTGGATACCCCGCCCTGATCTTTTGATCTATTCGCCGCTCTTTTCGAGATTTCGCGATTTCATGTAGTCGTCCCTTAACCGCCTGGTAGCTTCGTGCACTTCTTTCATGTATTGCTGCTCCTTTTCGGATACGAATCCTGATTTCCAAACGTCTGACTTAGCTCCAATGACGCTGTAAGGTGGAATATAGGAAAAAGCGTCAAGCGTGGCGTTCTTAACTAAAGAACCTATGCCGACCCAAACTGCTTTTTCTAAGATTGCGCTGTAAAGAATACTGCGTAAGGCTAAGAAACAGTCCTCGGCAATAACACACGGGCCGTGGATGACCACTCCGTGGGCAACTGTAGTCCTTGGGCCTATCGTCACCACCTGACCGCCATGACTATGAATAATCACTCCATCTTGAATGTTGGCATCTTCGCAAATTGTGATAGGTGCGACTAGGCCATCTGGACCACGATCATCGGCTCTGATCACAGTAAGGGGGGCAATGAACACATTCTTTTCCACAATAACATTGCCGATAATTTGTGCGGAAGGGTCGATAAGCGCAGTCGAATGAATCTGTGGGAAATCGCCAGCCAAGTTGGGACGAATGTTGGTGTATGTGAGTTTCATATTTGTTGTTCCCCTTTTTAAGTGATGGTGACAGGTGATAAGCAGTCACTTTTTTCGGGCTTCCTTAAAAAAGCCCCTTCTGATGAAGGGCTATCCGACCCAATGTGTTAAAACTATCTTTTCCCGACAGTTTCCGCAATTATTTTTAGGCTGAGCCTCTTGCAAAATGACCAGCAGGTGATGGCTGATTGTGACTGATCAAGATATGTGGGGAGAGTAAAAGGAGCCCCTCAGGTCCCCTCATCCTTATCCGGGCAGCGTAAAAAACTGATAAAATACTCCTGATGTGCTAAAATATTCACAAGGACATGACAATTAACCTGAAAGTGAGGCCTTAGGTATGGCACTTCATGACAATATAAAGCAATTACGAAAGCAAAAGATTTTGAAACTGATATCCCATAAAGGGAATACTCCGGCATCCTCCGTGACCGGTTAAAGGAGAACGTCTATGGAGAGGTTCATCAACATCCATATCGAGAAATTGCCGGAAGGGGTTTATCTCGCCACATCCGACGATGTCCCCGGTCTGGTCGCCCAAGGCCGGACGGTCACCGAGGCCATGGAGATTGCTCGCGATGTCGCCAGAAAACTCCTGGAAGCCCAGGCGGAGAGGCGCAATAGCCCCACCCTGCCGGTCTTTGCTCCACCCTCCACCCACCGTAAACCCGGCAGAACCTCCACCCCTGCGCTCGGAGTTCAGTGGTTGCGCGGTCAGGTGCAATGTACCTCTCCCTGCCTGTTACACCGTTTGTCAAAAGAAACGGCAAACATTCCGCCAGTCGGTCCGCTCGCACAAGGTCCCTTATGTTAAATGACTGGGGTTTTTCCTGATGTGTGGGTGCTACGGTGTGCTGTGGTTGTTTCCTGTTCGTTGCTGTATTTGGGGGCCACCGCAACTTAAGGGGCCTTATGCGACATTGCATCGGGCTACGGGCCGGCTGGTTGGTGGTGTGGTCAGTTGCCCCTATTTTGTCGCTACGCGATTGAAAAACTAATAATTCAAGACCCTCGGCACTGCTACGCATATCTGCCCTTATAAATGGCCTAATTTATCAATTAACTGCTCCAACATTAATCCTCTTTCGTTAGGCTCGTCATCCTCTTCAGTACCTGTTTGTAAAAACTCATCTAAAATTACTTCTCTTAAACTCTCCCTCTGCTCAACTGTAAGAGCTTCTTTTCCTATAGAATTCAATATAGGCAAGAGAGATGGCTTATGTTGTAGGAGAAGTTCTCTGATTATATTTTCCTCGTGTAATTTTAAAAGATTACTCATCGATGCTAACGTTTAAGGTGTTTTCCTCCAACCCAATTTTGTCTTCGCCCAAGTTGTTATTACCTTGCCGGAATCATTAAGGACTACTGTTGCATTTTCGCCGAAGTATTTTACTTTCCCTTTTGCTAATTCTACCACCTTCGTAGGATTTCGGACCGCTTCTAGAATTGCTTTTGCTTTTGTCGCAACTCCAACCCCATCGCGTGATATGGCTTGATTTAAGCCATGTCTTGTGAATCCAGTGATAGGTCCGATAGGTATCATCCCCAAGGTCATTTCCATAGGAATATATCCCTCAAGGTAAGGAGCCTCAGAATTGTCGTCATACATGCTTTCGCAAGTATTTTCGCTCCCATATGAACCCGGGTTTCCAATGCCCAGTTGACCAGCGGACATCAACCCTTCCGGATCAACCCAATTAACCGGATCATTCTGGACATACCCGAACAGATTACTATCCCCACCAGCAAACAATATCGGATCCTTGGCAGTCCACTTGCC
>CAYTVF010000007.1:23303-50004 GCA_964441345.1 uncultured Desulfopila sp. | reverse complement strand
GGGTATAATCGATCAGGTGCCACTATAGTCATGGAACATTGCCGTAGTCTTTCATCAACATTACAAAGTCGTAATGTTGCAAAATCAGCCGACTGTCCCGATTACTGACTATGCCGCAACTCTATCTCCACGAATACGCGAAAAATCTGGCCGGCCGCAGGGTATGTATCGCCTGCCGGGAAGGAATTCTGCGCGATCATCTCAACGAGATTGTTGCCGATATCAAATTTCTGGTCAGAAATAACATTCGCACCAGTCTGTTTCACAATCTTCCCCTTCGTTTCTCCAACCAGAAGCTTCTGAAAGGACTTGAGAAAAAGCTTCCGGCCACGAATCTCGTCAGGATCGCCCCGGAACTCGATTTTTACCAGGCGGTCCTCAGCCACCGCGACACCATGCACAAGCTTATCTTTCTCGAGCGTCGTTACCTCATCGACCGGCAGGGCAATAAGATCAATGCCCTGACCACCGGGCGGGTGCGGGAGTCCCTCGCCGATTTTGGCGACCTCATCGCCAATGTCAATTTCAAGGATACCATGAACCGGATCTGCGAAAAGATCGAGGAAGGAAGCTGTGAGCGGGTGCATATCCTGCCGGCGGGAAAGAATGCGATCAAGCACGAACTCTTTACCGTGGAAGGGACGGGGACGATGATCGCCAACAACTTCACGGAAGAACTCCGCCAGGTGAAAACCGACGAAGAGGTGGCCATCGTCCATCGTATCCTGACCAGTTACAAGCGGGGCGGATTCCTCAAGCCGCGGACCAAGCAGTACCTGAGCCGCAACCGGGAACGTTTTTTTGTCACCGTCATCGACGGGATTGTGGTCGGCTGCGTTGAGCAGAAGGTAATCGACATGCAGACGGTGGAGCTTGGCGCCCTGGCCATCTCCACCCGTTTTCGCAACCAGCGGGTCGGGGTGTACACGGTCAATGCATTTATCGACACCATGCTGGCCAGGGGCTACAGCCGCTTTATCTCACTGACCGGCAATCCGAGACTGCAGGCCCTTTTCCGGCAGCTGGGTTTTGTTGAGGAGTGCCGGAACGAATACGCTGAGCGGCAGAGCGAGAGCCCCGGGGTGACCATGTTTTTTAAAGCGGCCGGCGAGGAGCAACCCACCCATTAAAAAGTATCATCCGACCATCTGCGAGGGCGCCGGGCTGTCATTGTCAATGGGTGGGTGTGAAGTAAGAAAACCGGCAACTTCCGCGAGTGAGTGCCGGTCGAACCGGAATTACTTCCCCTTGATAACACCACAGGCGATGCGGTCGCCGGCTGCTCCAGCGGGGTCGGACTTATAATCGTCGGCATCCTTATGAATCATCACGGTCGTACCGTCTGCATCCAACAGCGGGTTCGAGCCTTCGCCGATGGCAATGCCTGTCAGGAAGAGCTCAAACTGCAGCTTTCCCGAATCCGGCACATGGATATTGGGCATATCGCCCAGATGCGGCCCATCGGCGTTCATGAAACCATGTTTCTTGCCGGTTGGGTTGAGATGTCCGCCGGCTGCCTTAAAATCCGGGCTGCATGATCCGGTGGCGTGGAAATGAAAAGCATGTATTCCCGGCGGCAGGTCCTGCAGATCGGCCGTGAGGTGTATCCCGCCGGGCCCCTGAACGAAACTGACCGTGCCGAACCCACGGCCGTCGGCCCCCTGAAGTGCTGCTTCGGCGCCGACCGCGCTCTGGCCGAAGGCATAACCGGCCGCCGTAATAATCGCCATCCCGCAGCTGGCCGTAAGTACTGATTTCAGATGCAACTTTTTCATTTGGCTACCCTCCTGTTTGAATGGGCAAATGCAGGGTGAAAACCGTCCCCTTACCCATCTCTGAAGTAAAGCTGATAAGACCGTTGTGTTTTTTTTCGATAACATCGTGGGCAATGGCCAGGCCCTGGCCTGTGCCCTTGCCGACGCTTTTCGTGGTGAAAAAAGGATCGAACACTCTTTCACGAATGTTTTCCGGAATGCCTCCTCCCGTGTCTTCTATGCAGATCTCAACATGCTCCGGGTATGGTCTGGTCGATATGGTGATTTTCCCTCTCTCGGTGCTGTTTTTGTACTTGCCGGCGATGGCATGGGAACCATTAACCAGGATATTGAGAATAACCTGGCCGATTTCATCGGCCAGGCAAAAAACCTTGGGCAGCTTCGGGTCAAGGTGAGTCTCCATTTCAGCGCAATATTTCCATTCATTGCTGGCGACGGTAATCGTTGTTTCGATGATTCTGTTCAAATCGTAAAAAGCCTTCTCCTTGCTGCCGGGATGAGAAAATTCCTTCATTGCCTGAACTATGGTCGTGACCCTGTTGATTCCTTCCTTCGACTGCAGAATCGCGGTCGGAATCTCGTCTTGCAGATACTCCCAGTCAAGTTCCGCCAGCAGTTCTTCTGCCTCCCGGCTTGACTCAGCAACTTCCGAGCCTTGACCGACCGCCTGCAATACCTTCTGCAGGGCACCAATCAACCGTTTGACATCCCTGAAAGAATCTTGAAGAAAATCAATATTTGAGCCGATGAACTGAGCAGGGGTGTTGATCTCGTGGGCAATGCCGGCGGCGAGTTGGCCGACGGATTCCAGTTTCTGGGCCTGGAGCAGGCGGGTCTGGGTGAGTTGCAGATCCGTGAGGGCTTGCTTTAATTCTTCTCCCTGGCGTTGCAGGGTTTCGGTCTTGTGCCGGACGACCCGCTCCAGATTCAGATTCTGCGAGAGCAGCTCCATCGACGACGGCCCAGCGGAAGTTCGCTGTTCTACAGTGTCCATGAGGGTCTCGATGGTCTTTTGCTGTGCCTGCAGTTTGGCCTGCAGCTTGGCGACGACAGCGTTTTGCTCGAGTTCGTTCATGTGTCAGCCCGCAATGGCAATGCCTGTAAAGGTCTGGTTTACGTGGATGGAATTGAATTGTTCGCCATAGGTGCTGAAACCCACGACTTTGCTCTTTGCCAGGAGCCGGCCGACATTGTCGTCGATTCCCTGTTCCTCCATTTCAAGCCTTCTGAGAATGCAGTCGCAGCCGATTATGACCGCCGGATCGCCCATGTCCTCTTTTACCTTTTGCAGGTCGCGATGCAACGCCTCAAACGCCGAATGACCTTTGCCGATGGTGAGGACAAGGCCGGCGTCGATAGCACAAAAGAACTTCAAGCCGCCGTCCGGTTCGACATTGGAAACCGATCGCACAAAGTAATCGTCGCCGATGCGGAGCATCAGAGGGTGCCGGGAAAATGTGGCGGAATCGAGTTGATCGACGGTTGTGCCGATCAGCTGGGCGTAAGCCTCTGCCGCCGGTTCTCCATTGATCTCCTTCACCAGCCTTTTTTCGGGGTCTGCTGCCGTCACGACAAGCCTGGTGGAAGTCGGCAGGAAGTGCTGGTGTTTGAAGACATGGAACGGCAGGGTCGTCAAAAACAGAGTGATTACCGCCGCATCCCGCAACAACCGGCCGTCGTAATAGACGAAGGTCTGTTTGAATTTCAGGCTGTCTCCGGCCGAGCCACCGACAATCGGAACATCGCCAAACGACATATACAGCGACGAAATGACAAGCTCTTCTTTCATCGACAACCCATCGACCAGCAGGAAGCCAAAGGCCGGCAACCGGGTGAGCGTGATCCGTTGCTGGACTTCTTCGGCAATTGCCTGCACCTGCTCGGCCTGTGCGGAAAGGGGATGGATCAGATAGGGAATGGCGGCGAGCTCGTCGCTTGCAAGCGAAGCGCCGGAAAGACCGCCACGCTGGAATCCCGTCTCCGCCAGCTGTCCGGCGGTGGTGCAGCCGATCACCGTGCCGGGAAGGTGCTCCTGCAATGCTCGACCGAGTTGCTGCGGATCGTATTCGTCGGAGAAAAACACCAATGTTATTTTGGTGTTCGGCTGTTCGATCTGGGCGGCGAGTTCACGGACCGCCACATGAGCGTCGGGATTTGTCGATTTTCCCTGCCGCACCAGCAGACGTGGCTTTTCGGTGTTGGTCATGGTAAACGGATCTCTCTGAATAATTTAAATGATTGCTTCCGTGGAACACGGATCTTCCGGAATTTCCCGGTTGGGACGTGACTGCTGCGGGTCGTCCACTTCAGGTAAATATCTGTCATTTGCGGGAGTAAGTCAATTCGCCGTGGATGAATTGCCTGTACTCCTATGCGGCTCAATTCGGGCGAACTGTTCATCCCTGTGGTCTTCGGTCGGTGGTTGCCTCGCTCCGGACTTGCAATTTCCATCGGCACTTATTACTTAGTATTACCGAATAAATTGGAAAAATGCGATGAATGCAATGCCGTCCATTCTGTCTGCAACGGTGAGGGCGGGGCGAATCTGCAATAATGCGATAATGCACTAATGTACTCATACCTTCACGGTGCCTGCTATGAAACGACTCTTGTATTTGGGAATCCTGCTCCCCGCCCTGTTGTTCGCCGCGGCCTCGCCCGGATTCGCCGCCACCATGGCGGTCCATGTCTCCATCCCGCCCCAGAAATGGCTGAGCGACCGGCTTGGCGGCGACAGAATCGTCACCCATGTCCTGGTGGCCAAGGGAGCGGATCCCCACACCTACGAACCGAGCCCGAAACAGATTTCGGCCCTGGCCGGATCCCGTCTCTATTTCACCATAGGCATGGAATTCGAGAAGCAGATCGTCGATAAATTGGCCGGAACCGTTGCCGGTCTGCGGTTTATCGATACCACCCACGGGGTCGCCCGGATCGCCATGGCCGCAGAGGAACATGACGGGGAACGGGAAGCGGCGCAGGAGGGAAAAGGCGGACACGACGAGCCGGAGGGCCACCACCATGACGGCACCGATCCCCATGTCTGGCTGTCGCCGCTCAACCTGCAGATCATGGCCGCAGCGATGGCCGAGGCCATGGCCGCCGCCGATCCGGGAAACAAGGCGGATTATGAACAGAATCTGGCCCGGCTGCAGACCGAACTGGAACAGCTGCACGCCTTCATCCGGCAGGAACTGGCGCCCTATAAGGGATCGTCTTTCTATATCTTCCATCCCTCGTTCGGTTATTTTGCCAAGGAATACAACCTGGTCCAACAGGCGGTCGAGGTCGGCGGCAAATCGCCCAGTCCCCGGCAATTATCGGCTCTCATCACGAAGGCCCGCAAGGAGGGGGTGAAGATCATCTTCGTCCAGCCGCAATTCGATACGAAAAGCGCCGAGACCGTGGCCCGGGCCATCGGCGGGTCGGTCGAACCGCTCGACAACCTCGCCCTGGATGTAGCCGGCAACCTGAAAACCATGACCGCCAAAATCAAGGCCGCGCTCGCCGGCAAAGAAGGGGTGAAGAAATGATGGATCGGCAAACTGCGGTTATCGAGGTTCGCGACCTCTTTTTCAGCTACGATCAGACGCCGGTGCTCTCCGGCGTCCACCTCGATATCTGGCCGGCGGACTCGATCTGCATCGTCGGCCCCAACGGCGGCGGCAAGACCACCCTGATCAAACTGATCCTCGGCCTCCTCTCGCCGACCCGGGGGACTGTCCGGGTCCTCGGGCAGAAACCGGAGGATGCCCGCCTGCGCATTGGCTACGTCCCCCAATATGCCCATTATGATCCGCAGTTCCCCATCTCGGTCCGGGATGTGGTCTGCATGGGGTGTCTGGGAGGCTCTCGCATCGGACGATATTCCAAGGCGGATAAGGAGATAGCCATGGCCGCCCTCGACAAGACCGGCCTGACCGATCTGGCGGGACGGCCCTTCGCCTCGATCTCCGGCGGTCAGCGCCAGCGGGCCCTTATCGCCCGGGCGCTCGCCTCGGGCGGGGAAATCCTCATCCTCGACGAACCGACGGCCAATATCGATCACGAATCGGAGGTGCGGTTTTTCGACCTGCTCGGCGAGTTGAACCGGCAGATGACCATTCTGATGGTCACCCATGAGGTGGGTTTTGCTTCGAGTTTTTTCAAACGGATCGCCTGCGTCAACCGGCAGGTGGTGATCCATCCGACCAGCGAACTGACCGGCAGGCTGATTCAGGAGATGTACGGCGGAGATCTGAAGATGATCAGGCACGACCATCGCTGCAGCGAGGAGGGCCACAGTCATGACTGAGTTTTTGGCCGCCCTTACCGACCCCAATCTGCCCTTCTTCCGTTATGCCGTGCTGACCGGGATCTTTGCCTCGATCCCCTTCGGCATGATCGGCACCTACGTGGTGGTCCGGCGGATCAGTTATATCGCCGGGGCCATTTCGCACTGCATCCTGGGGGGCATCGGGGCCGGGCTCTACCTGCAGAACGCCATGGGCATCACCTGGTTCGGTCCCCTGCATGGCGCCATTGCCGTCGCCCTGTTAGCCTCGGTGATCCTGGCGATGGTCAGTCTTTACGCCCGGCAGCGGGAGGACAGCGTCATCGGCGCGCTGTGGGCGGTCGGCATGGCCATCGGCCTGCTGTTTATCGCCAGGACCCCCGGCTACAGCGATCCGATGAGCTATCTGTTCGGCAATATCCTTCTTATTACCCGCAACGATCTGTTCTTCGTTCTGGCCCTCGACGTGCTGGTGATCGGAGTGATCGGCATCTTTTTCAATACCTTCCTGGCCCTCTGTTTCGACGAGGAATACGCCCAGCTGCGGGGGATCAAAACCCACTGGCTCTATCTGCTCCTCCTCTGTCTGGTGGCCTTGACCATCGTCCTGCTGGTGCGGGTGGTGGGCATCGTCATGGTCATCGCCCTCCTGACCCTGCCGGCCGCCATCGCCGGCAACTTCGCCCGCAATATCCTGCAGATGATGCTGCTGGCCACCCTGTTCTGCATCGTCTTTATTCTCAGCGGGCTCGGTGCCAGCTACAGCCTTGATCTGCCGAGCGGCCCGGTGATCATCATGATTGCGGCGGCGACCTACCTCCTGGTCATCGTCGGCCTGACTCTCCTGCGCCGCTTCAGGAAAACGGCGGGCTCGGAGAGTAGCCGGAGCAAGGAGGAGTAGCTCTGATTCAAAGGCAGCCCGGTGGGGATATGAGGAAAGCGTTTCGTCATTGATTAATTTCAGAGCGGTCATATGCTTATTGGATGATGTGACGGACGATGTGTCGGAGGATCTATCGGATGATGTGCGGGCGATTGCCGAAGCACATCTTTCATGCCCTGCGGCCGGGCCAAGCAGTCTGGGGCCGGCTGGCGGGGCCGTTCAGGATCGAGGCCTTGATATGTGCGGAATCGCTGGCATTGCAGGATATTCTCCAGTTTCACCGAGTCTCTATGAAGCATTAGCCATTTTGCAGCACCGCGGACAGGATGCCGCCGGCATGGCGACCTGCAGCGCAGGTAAAATGATTTTCCACAAAGCGAACGGCCTGGTGCGGGATGTTTTCCAGGGGGCCGATGTGGAGCGGCTCGTCGGCACCATGGGGATCGGCCATGTCCGCTATCCCACGGCCGGCAGCCATTCGTCCCTCGAAGCCCAGCCGTTCTATGTCAACTCGCCGTTCGGCATCGCCCTCGCCCACAACGGTAACCTGACTAATGCCGTGCAGTTGAAAAAAGAACTGTATCGGGTCGATCGACGTCACATCAATACCGACTCGGATTCGGAGGTGCTGTTGAACGTATTCGCCCATGAGCTGCACAAGAACAGCAGGTCGCGGCTGACCGCCGAAGCCATCTTCAAAGCGGTCGGCGGCGTCCATCGCCGTTGCCGGGGCGGGTATGCGGTGGTTGCCATGATCAACGGCCATGGACTGGTGGGTTTCCGCGACCCCCACGGGATCCGGCCGGCCGTGCTGGGTCTGCGCCGCACCGGGCTGGGTCCGGAATACATGATCGCCTCGGAAAGCTGCGTGCTGGATGTGCTGGGGTTCACTCTCATCGGCGATCTCGAAGCCGGCGAAGCGGTCTATATCGATATGGACAATTCCTTGCATCGCCACCGGTGCAGCGACGAGGCCCGGCTCTCTCCGTGTATCTTCGAGTACGTCTATCTGGCCCGGCCGGATTCCATCTTCGACGGAACTTCCGTCTACCAGGCCCGCCTGCGCATGGGCCGGGAATTGGCGAACAAAATCAGGCGGCAATGGCCGGACCATGATATCGATGTGGTCATCCCCGTGCCGGATACCAGTCTGACCGCGGCTTTTGAACTGGCCAATTGTTTACAGGTCGCCTACCGGGAAGCCTTTATCAAGAATCGCTATATCAACCGCACTTTTATCATGCCCAGCCAACGCGAACGGGAAACCTCGGTGCGCCGCAAACTTAATCCCATCGCCCAGGAATTCCGGGATAAAAATGTGCTGTTGGTCGATGATTCCATTGTCCGGGGTACGACCAGCAGACAGATCGTCCAGCTTGCCCGCGCCGCCGGCGCCGCCAAGGTTTACTTTGCCTCGGCGGCCCCGCCGGTGCGTTTCCCGAATGTATATGGCATCGATATGCCCTCGGCCGACGAACTGGTCGCGCATGGTCGCAGCGAACCTGAAATCGCCGCGCTGATCGGCGCCGACCGGTTGATGTATCAGGATCTTGACGATCTGATCGTCAGCGCCTGTGAAGATAACGCGCGACTGCAGAGCTTTGAGTGCTCCATCTTCGACGGGGTGTATATCGCCGGCCGGATCGACCCGCCGGAAGAGAACATTCCGGTAATTGCCGGGAGAATTCCCGGCGAAGGCGCTCCTCATTGCGGCAACGGCAGGAGCAGAAAGAACTTGCGAAAACCATGAGGAGAGGATAGCTTAACCGCATTATTCAACTCAACAATCCATCAGCGCCATGATCAATCGATTTCTGAAATTACCGTTGCTCGTTCTCGCACTGGCCATCACGGCTTGCCTCCTCAGTCTGCCGGCAGCCGGCTCTACCCATTATTTCGCCTCGATAAAAAATGAAGTGGTTCCCGTCGCCGGCAAGGAGTATTACATCCGGCACACCTTCATGTATGAGAAAGGGACCCACAACGCCACGAACTACTGGCGCGGGATGCTCGTGCCGATCAATACCAGGGCGTATCTCATTTCGCGCGGCGAGAAATCGATGCTGCTGAGATTGAGTTCCGGTGAAACGGTCAAGATCGAGAATACTCCCCATTTCACCCGGCGCGACATGACTGCCATCGCAAAACGTATGCTTTCCAGAGAGCCGGTGGCGCTCGAGCAGTTCGACAAGTCTACCGTCGCCGCCATCAAGAATGGGGTGATGAAGTTCGGCATGAGCAAGGAGCAGGTCATCATGGCGCGCGGATATCCGCCGGGCCACGAGACTCCTTCCCTCGATCTGGATACATGGAAATATTGGTCGAGCCGGCTGGTTACCCAGAGTATCGTTTTTGAGAACGGAATGCTGGTCCGCGGCCGGGGTATCCGGTAGCAACGGGGCGTCACCCCGCCAGGACCCCGCGAATGGTCGTATTGAGGCTGTCCGCGGTATACGGCTTCATGAGATATCCCTTGATTCCGGTTTCTTTCGCTGTTTTTTCGCTCATCTGCTCGCTGAAGCCGGTGCAGAGGATAATCGGGATATCCGGCCGTACGGCCATAAGTTCCCCGGCCAGCTCGTGGCCGGTGAGACCGGGCATGGTCATATCCGTGATAACCAGGTCGAAGGCCTGGGGCTCGGCGCGAAAAAATGCCAGAGCCTCACGGCTGTTCACGGTGGCGGTGACGGTGTAGCCAAGCGATTCGAGCAGTTGCATCCCCAAATCCGCCAGCATTGCTTCATCGTCGACAAAGAGGATCCGCTCCGTTCCACCGCTTGGCAACTGGTCCGGTGCTGGCTGGCGGCCAATCTTACCCTCTGCCCTCGGCAGAAAGATGTGAAAGGTGGTGCCCTGCCCCGGCTCGCTGTAGACGCTGATCGCTCCGCCATGGTTCTTGACGATTCCCTGCACCACCGCCAGCCCCATGCCGGTTCCTTCCCCGACCTTTTTGGTCGTGAAGTACGGCTCGAATATCCGCTCCTTGATGCCCGCCTCCATGCCGTGCCCGGTGTCGCTCACCGTGAGCCGTAAACAGGGTCCCGGCCTGAGGCCGGGATGAAGGGCTGTCAGCGAACCATTGGCCAGAACCTCGGACAGGGAAACACTGAGAACTCCTCCCAGGGCGCGCATGGCATGGGCCGCGTTGGTGCCCAGGTTCATCAGCATCTGATGGAGCTGGGTCGGGTCGGCCAGAACCGTGTCCATCTGCGGAGCGGTGGCGATGTGCTGGTGGATCTCGATGGTGCTGGGCAGAGTGGAGCGCAGGAGTTTGAGGACCTCCTCGACAATGGCGGTCAATTGTACCGGTTTCCGCTCCTGTTCGTCCCGGCGGCTGAAAGTCAGAATCCTCTTCACCAGCTCTTTGGCGCGTGAGCTGGCCTCCTGCACCCGTTCCAGGTCCCGCGCCGCCGCCTCCTGTTTCGCGACCTTCTGCTGGGCCATTTCCGTATAGCCGATTATTGCCGTCAGGATATTGTTGAAGTCATGGGCAATGCCGCCGGCCAGCGTGCCGATCGCCTCCATCTTCTGGGACTGGCGGAGTTCGTGCTCCAGGCGCAACTCATGGGTGACATCCCGTTGAATGCTGACATAATTGAGGAGAGTGTCCTGTGCGTCCCGAACCGCCGAAAGGGTCGTATCCGCTTCGTACAATGAGCCATCTTTTCTGAGAATATTGCAATTCTGCCCGACGATCTCGTCCCTGCCATATCCGTTCATCCGCTCGAACGCCGGATTGATAGGTAATGGACCATTGCGCGTCGGTCATGAAGATCGCTTCCCCGGCCTGCTCGATCGCCGCCGCCAGCCGCGCCCGCTCCTTCTCGCCGCGCTCGCGTTGGACGATTTCATCATGCAGGGCATCGATGGTCCGGGCCAGTTCGGCAGTCCGCTCCTCAACCCGGGTTTCCAGCAACTCCTTGGCCTCCTGCAACCTTTTGGTGAGTTCCCGGTTATGCAGATGTACGGCAATGCGGGCCTGCAGTTCTTCCCGTTGAAAGGGCTTGGTGATATAGTCCACCGCTCCGGCCTCTAGCCCTTTCACCTTGTTGCCGGTTTCCGCCAGGGCCGTCATGAATATCACCGGGATCTCCTTTGTCCTCGCGATGGTCTTCAGTCGGCGACAGGTCTCATAGCCGTCTATTCCCGGCATCATGATGTCGAGCAGAATCAGATCCGGCCGGGCATAATCGGCCCTTTGGACGGCGATTTCACCATCCTCCGCCGCGAGCACGGTATAATTGAATTCCACCAGGCAATCCCGCACCACCGCCAGGTTGCTCGGATCGTCATCCACGACCAGAATGACCGGATTCTGCCCTTCGGAAATCATTTTTCGTCTCCTCGACACTGTTCCACCAGCGCCAGAATGGCCTTTGTCTTAAAGCCCCTGGCCAGATCACGCAATCGGTCGGCGAAGCAGCGGTACGTACCGTTCCTGGCCTCAAGCGCGGTTGCCCACGCCTCTATCTTCAGCATATCACCAAGAGCATCGCCAATTCATAGAGCCCGGCCAGTTCTTCCGGCGGCGGGGTGACAACCGGTTCCGTGGATTTGGCAGGTTTGCGGCCGTTATCTCCATTCTCTCCCGCAGCCGGCGCCGAGGCCGTTTCCCATTCGATCCCAAGCAGTATCCCGATCTTCTCCAGCAGCAGATCGATGTGGATCGGCTTGGTCACAAAGTCGTCACAGGCCGCGATAAAATCCTCCTTGCGCCTGTTATCCGTCACCGTGGCCGAGGCGCCGATGATCCTGATTACCGCCAGGTCCGGGTTTTGCCGCAGGAGCCTGATCGCCTCCAGTCCGTCCATTTCCGGCATCACCAGATCCAGCACCGCCAGATCGGGCAGTTGCTCTTCCGCCTCGCGCAACGCCTCCCGGCCGTTCTGCGCCGTATCGAGCAGAAAACCCAGAGGTTCCAGCAGCGACACCAGCATCGCGCTGTTGCCGATGGTATCGTCCACCACCAGGATCCTTTTTCGTGCGCCCCGGTAACCGACAATCCGGTGTGTTGCTTCTTGTCCCGGACGATCCCGGTATCGATCACCTCGCAGCGGAACAGATCCGGGCCCGCCCGGCCATAGCTCACCTTCATCGTAACACTCCCCCGGCGGGTGTATTTGACCGCATTGGCGAGCAGGTTGAGGAGAATCTGGCGAAGTTTGCGTTCATCCCCGCGCACATAGGCGGGCAGCGGGGTTTCGGCCTCATACTGAAAATGCAGAGACTTTTCCTCGGCCTGTAATCTGGTGATGTTGAAGACCTGGCCCATCAGGGCCGGCAGGTCGAAGGCCAGCTCCACAACCTCCATCCTGCTCGCCTCGATCTTGCCCACATCGAGGATGTCGTTGATCAGGGTCAAAAGATGTTCGCCGCTGCTGCGCATGATATCCAGCTGCTGCCGCTGCGCTTCGGAAAGGTTGTTATGGTGTTTGAGAATCTGGGCATAACCGAGGATGGCGTTGAGCGGCGTGCGCAGTTCATGACTCATTCTGGAGAGAAAGTCGCTTTTGGCCCGGTTGGCCGATTCCGCCTGTTCCTTGGCTACGGTCAACTCCGCGGTGCGCGCACCAACCAACTCCTCGAGATGGTCGCGATGCCGTTTCAGCTCTTCCTCCCTTTCATTGATGGCATGGCTCATTCGGTTGAATTCCGCGGTGAGACGGCCGATTTCGCTTTTGGGCGACGAAACCTCAACCTCGGGATGTTCTCCCTCCCGGATCTCTATTACCGCGTTGATCAGGGCAGAGAGAGGGCGCGTGGCCAGGGTTATGAAGATATAGAGCAGTGCCACCCCGGCAGTGGAAAAAAGCAGTGCCAGCACCCCCCCCTCGGATGATGATCTGGCGTTCGGCTCTGCCCATGACCTCCTTCAGAAGACCGATGCGCACCCAGCCGATCTGTTCCCTGACCGTTGGCGAAGACTCGGACCCCTCAAGGAGGAAGAGCCCTTCGGCGGCCTTGACCGTGACGACCGGGACAATGAATTCAAAGACATCGTCATGCTCGTGAAAGGAGACTGTCTGATCGGTGGTTGCCGTCAGCGTTTCATCCAGGGGTTGTGGCTTTCCTGCGTGGAGCTGTGTCTCGGAACGCTTATTAAGGAACGAGACAAAAGCGACGTCCTCGATCGCCATCACCGGGAGGGCCGAATTTTTCAGCTGTTCAAGGTTTTCGGAGAGCAGCGGCAGCTCCGCGTTCCTGGCGGTGATGGCGGCTATGGTCGCTCCTTTTTTGATAATTTCGTTTCTGAGGATCTTTCTCTCGGTTGAAATAGACTCAAGGGTGTAGACCATGGAGACGATGGCAATCATCGGGACCAGAAACAGCATTGCCCGTCTCCTGAAGGTGAGGGGCATAAACGCCTCCAGCAGGCCGGACAGGCGGCGTTTCGGTTGCCCCGACGTAAGATTGTCACTTTTCAGCTCTGCATTCGTCATCGCCGGGTCCGGTTTCACTGATAGATTCTTTTCGCCTTTTGCAACATCTCATCCGGTATCGCAATACCCATCTTCTGCGCAGTTTTGCTGTTTATATACAAATTGTATCCCCTGGGCGGAGAAGCAAGTATCTCCGTGGCGTCGACCCCATTGAGAATGGTTTGCACCTTTTCACCGATCTGGCGGCTGACCATCTTGGGATCGAAGACCAGCGCAAACAGCGAGCCCTGCTTGACACCGGCTTCCGAGATGCCGAGCAGAGGGATATTTTTTCTGAAGGAGAACAAGTAGATATTCGTCATGACCTGGGCGGTCAGCAGATTGGCGTCCGGCAGCAGCAGCAACGCCTTGGTATCGACCAGCCGATCGACGGTGTCGACCAGATCGGCAGGACTTTCGACATCGTTTGCCGTCGTCAAGGCCGGATCGCTGTTAAACAGGGTCTTCATCATGATCCGGCTGCCCACGACGGAGACCTTGGTGATTGCCGGAAGGTAGCGCTTAACGAGGGCAACATATTCACTCACCGGCGGCGACATATATACCCCGGTGACATTTAGTCCGGCGTTTTCCGGAGGGACGACGACCAGACCATAGACAACGGCCACCTCCGGCGGCAGACGCAGGGCTTCGGCCACGGCGTCCATGCCCAGAGCAACGACGACCCGGGCATATTCCCGCTCCACAATTGCATTAAGCTGCCCTTTCACCTCCGAAACCTGATATTCCGCGACCTGAGACCGCAGCGCCAGCTGGATGTCGGCGGCAACGCCTGCAACCAGCGCGTAGTGCAGATCGCCGACAATGAGAACCTTCGCAGCCCGGGCGGGGGAGGAAAATAACAGCAGGAGAAAGATGAACAGCGCCGCGCAATGGCGAGGGTGGCGCAGGGAAAGAGCAAGCCGTCTATGCCGGGAAGCGACGTTCACTAGAATCTGTACGATACCGTCAAAAAACCGGAAATTCCTTCGCGCGGGAAATCGCCCGGGACCTTCGGCCCTGTTCCGGCCAGGTTTACCGCACCGCCGGAGGTGTCCGGGTCCTTGTAGTTCTGGTCGAGGAGATTACGAACCGTTGCCTGAAGCTCCAGGGTTTTGTAAAAGTTCTTCAGCGTTACGGCCAGATCGACGGTGGTATGGGAGGGCATCTCCGGCCGGCTGTCCCCTTGGTCGCGCGGCCGGGGGCCGGTCCAGAGTACATCGGTATGCAGATTCACATATTGGGTCGGGGCGTAACCCACGCTGCCGGAACCACGCTGCGACGGGACATAGGGCAGCCGTTCGTCGGTATCGGCATTGCGCGGGTCCTGCCAGGCATAGTTCAGTTTCCAGTTCAGGTCGGCTCCGAAGGCGCCGTTCAACCCCACCTCGATCCCTTCGGTCTCGGAACTGCCGATATTGGCGTTGGTGAACGGCGTAGTTGAAGTATCCCAGCCGATCTGGTCGTCGATCGTACTGTAGAAGTAGTTCAGGCCGGCGGCGAAGAATCGATTCAATCGCCAGGCCGGGCCGGCCTCATAGGTAGTGATCCGCTCCGGTTTGAGGTCGGGATTACCGACCACCACCGGATTGTTGATATCGTAGAGTTCCTGGAAATTGGGCGCCCGGAAGGCCCGGCCATAGAGGAGCTTCAGATCGGCGTTCGAAAGGAAGCTCCAGACGAGGCCGGCTCGGGGGTTGACGGTGTTGCCGAAGTCGCTGTAATGGTCGTCGCGGACACCGGCTGTCAGGTTGATCCGCGCCGGCAATTGCCATTCGTCCTGGACGAAAAGCGCCCAGATCCGCCGGGTGGCGTCCCTGTTCCAGTTGGCCACCTCCCGAAGGGACGTAAGAGGGGCGCCGGTGGCGGGGTCAAAGTTGGCCAGTTGTTTGACGTCGTATTGCCTCATCTCCTCAAGGGAAAAGCCGGCGATCAGATGGTTGTCCTTAAAGGGATCCCAATCGACCTGTTGCCCGCCGCCGATGGTCCGGTCTTTGGCGAGCGGTCTGCCGATCATCCCATCGGTAAAGACACCGGCAAAGCCGTTCGGGAAGATTTTCACACTCGGATCCTGATTGTAATGATCGTAATAGAGCTTCAGATTCGTGGAAAGCCCGTCAGTAAACCTCAAGTTATAAGCAAGCTCACCCCAATAGTTATCAACGCGTGCTACACTCGAATCGTCGGTAAGAGCGGAGGCAATGCCGATAAAGACATTTTTTTCCAGAGTCAGGTACTGGCCTCGGAAAGAGAGGTCGCCATAACCGATCTTGAGAAAGGTGTCCGTCTGGTCAAAACCTTGATTGGTCGTGCCGGGCGCGAGAGAATAGGGGGTGCCGGTGAGGGTGTCGGCCTCTACTGCCAGTTCGGGACCGATGGTCCGGTAATGGTTGAGGCTGCCGGAGATTGTCAGTTTGTCGCCGATGGCCCGGCCGCCGACCAGGCTCCCTGAATAGCATTGATTGCCGTCCGAGTACTTCACGCCACCTGTGGATCCGGCTGGGGGAGGGGCTCATCGGCCCTGCAGGCCGTGTCGGTTACCCCAAGGCATACTACGAAAGATATACCGGTGATCAATGCTCTCTCTTTCATCGGTTTGCCCCCTCTGCACGGCAGTTATGATTTTCCTACATCATCGATGCGATATCTCCATCAGCCTGCTTTGCTCAATTCATCTCAAGAACCTGTATTCTATTGGGCTATCACAAACAGGCGGAGGTTACAACGACGGTTGAAAAAATGATGACTTCGTGTTTTTGCCCGCTGCCGCCAGCGACTCCGCCATTGTCGCCCGGGATTATTTCCTAGAGTGTGGCAAAAATAGCATATATACTCATGGCAAAGGGAATTGTATCATCGTTGCTCGGAACTCCGAAGAAGGTTAAGTCGTCGTTACAGAGGACATCACGATATGGAACCCAACACCCGTCCGCCAGGCGATGCTGCCATGTATCGGCAGATCGGCGTCAGCCGTCCGCCCCTCGAGGTCGAGGATCTGCCGACCCCGGAGGAGGTTTTTAAGGTCAAACGTATCGGTCTTGAGGAAATGGTCCTCTTTGTCCTCGGTCCGAGCATGATTGCTCTGGGGATCTCCATCGGCAGCGGCGAATGGCTGCTCGGTCCCCTGGTGATCGGCAAATACGGTTTCATGGGCATCGGCTGGGTTATCCTGGTGTCCATCGTCCTCCAGGTGTTCTACAACGTCGAACTTGCCCGCTTCACCCTGGCCACGGGCGAGCCGCCGGTGCTGGCCTTCGGGCGCACTCCGCCCGGTTATATCCTGTGGATTCCGCTGGCGCTCTTTACCCTGGCGCTGTCCTTCATGGTCGGCGGGTGGGCGGTCAATGCCGGTGCCAGCCTTTTTGTTCTGGTCATGGGCCGGCCCTACCTGCCCCAGGAACTGGAAACGGTACGCATTCTGGGGATTGCGCTGCTGGTGGTGGCATTCGTCGTTGTGCTGTATGGCAGGAAGATTGAGAGAGCCCTCGAGGTCGTCTTTGGCGTTACCATCGCCTTTATCCTCATCGGCCTGACCCTGGTCACCCTGGTTGTGGTGCCGATATCGTACTGGGGCCATGCCCTGGCCTCGCTTGTTACCGTGGTCGCCCCGCCCAGCGGAACGGATGTCACACTGCTCGGCGCACTGGTGGGCTACGCGGCCATGGCTTCCGGTCTCAATTTTATGTTCATCGGCGCCTACCGGGACAAAGGTTACGGCATGGGCTACAGGGTGGGCTACATCGGCGGTCTCATCGGCGGCAGTAAAGGGACGCTGCTGCCGACGGGAAAGACCTTTCCGGAAGACGAGAAAAATGCCACCCTCTGGCGACGCTGGTTCCGTATTCTGCTCATCGATCAGTGGGGCGTCTATTTCAGCGGCTGCATCATCGGCATGATGGGGCCTTGCATCCTGGTCGGATATCTGTCGAGCCTGCCGGGGGTGCCAATCCCCACCCAGGAGACCATCCCGGTGTATGCCGCGCTCCGGCTCGGCCAGGAGTATGGGCCGGTCCTGTTCGGCTGGGCATTGCTTACCGGATTTGCCATGCTCTTCAATTGCCAGATGGGCATCCTCGACGCGCTGACCCGCTGTGTTGCCGACAGCGCCTTCGGGATCAGCGCAACCATACGGAGAAAGGCCGGCAACGATCCCCGCTGGCTCTACTACCTTTCCAGGGTGGCGCTGGTGGTGATGATGAGCGTCCTGATCCATCTTGCGCAGCCGATGCAATTGATCAAGATATCGGCCAATATGGCCAGCTTAGCCTCGATGATCTTCCCCCTGGTTATGATCTACCTCAATCGTCAACTGCCGAAACCTGCCAGGATACGATGGTGGTCGTATCTGGTTCTGCTTGCGAATGTGCTGTTTTTCGGTTTCTTTTTCATTAATTTTGTCGCCATGCAGGTGACCGGGGCGGCACTGTTTCGGTTTTAACGAGTAGAGGGAACATGTCCGAGAAAGAAACAATGACCATTTCCCGGTTCGACTCCATTCGCACCCGGCTCATTCTGGCCTTTGTCCTGATCGTTCTCCTGCCGATGACCTTTATCAGTGCGGTCCTCAGTATCTCCGGCTCGGAAGGGGCGCAGCTGCAGTTATCCACCCAGCTCGAAACGGTGGTAAGCTTCAAGGAAAGCGCGATCAACACCTGGGCTGCGACGCTCGGTAACGCATTGGCCGACGCCCTGAGCGGCGATTCCCCCCAGCTCTTCGTCAATATCCTGGTGCACGGGCCCGCGGATACCAACGAGTATCAGTTTGCCCGCACGGCGTTACGGGACCATCTCCGCCGGTTGATGAAACACTATGAGGCTCTTTTTGTGCTGGACCGCAATGGGCGAGTGGTCCTCGCAACCGAGAACGACCAGGAGGGCCGGGAGTATGGGGATCAGGTTTTTTTTCAGCGCGGCCTGGCCAAACCCCTGGTGGTTCCGTGGGCAGTCGATCAAGCGACGACGGTCATCGCCGTTCGACCCCTGGCCGACCGGGACGGCATGGTCATGGGCGTCCTGGCGGGCCGGGCACGCCTTGCGCCGTTGCATGAAATCATCTACAAACCCACCGGGCTCGGCAAGACCGGCGAAACCTTTCTGGTGAGCGGCGATTCCGTGCTGCTCACCGCCTTGCCCGGCATGGCAGCGGGATCGCATGTGCAGAGTGAAGGCATCCGCAGGATTCTCGAGACCGGGGACAAGGATTTTGGCGCATACCTGGATTTTCGCGGTATCCCGGTCATCGGGGTCTACCGCTTTCTGCCGGACCTGGGGGTGGCCCTGATTGCCGAGCAGGAACAGGCCGAATCCGCCCATGCGGCCCATATCTTGCTGGCGGTCAATGTGAGCGTGGCGCTGGCAGCCATCCTGATCGCCGCCTTCGCCTCGCTGGCGGTAACCCGGAGCATTGCCGCGCCTCTGGCCGATCTGTCCGAAACAGCTGCCCGGATTACCGCCGGCCACCTGGAACTTACGGCG
The DNA here is from genome assembly GCA_964441345.1 of uncultured Desulfopila sp. GTDB lineage: Bacteria > Desulfobacterota > Desulfobulbia > Desulfobulbales > Desulfocapsaceae > Desulforhopalus_A. The sequence goes on along the minus strand of CAYTVF010000007.1, from coordinate 31,179 downwards.
GCAGTCGGCCGTCACGATGAGATCGGCGCTCTGGCCGCCAATTTCAACCTGATGACCGATAAACTCAGGCAAACGATGGCGGTATTGCGGGAAAGCGAAAGCAAATACCGGGACATCTTCGAGCATGCCATCGAGGGGCTTTTCCAGATCTCCATTGCCGGACGATTCCTCAGCGTGAATCCGGCAATGGCCCATATCCTGGGCTATGAATCACCTGACGAATTGGTCGCGGAGGTGACCGATATCGGGCGGCAGCTCTATGTCCACCCGCAGGAACGCGATATATTGGTCTCCGCCATCCGTGAGCGCGGCGAGTTCCATGGCTATGAGGTAGAATTCTTCCGCCGGGACAAGCAGCTCATCTGGGTTTCGATCAGTGCCCGCATGGTTCGCGACCCATCAGGCAATCCGCTTTTTCTCGAAGGGTTTCTCACCGATGTCAGCGACCGCAGGCGGGCGGAAGCGGCGCTGGCGGAATCGAGAAATTATCTGGACAAAATCATCAACTCCGCCGGGGATCCGATCTTCGTCAAAGACCGGCAGCACCGGTGGGTATTGGCGAATGACGCCTTCTGCAGTCTTTTGGGCTGCAGCCGCGACGAAATCCTCGGCAAAACCGATTACGACTTTTTCCCGAAGGATGAGGCGGATGTGTCCTGGGCAAAGGATGAGGCCGTATTCATATCCGGGGCGGAAAACACCACTGAGGATGCGTTTACCGATGTCAAAGGGGGTGTCCGTGCCATCGTCACTAAAAAAACCCTCTACACCGACGAGAAGAAAGAGCAATACATCGTCGGAATTATCAGCGATATCACCGAACGGAAAAAGCTTGAAGGCGAACTCCGCCAGTCGCAGAAGATGGAGACGGTGGGGCTGCTTGCCGGCGGCATTGCCCACGACTTCAATAACTTACTGACACCGATCCTCGGCTATACCGATCTGCTCATTCTCGGTGTGGCCGAGGGCGACCAGCGGCGCATAAAACTGCAGCAGATCAAGCAGGCGGGTGAACGGGCCAGAGACCTGACCCAACGGCTGCTCGCCTTCAGCCGCAAACAGCTGATCGAATTGAAGACGGTCGATCTCGGCGACCTGATCCGCAAGTTCGAAAACATCCTGCGTCGCACCATCCGCGAAAACATCGCCATCGAGGTGCGGATTTCCCCGTCGCTCAGCCATGTGCGCGCCGATGCGGGGCAGATCGAGCAGGCCCTGGTCAATCTGTCGATCAATGCCCAGGACGCGATGGTCGAAGGCGGCACGCTGACGATCGAGGCACGCGACATCGACCTCGATGAATCGTATACCGACCGGCATCCGGAGATCGTGCCCGGTCCCTACGTCATGCTGGCCGTAAGCGATACCGGGATCGGCATGGAGGCGCAGGTGATCGAGCATATTTTCGAGCCGTTCTATACCACCAAGGAACTGGGTAAGGGCACCGGTCTCGGGCTCTCCACCGTCTACGGCATCGTCAAACAACATGGCGGCTCGATCTCCGTCTATTCCGAGAAGAACCACGGCAGTATCTTCAAAGTCTTTCTTCCGCGGGTGTCCGAGGACGGCGAAAAGATTGCCGCGTATCTGCCTCAGCCCGATGAAGTGGCGCGCGGCTTCGAGACGGTTCTGGTGGCCGAGGACAACGAGATGGTCCGGACCCTCGCCTGCAGCATGCTCGAAAGCCTCGGCTACCGGGTGCTTTCGGCGGAAAATCCCGACCGCTGTATCGACCTGGTGAAAAAGCACCAGGGCACGATCAATCTGCTGCTCACCGATGTGGTGATGCCCCGGATGAACGGCAAGGACTTATACGACCGGCTGCATCGTATGCGCCCGGACATGAAGGTTATCTTCATGTCGGGGTATACCAGCAATGTCATCGGCCATCACGGGGTTCTCGACCAGGGCACGCATTTTATCCAGAAGCCGTTTTCCATCCACACCTTGTCCGAGAAGGTGCGGCTTGTGCTCGATTCTTAACACAATAACTCCGCCCCTGTCGTCCGGCAATCCTTGTTCATTGAGCAGCCGAAGCCGAAATGGAGCTTGACAATTTCCTTCTATAGTGTTTTAAAACCGAATATAGGAATACACGTTTCTGTGACAGGAATGATATGTCCTGTTGGAGGTCCATTGACCGACTTTATGAAAATGATTTCTTATGAGGCGCGAGCAGTGAAAAACATTCTCATTCTGGCTACCGGTGGAACAATTGTCTGTGCCGACCAGGGTCAGGGGTTACAGCCCCATTACACGGTGGAAGATCTGCTCAAGTGTATTCAGCCGGTCCTCGAAAACCGGCGGGTGGTCGGCAAAACCATCATGAATATCGACAGTTCCAACATGACTCCCAGCCGGTGGCGGGCTATCGCCGAATGCATTGTCGCCGAATACGACCGCTATGACGGCTTTGTCGTCACCCACGGCACCGATACCATGGCCTATACCGGCGCGGCGCTGACCTACCTCCTGCAGGGCTTGAACAAACCGGTGATCCTGACCGGATCCCAGTATTCGATGGCCGACAGCAAGACGGACGCCATTCAGAATCTCAACGATTCCCTGCTGCTGGCCGGAGAAGAAATCGCCGGGGTCTTTATCGTCTTTGACGGCAAGGTCATCAACGGCACCCGGGCGATCAAGATCAAAACCCGCAGCTACGATGCCTTCGAAAGCGTCAATTATCCGCTGGTGGCGGAGATCAAGCACAACCGGATCGAATACAGCCGGGCGATCAAGCCGGAGTTCGCCAAGGCACGGGAGCCGGCAGGCGGGGGCAGCGAAAGGCCGGTCCCCGTTCCGGCCCTTGAGGAACGGTTGCTCGTTCTGAAGCTGTTCCCCGGTCTGCATCCGAAAATATTCGAGTACATACGGGACAATTTCAAGGGGGTGATCATCGAAAGCTACGGCACCGGCGGAATCGCCACGGAACTCCTGGACCTGGCCACGAAAGTCGGGGAGCTGGCCGAAGCAGGCGTCGTGGTGGCGATAACCACCCAGTGTCTCAAGGAGGGCGTGGATCTGCGGATTTACGAGGTGGGACGGAAACTGCCCCTCGATAAAATCATCTACACCCGGGATATGAACACCGAGGCCCTGGTGCCGAAACTCATGTGGGCGATGGCTGAGTCGGCCGAATTCACGGAAATCAAACGGCTGGTGGAAACTCCGGTCCGGGGCGATCTGATGGTTGTATAATATGGATAAGGAGTATTCCATGATTATCGAAAGCAGTATTATCAGGCAGGCGGCGAAGGCTTCCGGCATCGGCGAGGAGGACCTCGCCGTTTTCCTTGCCGAAGGCCGGCAGCGCATCTACCAGCCGAACGAATGGCTGTTTCAGGAATCGACGCCCCGCCAGTGGGCGGGGATTATCCTCGAAGGTAAGGTTGAGCTGGTCCGCGGACTGCACGGCGCTTCGCGGCATATCGCGACCATGGTCGCCGGCGCCCTGATCAGCGAGGGGGCCTTTCTCGAGGGCGACTCCCACAGCAACGGCGCCTTCACCCGCGGCGGGGCGACGGTCTGGCAGATCTCCCGGGAAAAGATCGACACCTTCCGGGCGGCAAAACCCGACCTGTTCTACCGCATCGTCTCCAGGGTGGCGGTCGGCATCAATCGCCGCCTGCGCATGCTTTCCCGGCAGATCTATCGTCATAAGCAGGATGCCGTGGTGATGAGCGGCTTCCGCCTGGAGCACGACTCGCTCGGCCTGCGCGAACTCTCCGACGACGTCTATTACGGCGTGCAGACCCAGCGGGCCATGGAGAATTTTGCCATTTCCGGGGTCTTTGTCCGCAATTTCGACCACCTGGTGGAGGGGCTGGCGATGGTGAAAAAAGCCGCGGCCCTGGCCAACCACGAACTTGGGGTGCTGGGCGAAGCGCGGACGCGCGCGATCTGCACCGCCTGCGACGAACTCCTCGCCGGCAGGCTGCACGACCATTTCACCGTCGATATGTTCCAGGGCGGGGCGGGCACCTCGACCAATATGAATGCCAACGAGGTCATCGCCAACCGCGGGCTGGAGCTGATGGGGCACAGCAAGGGGGAATACCACCATCTTCATCCCAACGATCATGTCAACTGTTCGCAGTCGACCAACGATGCCTATCCGACCGCCATCAAGCTTGCGGTTCTGCTCTCCAGCCGCAATCTGATCCGGGCCATGGCGGACCTGCGGCAATCCCTGGAGAAAAAGGCCGCGGAGTTCAGCGATGTCCTGAAGATGGGCCGCACCGAGAATCAGGACGCGGTGCCGATGACGCTCGGCCAGGAATTCAGCGCCTATGCGGTGATGATCGACAGCGCCGGCCGGGCCCTGGAACGCGCCGCCGACGAATTTCTCGATATCAATATGGGGGCCACCGCCATCGGCACCGGCATCAACAGCCCGCCGGGCTATGCCAATCTGGTAACGCAAAAACTCTCGGAGGTCAGCGGATTTGCCTTGAGAAGGGCCGGCAACCTGGTCGAGGCCACCCAGAACGCCGGGACCTTCGTGCAGATGTCGGCGACCCTGAAACGGGCGGCCGTGCAGATCTCCAAGATCTGCAACGACCTGCGCTGGCTGTCGTCGGGGCCCCGCTGCGGCCTGAACGAGATCAACCTGCCGCCGATGCAGCCCGGCTCTTCGATCATGCCCGGTAAGGTCAACCCGGTTATCCCCGAGCTGGTTAATCAGATCTGCTATCAGGTGATGGGCTACGACGCGGTGGTTTCCATGGCCGCCGAGTCGAGTGAGCTGGAGCTGTGCATGGCCGAGCCGATCATCGCCTACGACCTGCTGCACGGCATGATGATTCTGAAAAACGGCTGCGTCACCCTGGCCGCCCGCTGCATCAGCGGCATCGAAGCCAACAGGGAGATCTGCCGCGGTTACGTGGAGAAAAGCATCGGCCTGGTCACCGCGCTGGTGCCGGTGATCGGCTATGAGCAGTCGGCTGCCATCGCGGCGGAAGCATTGCAGGGAGGCGGCAGCGTCTACGACCTGGTGCTGGAAAAAGGCGTGCTCACCAGAGTCCAGCTCGACGATATTCTTCGTCCGGAGAACATGACCGACCCGCGGGAGATTCGCAACGGCGCCTGAGCGGAAATAAATGAATCCTAAACGGAAATGGCGGCGGAGATCTTCTTGGCCAGCTCGACCAGCAGGGTGGCGTACTGCTGCTCGAAGGCGTCCATGGTAAAGCGGGCGGTGGAGGAATCGAAGCTGACCCCGCCGACCACCTTGCCGCTGTGCAGGTTGAAGACCGGGGCGCCGATGGCGATCAGGCCGGGCAGGAAGGTCTCCTTATTGAGCGAATAGCCCCTGGCCCTGATTGTCTGCAATTCCTGCCGCAGCGACTGCGGGTCGATCGGGGTCCTGCCTGGTTGGGGCTGGAGGTCGGGACGATCCTGGAAACCGGCCAGCTGTTGTTCATCCATGAAGGCCATGGCCGCCTTGCCGGTGGCCAGATTGTACAGGTCGCCGGCCGCGGTAAAATGGAGAAAGGCCAGGGTGTCCTTGGACTCGCGCCGATAGACCAGGTAGATATTGTTGTTCTGGATCAAGCCGACGTCGATGTGCAGATCGTGCAGTTTGTGGATCTCGTCGACATAGGGTTTGATATTGCGGATGATATCGGCCTTCTGCAGAAAGGAGTGGGCAAGGGGGATGGTCCGGATCCCCAGGGAATATGCTCTTCCCTTGTCCTCTTTTTGCAGATAGCCGTGCTCGCACAGGGTACTGACGAAGCGGAATACCGAGGTCTTGTTGATGCCCAGCAAACGGGAAATCTCGCCGAGGCTGTAGGTTGACTTGTCGCCGCAGTAGAGGTTGAGGATTTTCAAACCCTTGTCGAGTGTTTCCGAGATGTTTCCTTTATTTTTTTGCATTTTGCGTGGTGTGGTTTTGGGAGTTTTTAAATGGGAGTTGAAATTTTTTCCCGCGCTGTTTCGATATATTTTTTGACGGTGCGCCGGTCGAGCTGGGTCGTCCGGGCCACGGCTTCGTAGGTGCCCAGCCGATCGTAGAGGATCCGGCAATAGTCCGACAACATCTCCTGGGCCGTCATCGAACCGTTTTCCGTTGCCCTGGCGATCCGGCTTGCGGCGGTGTCGGCCGATTCCGGCCGGTGCCATTCATAGCTGTTTTTCAACAGGATTCGCCTGACGCACTGTTCGAGCTCCCGGACATTGCCGGGCCAGGTGTAATTCTTCGGCTGGCAGCTCTTGAGCACCTCCCCGACCCTCCGGACGATCTCGGCTGACGGCTGGCCGAGGATACGGCCGACGATGAAGCCCAGGATCTCGTCGATTTCCCGCGGATCTTCAGCCAGGCGCCGGCGCAGGGGAGGGACTTCGATGATGTCGGAGCAGAGCCGGTAATAGAAATCGTTGCGGAATGTTCCCAGGTCCCGCAGCCTGCCTACGTCCTTGTTGGTGGCGGCGATGACCCGGCCCTGGAACCGTTCCCGTTTGTGGCTGCCGACCGGGGTGAAGATCCTTTCCTGGAGGACCTGCAGCAGCTTGATCTGCACCGGGATCGCAACATCGCCGATTTCGTCGAGAAAGATGGCCCCGCACGGACTGCACCGCGAGAAGATGCCGCTGTGCGCTTCGATCGCGCCGGTAAAGGCGCCTTTCTTGTGGCCGAACAGCTCGGATTCGATCAACTGCTCCTGGTACTCGGAAAGATTGATCGAGACGAAGGCCTGGGCGAAGCTCTCGCTGAAGGTGCCGAGCTTCTCATTGAAGGGGATGTAGCCCGACCGGCCGATGGCCGCGGCGGCAAGACCTTTGCCGGTGCCGGTCTCGCCCAGGAGCATGGTCGAGAAATCCTCCATCCTATTCCACAGATACCGGTTATAGAGAGCGATATCCCCGGTAAAGATATTGTCCCACAGACTGCTCCTCAGGGCGCGGATGCACTCGCTTCTGCCGGCAATGGCATTGATAAAATAGAAGGCCCGCCGCATCTGGAAAAACAGGGCGAAGTAGCGGAGCGCCTCCTGCCGGGGGAAGCCGAAATCGGCTAATTTCTGCACTACCTCTCCGGCAAAACCGACCCGGCAGGGTGCAGGCCCGCCCACGATCTGCTCCTCGATCAGCCGGTCGTAAGCGTCGCAGTAGGTATGGAAAAGGGCGAACAAAATCCCGTACTGAACGAGCAGTCTGTCTTCGCCGGTAAGGCCGGATACTCCCCGCGGTTCCTTCCGCACAACCGCTTTGATCTTTTCCGTCACATTGGCGATGAGGACGGCCAGAATCTCGTTGTTCGGCGTTTCGGCGGCCAGTTCGGTAAGTTCAAGATCGACCCTTTGCCGCTCCTTGCCAAAGGGGTTGGAGAAGGCGGCAAGTTTGATCCTGGTGAAAAAGGTTCGTTCTTCCGGGGTCATTTTTTCTCCTTGGATGATCATTTGATGTATACTTGCTGTGCGTAGAATGTCAAGTCCCCTGCGGGGACCGATTATGGCCAGACGCTGTTTATGCGCGATATCTCCATAACCTGCTGTTCAATTCGGTGATCAGGCCGAGTGGCACAATTCCTGCTAAAGGTTTGTGAAAGCCGAGATGTTCATCGACAACCCAAGGAAATTCAGGGAGCGGAAAATGGAGACGAAAAGCGAAATGACCATACAAACAGTCCGGGGCAAATTTCTTGCGATGGCGGTTACCTATTGCCTGGGCGTCTTTAACGACAATTACTTCAAGCAGGCCGCGATGTTGATGGCGGTTTCCGCCGGACTGAGCGGCTTGCAGGGGACGGCGACGGTGCTGTTTGCCCTGCCCTTCGTCCTCTTTTCCGCGTGGGCCGGTTGGCTGGCCGACCGGTTCCCGAAGCGAGGCGTCGTTATCTGGGCCAAAGCCCTGGAGCTTGCCGCCATGCTGA
>CAYTVF010000007.1:11940-23293 GCA_964441345.1 uncultured Desulfopila sp. | reverse complement strand
CGGGGCGGCGGGGGTGATTACCGGCAACTGGACCTGCATTTTGGCAACCTCAATCCGGGCGGCGCGATGGTGGCCATGGTAGTGGTAGTGACGGCGGCCCTTGGCCTGGCGGCGAGCTTCGGCGTGCACAGCCGGCCGGCTGCGGCAAAAGAGACGCCTTTTCCGTGGCTTGGACCAATCAGTTCGGTTAAGGAGTTGTTTTCGATCTGCGCCGATCGACAGATGCTGACGGCCTTTGTTGCCGATAACTTTTTCTATTTTCTGGCGACCATCGTGGTGCTGACCATCAACACCTTCGGGCTGGGGCAGCTCGGCTTCTCCCAGACCGCTACCAGCCTGTTGTCGATGTCGCTGATGCTTGGGATTTGCATCGGCTCGTTTATCGCCGCTCGCCTGGTCAAAATGGAGCAGTGGTCCGGGTTGCTGTACCCGTCGGCATCGGGGATGGCGGCCGGGCTGTTTCTGGCCGGGGCGACGGTTTTTCTGCCTGCCTCGCTCCACTATCCGTGGCTTGCCGCGGCGCTCACCGGTACCGGAATTTTCGGCGGGCTCTTTCTTATCCCGGTGGCCAGTTTTCTCCAGGTTCGCCCGGCGGATGCCGAGAAGGGCAGGGTGCTGGCCACGGTCAACTTCAGTGGTTTTATCGGGATCCTCCTGGCCAACTGCATCTTTTTCGGCCCGCGCCGCCAGGTGACGATGGAACTGGTCGAGGATACCATCCTGCCGGGCCTGAAGGGCCGCCAGCAGATCAACGCCCATCTCGAACACTTCTATAACGCAGAGCGGCAGGCCAATACCCATGTATCCTGGCCGCGGCCGGCCAACTCCTCCACGCGGCGCCCGCCCCGAGCAGACCGGTGCCGGAAAAATGGTTTCTGGACTCCGGCGACCGGCTGGTCCTGGGTGATCAGACGACTATCACCGAGCTCTTTCTGGCCCGGGCAAAAGAGCATCCGAACCGGATCGTCCTGGCCGATCAGCTTGCCGGACCAAAGAGTTATCGCCAGATCCTGACCGCGATTTTAGTGTTGAAACCGATTATCGAGAAGGTGGCCGGCGACCACGTCGGCATCATGCTGCCCGCCTCGGCCAGCGCGAGCATCCTCTATCTCGCCGCGCTCTTTGCCGGCAAGACGCCGGTGATGATCAACTGGACGGTGGGTGTCGGCAACGTCCAGCATGGTCTGGATTTGACCGGGGTGACCACTATCATCACGGCCCGCGCCCTCTACCGCAAGCTTATGGGGCAGGGCGTGGAGCTGTCGGCCATTGCCACCGGCTGGCTCTTTGTCGATGAAGTCGCCGCGACCATCCCCACCCCCAGGAAGATCGGCGCGTTGCTCCAGGCCCTGCTGGGAGCGAGGTCGCTTGCCCATGCAAAAATCCCGGAGACGGCGGCAATCCTTTTCACCAGCGGCTCGGAGTCGCGCCCCAAAGCGGTGCCGCTGACCCATGCAAACATCATTGCCAATATGCGGGACTTTGCCTCGATTGTCGCCTTTGCCGATAATCACAGACTGCTCGGCATGCTGCCGCCCTTTCACTCCCTTGGTCTGGTGGGGACGATTATCCTGCCCCTGTGTCTTGGCCTGCGGACGGTCTATCATACCAACCCGACGGAGGCGACGATCCTGGCCGGCCTGATCGAGCGCTACCGGGTGTCAACGGTCATCGGCACCCCGACCTTTCTCTAGGGCATCATCAGGGCGGCCACGAAGGAGCAGCTGCAGAGTCTGTGCCTGGTCTTCACCGGCGCGGAAAAATGTCCGGAACATACCTATCAGGCCCTCAGGAAGATCAATCCAGCGGCCACCCTCTGCGAGGGCTACGGGATCACCGAATGCTCGCCGCTGGTCAGTATCAACCGGGTCGAAGATGTTCGGCCGGGGACCATCGGCAAGGTCATGCCGTCGATGGAGTACGCGATCATCGATCCGGAAAAAACGGTTCATCAAACTGGGCGGGGAGATGATCTCGCTGCCGGCCATTGAAAACGTGCTGCTGGCGCATTTTGCCACCGGCGATAACGGTCCGACCCTGGCGGTGGAGGCGACTCCGACCGACGAGCGGCCCGAGATCGTCCTCTTCACGACCTTGCCGATTACCAGGGAAGAGGCCAATATGACGATTAAAAATTCCGGTTTGTCGCCGTTGCACAATATCCGGATCATGCGGGCGATTGACGCCATCCCGGTCCTTGGCACCGGCAAGACCGACTATAAATTGTTGAAGCAGCTGCTTGTCGTATAAATTCGGCAGCGTTTCAGCATGCCGCCCAATGTTTCAAAGCCCCGCAAACCAAATCCCAGGTTTGCGGGGCTTCTTGCTATTGCCTTCGTGCCCGTTGTTTTTTGTGGACTTCATCCACCAGCTGCCAGGATTCAAACCAGGATTCCCGGCAAAATCGCTTGAATTCATCGAGCTTATCGATCGCCGGCAACAACTCATCCCCCGCCGCGATCGTTCCCACGGCAAGATGATATTGTGAAAGGGCCTGGATATATTCCCTGCGGCGTTCTTTCGGGATAATAATCGGTGGCAAGCCCGCCTTGAGGACGGGAATGTTGGCAAGAAGCCTGGCCATTCGACCATTACCATCCCAGAAAGGGTGAATTCTGACAAAAGCTGCATGCAATTCGGCGTAGAATGACAGAGCATTCTCCTTGCCTGGAGCTATTTCCTTGTTAAATTTTCCGAATAAGTCCTGCCACGCCTTCATGAGCGCTGGGACATCTCTTGGCCTGGCGTATTCAAAAATAATCTGCTTGTTGCCATCGACGATTACAGTTGAGTTCGGTTCAACCTTCCAACCACCCACCGGCTTGTAAACATCGACAATCTGCTCTGTCTGTACGGCCCGGTGAAGAGCGAACAGGTCGTGCTCCGTAAGGTCAACACCTTTTTCCGTAAGACGATAAACCAGATCGATGGCGCGGGCGTGTCCCGTAACTTCTACATGGTCTTTTAAGGGCTTGCCGGAAATGGTGAGGCCTTCTTCCAGTACAAAGGCTGTTTCACCGAGGGTCAAGGTGTTGCCTTCAAGCGCAGTAGATGAATGTGTCCATAGATTGCGAAGCTGTACCAGCAAGGCATCGTGGAGATCCTGGTCCAGGTCTATTAAAAAATCAAGCATAACCATTACCCCAACTCATCTGCAATATGTTCAAAGTGATATCCGACCACAAAAGTTTATGATACTTTCAGGATGGTTGGATAATACCGAAGCGACGAAATAGATGCAATGTAGATGCAATGGATGTCAGAAGAAATGGTTGATGTGCCGAATTTACATTGTCTTAAAGATATTCCAAGAAAACATGGTCCGGCCGGCGACCGGCGCCGGTATGACACGATCAGCATCGTCCCTTTTTGTCAGCTCAAGGAACGCGGCTTCGAAGTCCATGACGAGGGGGAGAAGATCCGCACTATCGTGGTGGAAGAGCAGGCCACCATCCTCAAGGACGACCTGCTGCATCTGCTCCCCACCCACCGCTTACACCTCGCAGGCGAAATAGCATACGATACAAGTGAAGCGCAATACGAAGAAATGATAAGAAAAATTGTCACCGACGAGATCGGCGAGGGCGAGGGGGCCAATTTCGTCATCCCCCGCAACGGCACCGGCCGGATCGAGGACTTTACCATTGCCTCCACCTGCAGTTATTTCTCGGCTTTGGTCCGGGAGGATTACGGCACCTACTGGAAGTTTCTCTTCTACGATACCTCGCGCTTTTTTATCGGCTCGACTCCGGAGCGCCATCTCCTGGTGGAACAGGGCCGGGTCAAAATGAATCCGATCAGCGGAACCTTCCGCAAGGATGCCGCCTACGAATGCCGGCACCATTTCAAGGATGAGTTGCTGAATTCGGAATAAAACTTTACCGGCTACCAGTTTCACCCGGAATCGATCCTGACCAAAAACGGTCTGGCAATTCTGCGTCAAGCGATAAACCATCTTGTCACCGGAAAAAATGCGGGGTGAATAGTAGCTGCGGTGGAGCGGGAAAAGGGATATTGTGGTCGGATATTGTGGCGGGATATTGTGGGGTATTTATCAACCGGAAAGTGAAACCCATGAATGCATTCGACCAGACATCTCTTTTCGAAACATTTCGCAATGGTACCGCCGAGCAATTGGCCGGGCAGCTCGATATCCTGGTGCAGTTGCTGGGTGAGCGGAGCTTCTGCAGGCAGGCCGCCACCCATCTGGTGCTGTTTGCCAGACCGGAAAACGCCATCCCCGGCAGCCTTGGCCGCTTTGCCCCGCTGGTTCGCGACGGCATCGAATTTTTTCTGTCGGGGATTTCTTACCCGCGGCTGCGCAGGGTGCTGCTCAGCCAATTTCTTCTGCGCGATTGCCGGGAGCCGGGTGAGCGGCTGCTGAATCTCGCCCTCCATTTTCCCACCTTGCATAAGCTGGGGCAGGTTATTGCCCGTAACCCGCATCTCGACCCGCAGTTGAAAAGGTGGCTTGTCGGCCTGGAGCAGGGTAACTACGGTACCGATCCGGAGGTGCAGGTCCGCTTCATTCGCGGGCAGCTTGCAAGCCTTGGGCCGCATCCCGAGATTGTTCTTGTTCCGCGGATAATTGCCGAGGCAAGCGTGGCGACCGTCCTGCCTTTTTCCTGTCCGACTGCTGGCCGCGGCCGGCCGGACCAAGGGGTTTTCAAGGTGCTGAAGCCCGGGGTTGAAGACGATCTGCGGGAAGAGCTGGAGGTCATGGCCGGCACCTTCGCGTTTCTGGAAAAAGACCGGGAGCGCTACGGTCTGGAAGAGATGAAGCTCACCGGTATCTTCCAGGAGATCCGCGGCGATATGGCCAGGGAGCTCGATCTGTCGGCCGAGCAGGAGCATCTGGCCGAAGCCGTGCGAGTCTACGAAAAAGTGGCGGGGGTACGGATTCCGAAACCGGCACCGTTCAGCACGAGAGCCATGACCTCGATGGAATATATCGATGGCCGGAAGATCGGCGACGTCCCGCTGACCCGCCACCAGCGGATGGTGCTGGCCCGGCTGATTTTTGAGGCAATCCTGTGTGTGCCGCTTTTTGCCAGGCAAGAGCTGGCGCTGTTTCATGGCGATCCCCATGCCGGCAATATCCTGATTGTGCCGGGCAGTGACCCGAAAATCTTCGATGTGGCCTTACTCGATTGGACCCTGGCAGGACACCTGGCGAAAAAACAGCGGGGCCATGTCATGGAGTTATTGCTGGGGGTCATGAAAAACGACAGCTGGACGCTCTCCGGGGTAATCGACTCCCTGGCCTTGGCAACAGCCGAAAAGGAAGGGCTGAACCGGAGTTACCTGGCCGAGCGGATAAAAATGCTCCTGGCCACAAAAGAGTATCTGGCCTGCGATCCTCTGCAGAAATCCTTTCTGCTGCTGGAAACGATGACGCTGGAAGGGGTTGTTTTTCCTGCCGAACTCATTCTCTTTCGCAAATCCTTTTTTACCTTGGAGGGGGTTCTGCACGACATTTCCCCGGGATTTGCCATGGGCGAGGCGATGGAACTCTATCTTGGCCGTCTCCTGCTGAAGGAATTGCCCCAGCGCTGCGGAACCTGGATGACTCCCGCGGCGGACAAGTCCGAGCATTATCAAACGCTGCTGTCCAACAGGGATCTGCAGGAACTTTCGCTTCATCAGGCCATTGCCCTGTGGCAGCAGGCGATGAAGCGAAACACGTCCTTGGTCGAGACTCAGATGAGGGTGTTGACCGATCTGTTCAGGTATTTTTCCGGCAGCCATTACTGGTATGGCCCAAGGAAAAGGTAAGGCAAAAAAGCTTAGCGGGGTCTGCCGCCCATTCTCAGAGGGTGATGGTGAATACCGTGCCCGTGCCATCCTCGGTGGTGCCGGCGCTGATCGTGCCATGGTGATGCTCGACAATGGTACGGACGATATAGAGTCCGAGTCCCAGGTGGGGTTGTTTCTCCTTTTGCCGGCGGAAGGAGACCATCGAGTTGAAGATCTGATTTTGCCGGTCCTGCGGGATGGTCGGTCCCTGATTGGCGACCTGCACCAGGATGGCGCCGTTTTTTTCCATCAGGATGATCTCGATGGGGGTGGTCTCCGTATGAAAGGAGACGCCGTTTTCGATGAGTTTGTCGAGCATCTGGTGGATGCGGGCGGGATCGCCGTACAGGGTGATCGGCGCGGCAGGCCGCAGGTATCTGAATTCCACCGTCGGAAAGGCCGGCTGCCAGCTGTGGATCAGCCACATTTCTATCGCCGTATCGAGTAAAAAATCCTCCTTGAAATCCCTGCCCAGGGCCTCCGTCAGACTCGTCGCATCGCGCACGGCGGTGAGCAGGTTTTCCAGTCTGGATACATCTTCGAGCGCCCAGTTTAAATACTCGGTGATATGGGGCGGCGGATTATCCATTTCTCGCGCCATGTTTTTCAGCGAGGCCGAGATGCCGGCCAGCGGGGTGCGCATTTCATGCTCGAGGTTGTCGGCCATTTTTTCGCGGTATTCCGTCTGGTTTTGCAGCTGGCGGAGCATGGCGGTGAGCGTCCGGGACAGATCGCCGATTTCGTCCCGGGCAGCGATCGGCGCGATGGTCGGCCGGATTTGCCCGCTGTCGCTGATCGCTGCGGCCGCCTGATTGCCCAGGCGGCGAATGCGGGAGGAGAGCCGGGAGGCAAAGAAGATGAGGCCGGCTCCGCCGAAGATGAAAGCGATAATGGTAAGGGTCAGCGACTCCTCGATAACCTTGTTGCGCAAGGCGAGGATGGAGTTGGTGGTCTGTTCCACCACGACTGCGCCGAGGATCTCGCTGTCCTCGCGCAGGGGGGCGATGGCGGCCATTATCTCGACCTGGCCGTTATTTTCGGTATAGCTGGTGACGCTCGATATTCCCTGGAGGGCTTCTTGTACGCCGTCCAGATCGAGGGTTGACGACTTGGCGACAGGCTGACCGAAGTCGGCGGCAAAGGGGTGGATGAAAAAGCGGTAGAGCGGGGCTAACAGCCGGTAGGTAAAAGAACTGACGGTGGTCAGCAGGGAAGATGTATCGGCGACGCTGGTTTCCGTCTCGTCGGCCAGGTTGCCGAAACTTGCCCGGACCCGGCGGTTGGTGTCGACGATCAGGACTCTGGAGTGGGGGCGGTCAAGGGACTTGAGGATTTTTTCGATGGTGCGGGATGGCGACAGCAGCTAGCCCAGTTCACCGCCATTTTCGGCGGTGGCGGTGCCCACCAGAGCGGTCGTCTGCCGGTCGATGGGGTCGTCCACATCGGCGATGGCAAAGGCCAGTTTGCGGCCCACCATCTCGGTCGGCATTCTGAGTTCGACGATATAGCCGTCTTCCGCTTCAACCCACATTCCCTGGATGCGCGGCTCTTCCCGTTCCGGGGTTACGATGCGGCTGTCCTCGGGCATCAGGGAACCGTTGACCCAGCCGGGTTGGGCGGCGGAGAGCAGATACTGGTGCGGCTTGCCCTGCCGATCCTCCACGCCGATCTGCAGGTGGTCGGAGAGATCCAGGCGCGGAGAGTCGGGACGGCGGTAAATCACCTGGTCGTCGGTCACCAGGAAAATAGCGTAAAGGTATTCTCCCCGAACCCCGGTAAGATGCTGGTAGTGCAAAGATTCGTAGCGGTAGGTTGCGGTCGAAAAGAGCAGGTGTTCGGCGCCGAAGATAGCCGCCTGTTTGAGCTCCGGCTGCCAGTCGTCGGCCTTGCCGTTGATGCGGATCGCGTCGAATGTCGGATCAACTTCCCGAAATTTATCGCGAATACGGCGGATATGGGCGGTGATGGCATTGTTGGTGACCACCACGTTGGCGGCCTCCATCAGCTGATCGTGGGATTTGACATGACCGGGAATTTTGGCAAGGGAGTGGAGCAGCCAGAATTCCGTGAGGGTCAGATCGATCAACCGGTCCTGCCAGAACACCTGCTTGCGTTCGAGGTGGATCTTCAGCCGGCCCGCCAGAAAAATATGATCGCCGCTGGTCGCCTGGTTGGTGCTGAGCGACTCGACGATCTTGAAGAGTGCGGAAATCCGCACCGGCAGAAAGTCGAGGGTGGTGGTGTTTTTGGTCAGATAGTCCCAGGCCCCGAGGCGCAGCCCGCTGACCCGGTCGAGATCCGAATCCCGGGCGGTAAGAAAAATAATCGGGATGGTCGGCGACTGGCGGCGCAATTCCCGGCACAGATCGAAGCTCCAATTTATATGAAGAGTTGGGGGGGAGCTCGTCTCACCGCGCTCCGATAAACGGGCCTCTTTATTACTCAGCTCGGATCAAATGTACCGCATGTTTTATGGTGTCGGTCATCAGAATCTGGCCGTTGTCCGCCACTATGACCCCATCCATTCCCAGCCTCTTCAAGGCAGCCAGACCCTTTTCCGGGCCGAGAATGAAAATTCCGGTGGCAAAGGCATCGGTCATCGTCGCGGTCGGGGCGATGACCGTCACGCTGCGGCACAGCCTCTCCGGAAATCCCGTCTTGGGATTGAGAAGATGGTGGTAACGGACCCCATCTTCGATAAAAAAGCGCTGATAGTCGCCGGAAGTGGAGATGCCCTGGGTGGCAAGATCGACGGTTGCGAGCAGCTGATCGTCATCGCCTTCCTGCCGTGGGTTCTGAATGCCGATACGCCAAGGCTTCCCGTCCGGCTGGCGGCCAAAGGTCCTGATATCGCCGGCGACGGCGACAATGCCGTCGTCAATGCCATTTTTTTTCAGTATTTCAACAGCCTTGTCGGCGGCAAAGCCCTTGATGATGCCGCCCAAGTCGATCTGGACCCCGGCTTTTTTCAGGTACACCGTGGAAGCCGGGCCATCGACAACGATATTTTTATAGCCGACCAGGGGTAATATTTCTTCGACCAAGGCCGCGGTCGGCAGCGTTTTCTTGTTGAAATCCCAGAGCTTGACGATAGGTCCCACAGTCACATCAAAGCCCCCCTCGGTCTCGTCGCCGGCGAAGATCGCGGCCTGGATGATCTCCAGGGTATCCTTTGATACCTGTACCGGCTTCACTCCTGCGTTTTTGTTGATCAGCGAGAGTTCGCTGTCGTCGGCATAGAAGTTCAGCAACCGGCCAAGACGTTCGAGTTCCTCATACGCCTCGTTGATGGCTTTTCTCGCCTTCTCCTCCGATGACGACAACACGGTAATGGAAACCATGGTATACAGCGCGGTGCGGCTCTCCTTGAAGAGCCTTTTCTGCTGCGCCGATCGAATCAGGATGACTGCCAGGATTGCGATAATGCAAAAACCGATAAGTGCCAGACGGCGTTTCGATGTGTCCATGTAGATTTTATGAAGTGTAGGGAACCGTTGAGCAATTGCTCAAGTGGGTTCGGCAATGCATGTAAAGATTTCGTGATAAACCAGCCTGTATACAATACATACCCAACCCGGCGTTCTTTGGCTACTGGATTCAAACTTACCGAAAGAACGTGCCACGACAGGAGGTACGGTGGTTCGAGCAAGTTCGGAGGTATCTTTCCGTTTTGTCGACAAAAAAACATCGACGACAAACAACCAGGCAACATGCTGAAATTAAAGCTGTTGTGTTGCTCGTGTCGGCTGTATTGCCTGGCAGTATTAGCAGCAATGTTCACGGAATGTTTAAAAAAAATAAGAAAAATGTCAGACCGTGGAGATAGGATTCACTGCAACAAAAAAAATCCGGGAATGACGGTGACGGCTGACGTCAAGGTCGGTAAAAGAAGGGTGATGGAATATCTTCTCAGGCCAATAATGGGCTACAAAGAACAAAGCTTACGGGAGATTTGAAGATGACAAGAGAGAAACAGCAGCAACGGGACAATGCCGCAATGAAAACCACCGAGGCCAATGACACCGAGGCTTTGAAAGAACATATCCACGCCCAGTCGCTCAAGGTGCTGCAGCGTCTGCCGGCAATGGGGCCGGTCATCATGCTCTATATGCAGTCGTCGCACCGGCGCTACCAGTTTATCGGCGATCTGGAATGGCTGCTGCTGCCGCCGCTGGTTTCGGGCCAGTGCAAGCTTTACATGAAGAAAGAGTATCCGATCTCGTTCATCAGCTGGGCCTTTTTGGATGAAGCGGCCGAAAAGCGGCTGTTCCAGAATGGCGGCAAACTGCGGCCGGAGGACTGGAAATGCGGCGACCGGCTGTGGATTGTCGATATTGTCGCCCCCTTCGGCGGGGTTGAAAACATGCTCCGGGATATCCAGAAAAATGAGTTTCCCGGCCGGGTCGTGCGGTTGATCGCCCCCGATCCCACGACCGGCGGCATTACCGCAAGAGAACTGCCGCCCTACGACAGCAACAAGGAAAAACCGGCCGGGGGTGATGGGAACAAGAAATGAATTTTTTAGGTACAAAACCACGTACAATACCTATGAAATATCTCTCAATCCAACCACTCCAGTAAGGGGAAAACATGAAAAAACTATCCGCAGGACTTGCGGGCGTCTTGCTTGCATGCGCGATCACGGCGTGTGGCTGTAAAGAAGGGGTCGAAAACAGCGATCAAAGGGCCTACCTCTATTTCACCGGCCATACCAGACAGGTCGAAGTCCTGGTTGATAACGTGCCCTTCGGCTTGGGAGACAGGGTCACGATCAACGACCGCTACCGGATTCAGCCGGGAGAGCATCTGGTCGAGGTCAAACATAATGGCCGGACGATAGTCAGGCGGCAGATATTCGTAACTGATGGCGCCGCCAAAGAAATTCAGATACCGAATCCATAACCTGCGGTTCTTCTGGTTCTTCAGGAATTTTTCGGTGCAGATGCGGTTCTTTTCACCACCGTTAAAAAGTGGGATCTTCAGTACATTGTTATCAGTTCTTCCCTCACCGTCTCAATCGACTGTGAAATCAAGTCCACTCATGCTTCGGAGACCCTCTGGAGTTATAACGACACGGTGGTTGTCGATTTGAGCGGACGAAATAACAGCGGGGGAGGCCTTGCCGGACTCCTCATCCAGGTAGCAATGACCGCTGCCAATTCGGCCGCCGCCGATTATGTCAAATACGCCCATGTTGCCAAGCAACGGGCAATAGCGGCCCTGCCCTATGGCCACTACCATCCCCAGTATGGGTTGGATAAGGATCAGGTGATCATCGATCAGACGCCGCCGGGTAAAACTGTAAGGTAGGTATGTCGGAAATAAGAATTATTACGATCGAGTCCGAATAAACCGTACTCAAGTCCTGAATTATCGTACTCAGTACGGTTTTTCCGTACTCATCCAGATAGGATGGGGATGGATTGGTTAGGCGTTGCCGGGCGTTATCATAATGTCTGCCATCATTGCAAGACTTCTTCCCGTCATGATCGTTCTCTGCTGGTATCCATTCAGATCTATGGACAAAGTTCCCCCTCCCCTTGCGGGAGGGGGTTAG
>CAYTVF010000007.1:0-11889 GCA_964441345.1 uncultured Desulfopila sp. | reverse complement strand
CCCCTCAATCCCCTCCCGTCAAGGGAGGGGAGGCTAAAACCAATCAGGCAAAGTGCATACTATTGAAATAAAATGAATAGTTACCTTTGCTGTAACGTCCATTTGATGCGGATTTGCGCATCTCAGAGGCCATCCCGATCCTGCGATGTGGTGTCTCCTTGTATTATCCTGAGCTGGGATTCTCTTTCCTTTTTTCGCCATCTGCCTGCTTTCAATAAAGATTTTTATGCGTGGCATACTATTTGCTCTAACGCCTGAGAGCCAAACCAACCACGCGATTGCCTCGTACAGTTGGTAAACATATTCCGTCCGTCGAGATCCCGATGGATTTACTCATCTTCTCCGTAATATCATGAATCATCCTGCAATATTGAAAGTAAAATCGTCAGCATTTTACCTTTGTGATTTTTTGATTATCGCCCTCCTTCTGTTGCTCCTCTATATCTATTTTTCTGAAGGAATTGTCGTCGAGACAGGTAAGTTGCGAATAAGCATACGGAGTTTAACTAACCCATTGATTATTTTTTCTGTCATCAGCAGCATGCGCATCATTTTTTTCGGAATTCCCGGATGGTGTACCATCATCCCCGGGTATGGTTTTTCTGCAAATGGGTTTTCTGAAAGAGCATCTGAAAAGTATTTAGCTCGCCTCGTCTGCTGTGCGCTGTTCATTGCCTTTTTTTCCATTATTACCGTAAAAACATTTGTCTTTATTGTCGCAGGATTATCGTTTCACGAAATTGTAACAATTAAAGACCTCGTAATATCATATCTGCCCGACTCTAAGCTGCTGCTTTCTGCAGCGTTAACGGCGTCAGTATTGTCCTTTTTTTACGGAAAAAATACTTCCGCCATTTTCAGTCGAGCAGTGACACTCATAATGATCGCGATTGTATTTCTGCTTATAGGGTATTCGTTTTTCAATATCCTTTCCGGTTTTATCTATTTTGAATGGGGAGCATTTGTGGAATCGCACCATCTTTTAGCAATGAAACAAGCCGGAGTGCGCGCAGAATTCGTAGAATTGCTGTTTCGTTGGCAAACTGTTCTGTTTTTCCTGGTGGATATTTTTTTGCTCTATTTGATTTGTTTTCTTCTTAAAAAATCAAACCGTATTTCCATTCGAAAGTTCTATCTTCTCTTGATTATGCTATTGGTTCCGTTTGCTCTTTCTTCATTTTTTTTCCTTGAAAATCCGGCATATTTATCGCCAATTTCCTCTTCTCCCCTTCTTTTGCTGACGGCAAAAGTGGATGACAATACAGATGGAATCCCAGAGCAGCTTTTTAAAAACGACGTTGCCGATACGTTCCATTATAAGCGGGAGTATTCACAAACAAACAGTGAATACAAGTCACTCGAAGGCGTCGCCAAAGATATGAATGTTGTGTTCTTTGTTCTTGAGTCAGTGAGAAAAAAGAATGTTGGCCTGTATGGCTATGATCGGGATACGATGCCTACCCTGAGCCGGATCGCTCAAAACAGCATTGTTTTTCACAACGCCTACGCACATCAACCGCGGAGTTGCAAGACGCTGGCAGCGCTCACCCTCGGTGTTGCACCGGATCCGCGGCTAAGGGCCTTGACCTGGCGTTCTCATACCGTAGCGAATGCCGATAATTTTTTGAAGCGCTTACTTGACAGACAATATGAGCTCTATTTTGGCGTAAATCAAATCGATTTTGGTGGAGATGATTTCCGTCCATTTATAGAACATTTGACTTCCAAGCGAATTTCCCGAGCGATAGATCGACAGCACGTGGATGCAGTAGCGAACTCTAATAGAAACGGTGATGATCGAAAACTTGTCGATGATTTTCTCAACTGGTCCGCACAACAGCAAACTCCCTATGTCGCACTTCTCTGGACATCCGCTGCACATATGCCTTACCTGGCACCGGAAGTGCCGTTTGGCCAGAGAAACACAATCGACTGCTACGACAACTGTCTCTTCAGTGTCGATCTCGCACTTAAAAAGCTCGTTGATGGCCTACGCAACCAAAACCTATTGGAAAAAACGCTCCTTATCGTATTGGGCGACCACGGAGAAGCTGTCGGTGACAAGATGGATTGGGGGCATGGAAATTATTTGTATGACCATTCTTTGCGCATACCCTTTCTTATTTTTAATGAAAAGATTTTACCTGCGAGAAAGGATATCTCGACTCGTTTCCAAGTAAAAGACATCCCGTCGACCCTCTTGTTTCTCCTGGGTTTGCAAAATGATATCGGACAATCGGAAAACATCTTTTTTCGTAAGGAAAAGAGCGATCTGTATTTCAGTAATGTCTATCATGATTTTAAGCTGGGCGTGATATTTGATGAGTACAAATTCATCTATCGTCCAAAATATGACAAAGTCACTCTCTTTGATTTAGGCCGTGATCCTGAAGAGGAAAAAAACGTTATCGGCAAACTGCCGCCCCAGAGAGTTAATGAGCTGAAAAGACAATTGTTGGGCTGGTATGAATATCAACTGCAGTATCTCAACGAAAGGTTTCCGCCAAAGCAGGCGACATATCGTTAGAAATCAGTCTCGTTTATTGGGGTAAGTTTTTCAATAAATGAAGAAAAACTATTCTTTCGGTCCCGGCAGCCACGGCAACGTGGTTCGCCAATCTAACAACATTATACTCATAGAGACAATTATGACTCAACACGCGCCTAACTTACAGAGTGGTTTGTTTTGTGTGGCCATTATTTCGAAATTGAATGGCACGCCAATCGGCATGGAACAGATAAAACACAATTTCAGTACCACAGAAACCGCCCTGGCACCTCTGGAGCTTGCCCGGGTTTTCAAGAAAATCGGTATGAATGTCACTGTGGCGGAAAAGGATATCGCCGAACTGCATACAGCCTTCTACCCTGTTGTCGCGGAACTGCAGTCCGGTGAGTTTATCGTTCTTGCAAAGCAGAGCAGGGAGGACAAGGCCGTGCTTGTCCAGAGGTTGGCTGAAGAGCGGGCAACTTGGGTGCAACTGGCCACCTTGCAGCCCCAGCTGAGCGGAAAACTTCTGCTGCTGAAAAAACATCATGAAAAGGATGGAATTCGGAAAGAATTCGGCATGATGTGGTTTATCCGTGCTGCCGCTAAATACCGCAACATTCTACGGGATTGCCTCCTGGCGTCGATGTTTGTTCAGGTTTTTGCCCTGCTCTCTCCCCTTGTTTTCATGATCGTGATCGACAAAGTTCTGAATAATAACAGTCTTTCGACTCTCGATGTCCTGGTTTTTGCGCTGATCGTGGTGTCATTTTTCGAAATCATGCTGGGCGCCTTGCGCGCCTATCTGCTCTCGCATACCGCAAACAGGATAGATCTTATGCTCGGTGTTCAGTTGTTCAAACATCTCATGACCCTTCCACTCAGCTATTTCGAGAATCGTCAGGTCGGGGATACCATAGCGAGAATGCGCGAACTGGAGACGGTGCGGCAGTTTATTACCGGATCCGGCATTATGCTTTTTCTCGACCTGTTTTTTCTCGTCGTGTTTCTCGCCGTGATGTTCCTGTTCAGCCCGTTTCTCAGCGTGATTGTTCTGGTGGCTTTGCCCTTTCTCTTTTGTGCCTCTTTTTTCATCACACCGTTTTTGCATGACAAGCTTGAGGATAAGTATACAAGCAATGCCGGAAATCAGTCGTTCCTTGTCGAAACGATTAACGGCATAGAAACAATTAAAGCCGTCGCCGCCGAACCGAGAATCCAGGAAAAATGGGAGAAAAAGCTTGCCAACCATGTGAAAACCGGGTTCCGCGGCGGTCACCTAGCTAATCTGATCAGCCAGAGCACCTCTCTTATCAGTAAGATGCTGTCGGTGTTGCTGCTCTGGTTCGGGGCCAAAGAGGTTTTGGCCGGAAACCTGACCGTTGGTCAGCTGATTGCTTTTAATATGCTCTCAGCGCGAGCGATTGCCCCGATTCTGCGCCTTTCGCAAATATGGAACGAGTTTCAGCAAACGAAAATCTCGATCGCCAGAATCGGCGATATTTTTAATTGCCCGGGCGAGCCCGGCTTTGACCCGAACCGCGTAACCCTGCCGGCAATTGCCGGCAATGTGGAGTTTGACCGTGTCACCTTCAGGTATCAGCCGGATGGGGCACCGGTACTGAGAGATGTCTCTTTTACGGTTGCAGCCGGTGAGGTGATTGGCATTGTCGGAAGCACCGGTTCGGGCAAGACCACTCTCGCCAAATTGCTGCAACGCCTCTATGTGCCTGAGCGGGGGAGGGTGCTTGTCGATGGCGTCGATTTGTCCAAGGTGGACGCTTCCTGGTTGCGTCGACAGATTGGTGTCGTCGTTCAAGACGGCGTGCTCTTTAATTCCTCCATCCGCGATAATATTACTCTCAATATCCCGGAACTTGAGATTGAAGCGGTTATTGCGGCAGCTAAACTTGCCGGGGCGCACCCGTTCATTATGGAACTGCCGCACGGCTATGACACACCGGTTGGGGAGCGGGGGATTCAGCTCTCCACCGGCCAGCGTCAGCGGCTGGCCATAGCCCGGGCGCTGGCGACCAATCCGCGAATGATCATTTTCGATGAGGCGACAAGCGCTCTCGATTATGAATCGGAACTGGTAATACAGCGGAACATGAAGGAGATTTGTCAAGGACGTACGGTATTTATCATTGCCCACCGGCTTTCTACCGTGCGCCAGGCCGATCGCATTATCACCCTCGAAAAAGGAATGGTGGTCGAAAACAACAGCCCGGAGAATCTGCTGGCATCAGGCGGACGCTATGCGACTCTCCACAACATCCAGGAGGGACTCTATGTCTGATACCAACAGCCGTGATGCTCAACTCCTTGCATCTCCAGCCGAAAAGGGTTCGCTGCTGCACCGAACACCCCTTGTCAAGGCGGTTGTAAAATACCGGAAGTACAACGAGATACGCCGTGAGGCCGAGTTCATGCCGGCCAGCCTGGAAGTACTGGATCGACCGCCTGCCCCCTTCTCCCGGGTGATGCTGATTTTTATTGTGGTTTTTGCCGCCTTTGTCATCGGCTGGGCCTCATTGGCGAAGATGGATATCGTCGTCGGTGCCATGGGGGTAGTTATTCCCAAGGGTAAGGTCAAGGTCGTGCAACCCTTGGAGCAGGGGATGATTACCGCCATCTCTGTCCGCGATGGGCAGATGGTGAAAAAGGGGGATCCCCTGGTATCGATTGACAATACCGATAGCGTCGTGGATATCAACACCCTGCGGCAAGACCTCGCCAAGGCCGAACTGACGATTCTTCGTCTTGAGGCCGAGTTGCAGAATAATGCAGCACTCTTCGCGCCCGCACCGGAATTCGATAAACAGGCGGTTCTGCTGCAGAGTCGGTTGCTAGAACAATCCATCGCTGCCTATAAGGAGCGCCAGGCCGCCCTGGAGACCGACATAGAACGCTGTCAGGCAGAACGCGAGTCAATCGAGGCAGACCTCAGGCGATTGACCGAGTCGTTGCCGTTATCCCAAGAGCTGTATGATAAAAAAAGAATCCTCGCGGAACGCAAACTCATCTCAAATACCGAGCTGTTGCAGGCGCAGATAGAAATAAGCGATGCGCAGCACAATCTCCTGGCCGCGGGGAGTCGTTTGCAGGAGGCCGATGCCCGGCTGTTGCGGTCGAAAGAAGAAAAGGGGCTGGTTGCAACGGAGTACCGTCGCGATCTGCTGAATGGTTTGACCGAAGCGAGAAACAGCCAGGAAAGTCTTGGCCATCAGCTGGCTAAGGCCGAGAATAAACAGACCCATTTTGAACTCAAGGCCCCGGCCGATGGCATAGTACAGCAGTTGGCGATTCATACCATCGGCGGAGTAGTGACCGCCGCCCAGCCACTCATGGTAATTGTCCCGACAGACGGCGGCCTGGAGATAGAAGCCAAGGTGTTGAACAAGGATATCGGCTTCATTACTGAGCGGCAGGATGTGTCGGTGAAGGTTGCCGCCTATCCGTTTACTCAATATGGCGATTTGCAGGGGAGCATCGAGTGGGTTGCCAGGGATGCGGTCATCGACAAGGACATGGGGCCGAATTACCCGATACGGGTATCGGTACACGGCTACCAGCTTCCCAACATAATTAATGGGCGTCAGGGAGTCATTGCACCGGGCATGACGGTGACTGCCGACGTCAAGGTAGGACAGAGAAGGGTGATTGAATATTTTATCGGGCCAATTTTACGCTACAAAGATCAAAGCTTACGGGAGATATGAACATGACGACAAACACCGAGAAACAAAACGATGGGCGTCCAGCGATGAAAACCGGCGAGGCGGCGGAGAATGCCGCCGTAAAAGAACACATCCATGCCCAGTCACTGGACTATTCGCATTTTAATCAAATAATACGTGTTAACTGTATGATATGATGAAATCTCTCTTAATCAAATATGCATGTTGTCTGAGCGTATTCGTCACTTTGGCCGGATATCCCACCGTTGTTTTAGCAACCATAAACCTTCCCGAGATCATTCAACTCGCCCTCAAACGCGATGCCCAGCTACGGGCCGACACCTTTGCCGCTGAAGCGAGAAATGTCGACGGTTGGCAGTCTGTTGCCGGCTATGGCCCGACCCTCACTGCATCCGGAGCCTCTATGCGAAGCCGCGACAGCTTTCAGCCTGAAGACAGTGCAAAGATGGAAGATCGGTTGGCCAAATTCAACGAAGGTGAAATAAAAGTAGGTTTAGAACAACCTGTAGTCGATTTGGAAAAAGGCAGCAAGGCCCTGCAGGGTATGGCCGAGATGGATATCGCCGAGCTTTTGAAAAAGAAGGCACGCGAGGATCTCCTCATCAAGGTGCACGAAAGATATTACGCAATACTTTCGGCGCAGGAAGCGCACCGGCTGGCTCGGGAGGAAAGCGCGGCTTTGCAGAAACAACTCCTGAATGCAGAAGATAAACTGGAGCTTGGCTTCGGTACTATTACCAACAAGTACGATACAGAGGCCCGTTACCGCCTGTCGCTGGCGGCAGAGATTGCCAGAAAAACCGATCTTGATAATGCCAAGAAAGCTTTGGAAGAAGTTATTGATCAGGAGATCACTTGCGAACTTGAGGATCTTCAGCCGGATATGGTGTTACCCGATGTCCCTAAAGATCTTGCCACTTGGCTTGAGATCTCCGGTGCTGCTAATATCGATATCAATATCAAAGAATTACAGCTAAAAACTGCACAGCTCGAGTACCGGGGAATGCAGAGTCGATTTTTGCCAACCCTGGTTCTTTTTGCCGACTACAATGAGCGGTATCCAGACAATGGTCTCTTCGGTTATGGCGAAGAGCGGAGCGAGCTGGATGTTGGTCTACGCCTTGAGGCCAAAATATTGTCAGGAGGCCGGGACACTGCCGCCGCCATTGCTGCCGGCAAAAGAGTCAAGGCTGCCGAGGCACGCGCCACCGCTGCCAAGCGGGCAATGAATCGGTCGGTACGTTCGCTTTGGGAGAGTATCCGGCAAACCCGGGAGCTGATTGCTGCCTATCAGCAGGCCGTCACGGCAAACGAAAAAGCCCTGGAGTCAACCCAGGCCGCCTATGATGAAGGAGCGAAAGTATTGCTTGATGTGCTCAATGCCCAGCAGGACTATTACCGGTCGCAGCGACAATATAAAACCTCCAGATATGACTACATGATTTTGCTCGAAAAATTTCGGCAGGTGGTGGGTGTTGAGACGGTTTGCCTGTAACTTAAGAAAAGGAACTGAGATATGAAGAGATGTTTTTTAAATGTATTGGTCATGTTTTTCGCGATTGTTGTTACAGGTGGTTGTGTCACCAAATATGACCTGACAAAATCGCAACTCAAAACCAATTTCCGGGGATCGGGTAACTTGGAAACGCTCCTCGCCGAGAAGGAAAGTATTGGCACTGAAGAAGGGCTTAAGCGAAATTACACAGGCGCCATCTCAAGCGGACAGGCGCAAAAAGCAATTACTGCCAAACTGGGAGCAATACTCGTTGAACTGATCAATTCTCCTGAGTGTCAGGAGGCAATTGTCAATTGATCGCACCTGCCCGGCATTTGCATTGAAGGCGATACGTATTTTTTTCATGGGTGCATTGTATGCATCAAATGAATTTTCAAGCTGTCTAAAAATATTGTGGAACATAGGAGAAATGAAAATGAAAAAGGCAATAATCTTAGCAGGGATTCTTCTTCTCGCAGGCTGTTCAGCTCACAGCCCGTTTATCGCAAAGAACACGGCAGATGTCACGGCTGTCTCGAAAAACAGGTATCCGGCGCACTCAAATAAAGTGCTGCTGACACCTCAGGCTCTTCCGGAATCAGCAAAATTCGAAGTGCTGGAGAAAATTGAGGTGGGCAAGGTCTGGTACGGGTCCAGTAAAAAAGTCGCATTCTCTTTAGCAGAAAGAGCCAGAGCCATAGGCGCAGATGCTGTTGTTGACTATAAAACATGGAATCAACCTTCCGGGTTTTCTTGGTTTGCACCGCATGGTTCAGGCAGTGCCATAAAAATTCTCGACAAGTCATCTGTCGACCTTTCGTCAATTCAAGGGGAGTGGCAATAGGTTTTTGGCAATTATTGTCCAGCAAGTGGGTCCAGCTGACATCTTACCTTGGGAGGTGCGGCTGATCCCTGTCGTTACTTTCATTCGACATCGCTTCATATAGATAGAGGAAATGACCATGACAAAAAAGCAAGAGCAGCAGCAGAAAGAGAGCCCCATGATGAAAACCAGCGAGGCGGAGGAAAATGCCGCCTTAAAAGAACACATTCACGCCCAGTCACTCAAGGTTCTGCAACGTCTGCCGGCAATGGGGCCGGTCATCATGCTCTATATGCAGTCATCGCACCGCCGTTATCAGTTCATCAGCGATCTGGAATGGTTGCTGTTGCCGCCGCTGGTAAGTGGGCAGTGCAAACTCTACATGAAAAAAGAGTATCCTATATCTTTTATAAGTTGGGCGTTTCTGGACGAGGCGGCAGAAAAACGACTTTTCCAAAACGGCGGAAAACTGCGGCCGGAGGACTGGAAATGTGGAGACCGGCTGTGGATCATCGATATTGTCGCTCCTTTCGGCGGTGTGGAAAATATGCTCGCGGATATTCAAAAAAATGAATTTCCGGATCAGGTCATTCGCCTCATCGCCCCCGATCTTAAAACCGGCGGGATCACCGCAAGAGAACTGCCGCCCTACAGCAGCATGCAGCGGAACGCGGCGGAAGGTTCCGGCATTGATGGACAGACAGAGGCCGATGTGAGAAAAATGTGAGATCAGTCGGTTATTGTTAAACCCTTTATTAAATAGCCGACACTTCTCAAATCCTATCGGGCCAAAAATTACAATTTTACAAAACCATATGTCCCCAAACATCGCGAACCATAATCTGGGAATACCGGCAATTGCACTGAAATTATTATGGATATTCATTGCATACCTCCTCTTTACTAGCATCCTTGGCTGCTCGGTAGCTCCCACCGGGAAAAACACAAACGATAATCTTTCGGCGTTGGATTATGCCCAGCAGTTTGCGGTACATAAACAGGCTGGTGATCTGAAGAGGATGGTAGAATCAATGCTCAAGGCCCGATACCGCTGGTTTTATGAAAAAGAGTGCTACCAGGCAACGGAAAAAGGATTTCGGTCGCCTGGAGTTTTTATGGGTGCCTTCATTTTTTCCTCTGTTCGGGATGCATCGCCAATCGAAAGTCAGCCGCAAGTATACGCTGAAGTTCTCGCGTCAATGCTGGATTGGCAAGTCGTGCCGGAATCGAAGAGCACCTATCACCCAGGATATTCACACCGCAACGCCGCCTATTTCAGTTGCGATCGCGAGGCAAAAGAACTGCAGAAAGCGTACAGCGAGACAATGAAGAGACAGTATAACTTGATGAGCAATCCGGAATATCAGGATGTTATCGGATGGATTGCGAGGTATGAAAAGCTTTCCGAAGCGGAAAAGGCCGCCGTTGAAAAGGAATATTTGCAGACAATACAACGAAAAGGCGAATTGGAGGGGGACCATGCGGCGAAATAAATCCAGACAACTACACGTACCAGTCAAAGGGATAAATTGGTTTACAGTTCTGCTTTTCATTATCAGCATTGGAGGATGTAGCGAGATGACCAGAGTCGGAGGGAGCAACATTATTCAGCAGATAGGGACAATCCATAATGAACGGGGCGAAGGAACCGATGTAATACGTTGGCATCCGGACAGCAGGCATATTGCCGTGACGGGCACGGAAACCAAGTATATTTATGTGTGGGATATACAAGAAAAAAAGCTTGTGAAAAAACTTGATAAAAAGGAGAAAAGCTTTCTTACACAACTGACGTATAGCCATGATGGTAAGTACTTGATCTGCCGAGATTCCACCAAGGGAGCTTTGAATGAGCGCGGTAGAAAAGCCGGCGGTTATGCCCTCTGGACGGTTGCCGACAATTATCGGTTATTGGACGATTCCCGGTCGGTGGATGAACCCCCGAGATTTAACGTCTTCAGATACCTCTTCCCTGCGCCGGATGGTCGGGTTTACAGTTATGAGAGTGGAGGCGCGAGAAACAAAAACCCGAAGCTTTTCTTTTATGAAGTACCCAGCATGGAACGACAAGACTTCCGTCAATCCATGGACGGTCCTGACACGATCGCATTCAGCAATGATGGTCGGTACATGGCTGAGGGTTATAAAACCCATAAAAAAACTTGGGACGATGTCAAATTTCATCTTCGCATGTGGAAGTATCCGGAAATGGAGCTGTTGTGGGATAACAAGGAGGCACATCACGGGACGGTTAAGTCTATCGCGTTTTCGCCGGATAGCAAATTTTTAGTAACAGGCCCTTATGCTTCTGACGAAAAAACCTTGAAAATTAGCGGTAGTCCTGATCGTATTGACCCAGCCTATTTAGAACCGCTCAAGCTTTGGGAAACCCAAACCGGTAAATTTATTCGGGATATTATCCCACTGACCAGCACACCTATAAGGCTTCATTTTTTGGATGAAAAACATATTTTGGGAGTAACTGCAATCAAGCGCGAGATAATAATTTGGGATCTTTTAACGGGAAAAGAACTTGATACGTTTTCGATACCTCGTGACCCCTACGTGTTTACCGCTGAACTCAGTCCGGATGAAAAAACCTTGGCCTTTGGTAAGAAGGACACCATCCTTCTCTTCGAATTCAGGTTTCCGCCGGAAAATAAGACCGAGAAAGCTAAGGTGCAGGAGAAAATGCCATGACAACCATTCGAGAGGATATTGATTTAGCCCGTGTATCATATGCTGAAGATCTTGCCAATGATCCACAATGGCAGGTAATGGAAAAACAGGGATGGCAGCATATAGGCCGGTCTGATAAGTTGTTGGATGATCCTGTTCTTCGCAAAGACGCCGCAGCCAACGGCTTTTCAGCCGACGCCTTTCGCTCACCCAGCGGTGAAATCGTCATCGCCAATCGCGGCACTGAACCTACATCCATTAAAGATCTCTGGGCCGATTTTCAATTGGCATTCGGTATTGAACCAGGGCAGGCAGATTCCGCGAGGGCTTTTGTCGATGCGGTAAAAGCAGAACTGCAAATACGCGGAGAAGAAGTATCAGCTATCCATATGACCGGCCATTCCCTGGGAGACTATCTTGCCCAGACAGGAGTAAAATATGTTAACAAAGAATATGAAGGCCAAATTCATGCCACCGGATTCGGCCTAAACGGCCCCGGCATAGGCGAAGCCGATACATCTTCCACCGACTTTGTCCACCTGCAACTCGATTCCGATCTTGTACATCATGCCGGCGGCGACCATCTGGGTGTCGATTTCACCATCGACAGCATCACTCCCAAATATTCGCCGCTAACGGCGCATTCTTCAGATTCAGAACTCTTGATCCGGGTCTACTAATTACAGTTCACAAAATACAGCGT
>CAYTVF010000006.1:34126-50198 GCA_964441345.1 uncultured Desulfopila sp. | reverse complement strand
TCGTTTATTATTCCTGTTTCACAGTGTAAACGGGGGGCATATAAGAATTGCTGCTGTAGCCAATATATAGAGCCAATATATAGAGGCAATATATAGAGGCAATATATAGGCAATGAATAACGCTGTTTCTATTTCTTTTTCTTGACGTAGTCGATAGCATCTTGAACAGTGGTAATCCCTTCCGCGTCCTCATCGGGGATCTCAATGTCGAATCCTTCTTCCATGGCCATAATCAGTTCGACGAGATCGAGTGAATCGGCGCCGAGATCATCGACAAAGGATGCATTGGGAACAACTTTTTCTCTTTCAACGCTCAGTTGCTCGACTATTATATCTATCATTTCTTGTTCGATTGCCATTGTCATTCTCCCTTACTTGAAATTAGACATGGTTCTTTAAACCATGTTCCTCAATGATTTTTCTTATCAACAACACACATACATACGATCGTTCCGTTACATATACATCCCGCCATTCACATGAAGAGTCTGTCCGGTAACATATTGCCCATCTTCGGAAACAAGATATGCTACTGCTCCGGCAACATCCTCAACCCTGCCGAAAACGGCAAGGGGAATTTCTTTTTTGATCTGCCCCCGAACCTCTTCTGAAAGCTGGCCGGTCATTTCCGTCTCAATATATCCCGGGGCAATCCCATTGACCGTAATATTCCGGGAAGCATATTCCCTGGCCATGGCTTTGGTGAGGCCGGTCAATCCCGCCTTCGCAGCTGAGTAATTGACTTGGCCGGGATTACCGGCAAAGCCTGAGACCGATGAGATATTGACAATGCGGCCCCACTTTTGTTTCATCATTTCCCGGGAAGCCGCCTTGGCGCATAAAAAAGCCCCTTTCAGATTGGTGTCGAGCACGGCATCCCAGTCGCTTTCCTTCATCCTGGCCATCAGACCGTCTTTGGTTATCCCGGCATTATTCACCAGAATATCGACGGAATGCGCCTCACCAACCACCTTCTTAAAAGCACTCTGCACTGCGGCGGAGTCAGCTACATCGAAACCGATGAGCTCGGCTCTTCCGCCGGCCGCCCGGATGATCGCCTGGGTTTCTTCGGCCGAGGCGGACCGGCTGACATAATTAATGTAAACCAGAGCCCCCATGGAAGCCAGGCGAATACAGATAGCCCGGCCGATTCCACGGCTCCCCCCGGTCACTACGGCTACTTTCCCTGTAAGGCTCATGTCTAGCGACGCTCCTCAATCTTGGCGATCAACTTGGGAATGATTTCATAGAGATCACCGACTATGCCATAATCTGCAACGTTAAAAATCGATGCATGCTCATCCCTGTTGATGGCAACGATAGTTTCGGCCGACTGCATCCCGGCGACATGCTGAATGGCGCCGGAAATACCGCAGGCGATGTACAACTTCGGCGCTACCGTTTTACCGGTTTGTCCCACCTGATGTGGATAGGGAATCCAGCCCGCGTCGACCACTGCCCGCGAAGCGGAAACCTTTGCACCCAGTACCTCGGCCAATTTCCTCAGCAATTCAAAGCCCTTCGCAGTCTCAAGCCCCCTGCCGCCCGAAACCAGGATGTCGGCATCCTGAATATTGACCTTGGCCGCCTCTCCGACCACCGATTCAAGGACCTTAATCCGGCTCTGCAAAAGGCCGGCCGGAGGATGAATCATGATAATCTCACCCTTTCGGCCTGCATCGAACTCCAGGGCCTTCATAACCTTCGGCCGAACCGTCGCCATCTGAGGCCTGGATGATTCACAGACGATCGTTGCCATGATATTGCCGCCAAAGGCCGGACGGGTCTGCAGCAATGCGCCGTCTTCCACGCGAATTTCAAGCCTGGTGCAGTCTGCCGTCAGGCCGGTGTTCAGAGCGGTCGCCACCCCCGGGATAAAGGAACGGCCGATAGCGGTAGCCCCGGCAAGTACTATTTCCGGGCGATACTCACGAATGAGAGAGGTGGTGACCGCCGAATAACAGTCATCCCTGAAATCCTGCAAAGCCTCATCATCCACCTGGTAAACACTGTCGGCACCATGGCCGATGAGGAGCGAACCGGTTTGCCCGAGCCCGTAACCGAGCAAAACGGCCCCGAGTTTTACCCCCAGCTGATCGGCAAGTATTCGACCGATCCCTAAAAGCTCAAGGGAGACGGAGGCAAGCTCGCCCTGCCGGTATTCACAGAACACCCAGACTCCAGCCCAGGTCGTCAAGTCTTCCTGCACTCTCTTTTCAGCTATTTCAAGGGTCAGTGCCTGAACATCGCAGCTTTCGACGCAGGCGCCGCAGAGGGTGCAGCTTTCTCCAACCACTGCGAGGCCGCCTTCAACCTGTATAGCCCCAAATGGACAGCTGTCCTCGCATATCCCGCAGCCGATGCAGAGCTCTTTATTTACTTTCAACATATTTCAAATTCTCCGCTTTCTTACAGATACGGGATAAGCTTATCGACCAGCTGCTCTATCTTTTCGTCAAGAGTACCCTGCAGAACCGATCTTTTTCCCCTGGCCGGTGGCGGAAAAACGCTGACAACCTTGGTAGGCGATCCGGGCAGACCGATGCAGGCCGGATCGGCCTCTATATCGGCGGCACTCAGCCGCACAATTTCCGCCTTTTTCGCCTTCATTTTTCCCTTGATCGAAGGCACCCGCGGTTCATTGATATCTTTGACGACTGTAAGCAGCGCCGGATATTCAAGAGCCACCAGATCGTATCCGTCATCCATCATGCGCTCGGCCAAAAGGCCTGAAGCCGTTGCCTCACGGATCTTCTGCACACAGGTCAAATAAGGTATGCCAAGCCGGGTGGCAAGTCCCGGGCCAACCTGGGCGGTATCACCGTCAATAGCCTGCTTGCCGCAGAGGATGAGATCGAAATCGCCGATTTTCTTCAAGGCATGCTCAAGGGTGTAGGCAGTCGCCCAGGTATCGGCGCCGGCAAAAGCTCGATCGGAGATGAGCACCGCGCTGTCGGCACCACAGCTGATCGCCTGGCGCAGCATCTCTTCCGCCTGGGGAGGGCCCATGGTGATGGCGACGACTTCTCCGCCATGGGCTTCCCTGAGACGAACCGCCTCTTCCAGCGCGTGCTGATCATACGGGTTCATGATCGATTGCACACCCTCTCTTGCCAGGGTATTGGTGACCGGATCAAGCCGTACATCTTTGGCATCCGGCACCTGTTTCATACAAACAATAATTTTCATTCTTCAACTACCTGCTGTTGATCGTGGTGGTCATTAAGAATATTCTTTGTTCAATTCCTGGCCAATGACATTTCTCTGGATCTGGTTTGTGCCCTCATAGATCTGGAGAATTTTGGCATCCCTCATCATTTTTTCTGCGGGATACTCACACATATAGCCATAGCCGCCCATCACCTGGACCGCATCGGTAGTCACTTTCATAGCGATATCGGTGGCGTAGACTTTGCACATCGACGATGCCTTGGACATATCCTTGGCATGCGCCTGGATATGTTTGGCGGATGCATACACCAGCGCACGGGCCGATTCAATGCCGATCGCCATATCGGCGAGCATATGCTGCACCGCCTGAAAGGCGATGATCGGCTTGCCGAACTGCTGACGCTGCTTGGCATATTTGACGGCCTCATCGAGAGCACCCTGGGCAAGGCCCACGCCCAGTGCCGCAATACCTGGTCTTGAAAGATCCAGGGTTTTCATCACGGTTATAAAACCTGTCCCTTCACGGCCGATGATCCGGTCTTTGGGGATTCGGCAGTCCTTGAAGATCAGCTCGGTTGTGGACGACGCCCTGATTCCCATCTTCTTTTCTTTGGGGCCGCAGCTAAATCCCGGGTCGCCCTCTTCCACCACAAACAGGGACGCCCCGCGAGGCCCCCGGCTACGGTCGGTAATCGCCACGATAGAATAAACCTGGGCTTCACCACCATTGGTTATCCACTGTTTTGTGCCGTTCAACACCCATTCATCGCCGTCCAGCACCGCGGTTGTCTGGATGCCCGAGGCATCCGAACCGGCGTTTGCTTCGGTCAGGCCAAACGCCCCGAATTTTTTGCCGGAAGCGATATCGGGGAGATATTTCTGTTTCATCTCCGCCGATCCCGCAATAATTATCGGATATACCCCGAGGAAATTTGCGGCAAAAGCCGTCCCGACGCCGATACACCCGCGCCCCAGTTGTTCAACCGTGAGCACTATATCGAAGCATCCACCGCCAAGCCCGCCATATTCTTCGGGAATCGGTACGCCAAAAAGATCAGCCTGCGCCATCTCGTTGAGAATCTGCCGGGGAAACTCATGCTTTTCATCAAGTTCGGCTCGATTCGGTATAATTCGTTCATCAGTGATCTGCCTCGCAATATCGACGATCATCTGCTGTTCTTCAGATAAGAAATAATCCATCGTATGTCTCCTGTTTACCACTTAATCAGGGTTGCTCCCCAGGTGAAACCACCCCCGAAGGAACAGAGCAAAATTGTATCGCCTTCAGCCATCAGACCACTGCTGTTTGCTTCATCGAGAGCGATGGGAATAGATGCAGCGGATGTATTACCATACTTGGCTACGTTAATAAATACCTTACTCAGCGGTATATTCAGACGATCGATCAAGTTATTGAGAATACGTATATTCGCCTGATGCGGGATGACAAGGCTGACCTCCTCGAGGCTGATGTTCTCCTTTTCAAGAACTCCACGAACCGCATCTTCCATGGCTCGCACCGCATGTTTGAAAACTTCTTTGCCTTCCATCTGAATATATGCCCCATTATTCCCGGCAACGAGGAGATCGGGATTGAGACTTTGCGGACCGTGCATGCAGAGGAGTTGCCAGAGGGAGCCGTCGGAGAGCAGTTTCGAACCGATAACTCCGCGCGAGCTATCCGAGTAGCCAAAAACAGCGGCTCCGGCCCCGTCGCCGAAAAGAATGCAGGTGTTTCTATCCTGCCAGTTCAGTCTGCTTGACAGGGTCTCGGCGCCAATGATCAGAACCTTCATGTTATGATCGGCGCGGATATATTTATCCGCCAGATCAAGCCCATAGAGAAACCCGGAACATGCTGCGTTGAGGTCATACGCAAAAGCATTGACCGCGCCGATTTCTTTTTGCACAAAACAGGCGCTTGACGGCATAAGCATATGGGAGCTGATAGTCCCGACGACAATAAGTCCAAGCTCCTCGGCAGCCACACCCGCGCGGGCAAGTGCCTGTTTCGCCGCTTTTGCTGAAAGCTGGTAAGTCTGTTCGCCTTTTCCGGCGATCCGGCGGCTTTCGATACCGGTTCTTATCTTGATCCACTCAGCACTTGTGTCGACGATGGACTCAAGTTCGACATTGGTGAGGATCCTCTCAGGCAGACAAGATCCTGTACCTAACACAACAGTTCCCATCAGTTCTCCAATTGTACAGCGTTATTACTGGCGGCCAGACTCTCAAGAATATCCCTATTGATATTCCTCTTGACCATTTCCGCGGCTTCAAGAATGGCATTCTTTATCGCGTGCGAGCTTGATTTGCCATGGCAGATAATACCGACTCCATTGATACCGAGGAGCGGAGCACCGCCGTATTCAGCATAATCGACTCGCTTTCTAAAAGATTTGAAGGCCTTTCTGGCAAGAAAATAGCCGATCTTGGCGGTAAACGATTTGAGGATCTCGTCGCGCAACATCAACATGGCTGCTTCCGCCAGTCCTTCACTGACTTTCAGACAAACATTGCCGACAAAACCGTCGCAGACGATAACATCGACATTTCCCTGAAAAACATCGCGCCCTTCTACATTGCCGATGAAGTTCAGGGAACTCTTTTCCAAAAGTGGATAGGTTTCTTTAATCAGGCTGTTGCCTTTGCCGGTTTCCTCGCCAATGCTCAACAATCCCACGCGCGGTCTCTGCACGTCGTTGATTCGCGAAAATGCAGCGGCCATTATGGCAAACTGGAAAAGATGTTGGGGCCGGCAATCGACATTTGCCCCAATATCCATCAGCACAACCGGCTTTTTCAAGGTTGGAAAAATCGATGCTATTCCGGGACGGGATATGCCATCCAAGCGACCGAGCTTGCGTATGGCGGCCGCCATGGTAGCCCCTGAATTGCCGGCACTCACCGCAGCGTCGGCTTCGCCTCGATGAACAAGGTCAAACGCCACCATCACCGAAGCATCCTTTTTTTTCCGGACTGCATCGACAGGATGTTCATTCATTTCAATTACCTGAGATGAATGAACGATCTTGATCAGTTTTGCTGTCTTCCCATCGGGTGCCAGTGTGTCAAGATGCTTATGCAGAAGAACTTCGTCGCCTACCAGGCTTACACTTAGCCCTGCCTGTTTGACGGCAAGCAGTGCCCCGGTGATCAATTCCTCATGACCATGGTCTCCGCCCATGGCATCCAGGGCTATTTGCACAACATTCTCTCCTATTCTACTTCGGCATCAAGCACGAAAACGCTTCTGCCCTTATATTTTCCACAGCTCCCGCACAGGCGATGCGGTTCTTTCGGTTCGCCGCACTCGGCACAAAGGGAAAGACCCGGCGCAGTCAAAGCGTCATGGGCTCGTCTGGTCCTGGTACGGGAATGAGAATGTCTTCTTTTTGGTAAGGCCATGTTATCCTCCAAATTAGGTATGTATCATACCAGTTGATTTTTTATCGTTTGCTGAATTTTCCCAAAACAGCGAAGGGCGAAGCGCTCCTGTCCGGGCTGCATCGGCAGGTCTCATTGTTCAACATGACCCCGCAGCCGGCACAAATACCCTTGCAGTCTTCTCTGCACAAAGTTCTCAAGGGAACAGCCAAATAGGCCTGCTCCCGCAAAATATCGTCGGTTTCAATGACCGGTTCCTGGAGATAGAGAAGGATGGCGTCATCATCACTGCATTCCATCTCCCGTAATTCCTGCGCATCTTCCTTTCTCGTCGTGACCTGATACACAAACTCGCTGTGAATCGGCGACTCGACACGTTCGCCGCATCTATCGCAGACTGTTTCACGCGTGCCCTCCAATTGCCCTTCGATAATTATTGTCTCGCGGTCGAGTCGGGAAACGGAGAGTTGGGCAGTTGCCGAAAGGAGGAGGCCGGCATCGCGAGCGGGAAACCAGTGAGTATCGCTGATGGAATAGCGTTGGGTCTTCCCGGTAATTTCGTCAAACAGCAGTCTCATAACTTAAAAAAACTATCGATTTCCACAAAAGGCAGAAAAATAAAAGAAAGGAAAAATAATCAATTTCTAAAGGATTGGCTAGTGAAAAAGTATCAAAGGTCGTTAAATTTATTCAGAGTACATGGGCGAGCCGTTCAGAACTCTTTTTCAGCCGCAACGAGACTCGCCCCATAAGCCATTTGAGCAACTTGAGCGAAAGAGCGGGATCGGCTGCCGACAACTCATCAAACGCCTGCCGGGACAAAGACATGAGTCGCGAGTCGATAACTACCGAGAGCGTGGCACCACGGGTTTGACCAACCAGCAAACCACCTTCGCCGATCGGCGCCCCCGGACCGAGCAAGGCGACAACCTGCATGCGATCGCCGAATCCGGTCTTTTTCCGCACGGCAATTCTCCCGGAAACGAGCAGATACAGGCAGTCTGCCGGATCATTCAGCATATAGAGGCTGCTCCCGGATTGGAGCGAAAGCAAAGCCATGCGATTCAGCAGATCCCGACTCTCCTGCTCGCTAAGAAAAGGCAGGCACACCCTCTGCAGTTCAGCACTGTAATCAACCATCTCAGCGCTATTTCGCCTCCGTCTGAAACGAGCGGTTTTTCTCTTGCAGAACCTTGACAAGACCTTCATACTTGTCTTGACGGAGAATGGCCTTGAACTGCTCCTGGTAATTCCTCACCAGACTGACGCCTTCGATATTTATATCGTAGACCATCCAGCTGGGTTCGGCCTTTCGCATGATGTAGTGTATAGGTATTTTCACCCCGCTATTTTCCAGGAAGGTCGATACCTGGGCCCGGTCGCCCTTAACCGATTCCGCGGCGTACTCAATCGTCTGTCCGGAATAGCTCTCGAGTTTACCGATATAGACATTTTCCAACAGTTTGGTCATCAGTGTGGTAAAATTTTCCTGTTCCTTTTCATCGATTTCCTGCCACGTCTTGCCGAGAACCCTTTTAGACATCTCGCGAAAATCAAATCCCCGTTTTATCAGAGACATTATTTTTTCTCTTCTCTTGTCAAGATGCTCGTTACCTTTCAGGCTGGTATCGCCCAAAACGGAGGTAAGATCCTCAAGCACAGGCTTTAAATCGGCGGTAGGGCCCTGGGCGGTCGCCCACAGACAGCCTGCCGGAAACAGCATCAGAACGACTAACAAAATCAGCGACTTTTTCATCATATCCCTCTATTTTGCACTGCCAAAGGCAAACTTACTGATAAGAGACTCAATATCGACCGAGGATTCAGTCTCTACCAGTGTCTCGTCCGGCATAAAGTGTGTTGCATCGCTGCCCAGACTCAATTGGATGTATTTATCGCCGATAATTCCCTGCGATTTGACTGAGGCCATCGAATCGACCGGCACCTTCACCTTTTTGTCAATCTTCAGGGAGAGTATGGCCGATTCACTGCCGCTGAGCGCAACGTCGGCAACCTCTCCAACCACGACCCCGGCAATCTGTACCGAGGCACCTTTCTTGACGCCGGCAACATTATCAAACTCTGCTTTGAGAATATAAGTACTGCTCGCAGTCAGAAAAGGAACCTCGCCTAATTGCAGGGCGAGATAACCGAAGGCACCGAATCCGATAAGCATAAACAGGCCAACTGCCAACTCCAAAGTGTTTCTTTTCATTTCTCCACCAGGTGACTTTGGTAAATATCCC
The DNA here is from genome assembly GCA_964441345.1 of uncultured Desulfopila sp. GTDB lineage: Bacteria > Desulfobacterota > Desulfobulbia > Desulfobulbales > Desulfocapsaceae > Desulforhopalus_A. The sequence goes on along the minus strand of CAYTVF010000006.1, from coordinate 41,394 downwards.
CCATTGTTGTTTTGACAAATTCCTGAATATGGGGTTTCTCCGACCACTGAATTTTTTCCGGACTGTCAAACACATCCATTTTCCCCGAATCAAGAATAATAACCTGATCCGCCAGATTAAATATTTTTGGTATGTCATGACTCACGATCACCGAGGTAAATCCGAATTCAGCCTGAGTTCTGACAAACAGGTGATAAATTTCCCGGGTCATCACCGGATCGAGACCGGTAGTCGGTTCATCGAAGAGCATGATCGAGGGGTTGAGCTGCATGGCCCGGGACAGCCCGACTCTTTTCTGCATTCCGCCGCTCAGCTGGGCCGGGTATTTGTCCTCATGCCCGGCAAGCTCGAACTGCGCCAGGGATTTTTCGACCTGCTGCCGAATCTCGGACTCTGTCTTGCCGGTCCTCTCCCTGAGGGGCAAGGCAACGTTTTCAAAAACGGTGAGGGAATCAAAAAGCGCCGCCCCCTGGAACAATACGCCAAACTGGGTCCGAAGCTTTTCCAGGTCTTTGCCCCTCGCCCGGCTTACGTTCTGACCGTGGACCAGAACCTGACCGGAATCGGGCTGCATCAGTCCGAGAATGAGTTTCAGGGTGACGCTTTTCCCCTGACCGCTGCCTCCGGCGATTACCGTGGTTTTGCCGGCCGGAATCGAGAAGTTGACTCCAGCGAGAACCGCTTGCGTGTCGCCGTTTCTTTTGGCAAAGGTCTTGACAACCTCCTTGAATTCGATGGCCGATGTCATGATAGCCGATGTCATTACAGCAACACCGCAGTCAGGAGATAATCGAAGACGAGGACTGCAATTGACGAAAGGACGACCGCCTGAGTCGTGACCCGGCTGACGCTTTCGGCGCCAAAACCCGCTCCGCGAATTTCCTGGACAAAATACCCGCGTCCGGAACAAATCCACACGACCAGCAGGGCAAAGACAAACGATTTGATTATCCCGAGCCGGATATCATGGTTGGTGACACTGGTTTGCATTCCCTGGATAAAGCTGCCGGGACTCACGTCCATCAGACCGACGCCGGCCACATACCCGCCGGCGATGCCAACCACATCGAAAAACGCCGTCAAGAGGGGTACCGAGATGATCGTCGCCAGGAATTTTGGCGTTATCAAATAGCGGAAGGGATCGATGGCCATGCAATCCAGCGCGTCTATCTGCTCGGATATCCTCATGATTCCGAGCTCGGCGCAGATGGCCGAACCGGCGCGGCCGGCAACCATCAGGGCGGTGAGCACCGGCCCGAGCTCCATAATGAGGGTCAACGAAACCGCTGACCCGAGCATCCCTTCAGCGCCAAATTTGTTCAGTGAATAATAACCCTGCAGGCCGAGCACCATTCCCGTCGATGCGGCGGTAAAAAAAATGACGGCAAGGGAGCCGACGCCGATAAAATGGACCTGCCGCACCAGCTCTCTGAAGCGAAAAGGACGCCTGAATGCCCCCCGCAGGGACTTCAGGAGAAACAGCGTCATTTTCCCGAGATCCGTCAGCACATAAAGTCCGGTGTCTCCCAGACGCGCAATTACATTGCCCTGTACTACATTGCTCTGTACTGTATTACTCTGCATAGAGTGGACGTTCCTTATCGCTTTTGCCGGGATTGAAAAGAATCAGGGCATAAAAGAATTTTCATGGATTTGTGCCTTACCATATTCTTTGCCATTTGATAAGTCAATGCTTGGAAAAATCTTAAAAACAAGGGGGACGGCCTGCCGGTAATGAGCGATATTTTCCTGCACGCAACTGCGTGATATCAGTTTTTCCGCGGATCGAAAGTCTCACGCAGAGCTTCGCCGATAAAGATAAGCAATACCAGCGTGCCAACAAGGACGGAAAACGCCGACAGGGAAAGCCACCATGCCTCGATATTTGCTTTGCCCTGGGCGAGCAGTTCCCCCAGGCTGGGGGTCGAAGGGGGGACGCCAAGCCCCAGAAAATCGAGACTGGTAAGAGCCAGAATCGCCGTTGAAACCCGAAAAGGAAGAAATGTTATAACCGGAGTCATGCCGTTGGGCAGGAGATGGCGCCACATGATGGTAATATTCCCCACGCCCAGGGCCTTGGCCGCTTTCACATAGTCCAGGTTTCTGCCCTTCAGAAATTCCGCCCGCACATAATCGGACAATCCCATCCAGCTGAAAAGCGACAGCAGAACAAGGAGCAGCAGAAAGCTGGGTTTGAATATCGAGGCGAAAATAATCAACAGATAGAGTTCCGGCATGGATCCCCATATTTCAATGAACCGTTGCATGGCGAGATCCGTCCGCCCGCCGAAATACCCCTGGACAGCGCCGGCCAGAATGCCGACGGCGGTCCCGACCAGGGTAAGGGCCAGTCCAAAAAGGACACTCAGCCTGAAGCCGTAAATGATCCTGGCCAGCACGTCCCGGCCCCGGTCATCGGTGCCGAGAAGGTTGCTCCTTGACGGCGGCGAAGGCACCGGGCCGGCAATCTCCTGATTGATGGTGTTGTAACTGTTTCTGTTGAACGGAAAGAGCATCATGTTTCCGGACCGTTCGAGCTTCTCGCGAATATACGGGTCGCTGTAATCGGTCAATGTCTCGAAATCGCCGCCGAAGGTGGTTTCCGGATAGCCGACCAGAATCGGAAAATACAATTTCCCCTCATACCTGACCACAAGAGGCACGTCATTACTGATAACCTCCGCCAATAAACTGAGGAGAAAGAGGACGGAGAAGAGAAGAAGACTGTAGTAGCCGCGCCTGTTGCGCTTGAAGCGCTGCCAGGTTCTCGCCCTCCGCCTGGCCACGGCGGATTTGAGTTTCTCGGAATTGGGTTTGTCTTTTGGGGGACGGGAACTATCCATCGATCCCCTCAAAGCTGATTCGCGGATCGACGACCACATAACTCAGATCGGAGAGTAATCGGGCGATCAGGCCGATCAGCGTAAAAAAATAGAGTGTCCCGAGAACGACGGGGTAATCGCGATTGAGGACCGACTCATAGGCGAGCAAGCCCATGCCCTGGAGAGAGAAGATCGTTTCAATGAGCAGGCTGCCGGTAAAAAAAGAGGCGATAAAGTAGCCGGGGAAACCGGTAATGATCGGAATGATCCCGTTTCTGAACACGTGCTTATACAGGACCTGCTGCTCGGTCAACCCCTTCGCCCGTGCCGTCAGCACATAATGTTTACGGATTTCCTCAAGAAAGGAATTCTTGGTGAGCATGGTCATGACGGCGAGGCTGCCGACCGCACCGGCGGTGACCGGGAGCACCATATGCCAAAGATAGTCGAGTACCTTCATCGCCGTACTCAGCTCGCTCCAATTGTCGGAAACGAGTCCGCGGAGCGGAAAGACCGACCAGAAGCTGCCGCCGCCGAACAGCACCACCAGCAGCACGCCCAGGACAAAGCCGGGGATGGCGTAACCGATCAGGATGACCGTGGAGGTGATGACATCAAACCGCGAGCCATCCCTCACCGCCTTCCTGATACCCAGAGGGATGCAGACCCCGTAAACGATCAGAAAACTCCACAGCCCAAGCGACATGGACACCGGCATCCGGGAGATGACCAGATCGGCGACACTCCGGTGATAATAATAGGAGTTGCCGAAATCGAGAACCAGATAGCTTTTCATCATGATCCAAAACCGTTGAACCGGCGGTTGATCGAAACCGTAGAGCTTCTTCAACTGGGTTATCTTGTCGCTGTCGAGCCCCGAATTGCCTCGATACATTCCGGTAGCTTGCGCCCGCACCTCCCCGCCGCCCTTGTTGAATCCCTGGATCTCGGCGATCATCTTCTCGACCGGACCGCCCGGAACAAATTGGGTGATCGCAAAGGTGATCAACATCACCCCGAAGAGGGTAGGTATCATTAAAAGAATTCGTTTGAGAATATAAAGCGGCATTTCCCCTCCAAACGGCTGACATCCTGCTGCGGACTGCTGTCAATAATACGAATATTAGTGCAAATAAACACCTTAAAAGAAGAATATCTCTTGTTTTTTCTTTTCCAGTATGTCTTTTTATGCCATGGATTCACCGGGAAGAGAGTGAAAGCCATCGCGCTTTTATTCCGCCATTATTATAAACCCAAGCAATCAATACTATGGAAAAACTCAACACTCTTATTCAAACCGAGGCAGAATTAGACATTCTGGTACGCAGGGCAAAACAAACCGATGCTGTCGCACTGGATACGGAGTTTGTGTGGGAGCGAACATATTATCCGCAGCTCGGTCTCATCCAGATAGCATTGTCGGATGAAGACTGTTACCTGATCGATCCGGTTGCCGTAAAAAACCTCCAGGCCCTTGGCCAGCTGCTCTCCGACCGGGGAGTCGTCAAAATCCTCCACGATGCTCCCCAGGATCTGGCCATCCTGCAGAGAGCCACCGGGGCTACGCCGCAGAATATTTTCGATACCCGGCTCGCCGCGGGTTTTTCCAACCTGCCGGCAACTCTTTCCCTCGGCAATCTGGTGAAGGAGCTGCTCGACATCGAACTTTCCAAGGAAGAAACCCGGACAAACTGGCTGCAACGCCCGTTAACTGAAGAGCAGGTCCGCTACGCTCTCGACGATGTCCGTTATCTGCGGGCGGTAAGGGTTCTTCTGCTTTCCCGGATCATCGGACCAAAAATCAGATCCTGGCTGCAGGAGGACCTCAACCTGTTGAACAATCCCGCCACCTATTGCGGGACACCCGCCGATGAAAGGTATCTGAGAATCCGCAACATCGGCACCCTCGACCGTCCCGGCCTGGCCATTCTCATGAACCTGACAACGTGGCGCGATGGCATGGCCAAGAAACATGACCGGCCCCGCGGCCATATCATCAAGGACACCATCCTGCTTGAAATAGCCAGAAAAAAGCCCAGAACTCTCCTGGAACTGAAGAATGGCAGCGAAATTTCCGACAATGCCATGAACAAGTACGGCCAGAACATAGTAGCGATCATCGATACGACCCTTAAGCAACCGGAAGACACTTTTCCAGCGCTCCAACACCCTGCACGGCTCAGCTCAAGCGACCGGGATGGCTTGGAAAAACTGAACAAGCTGATCACCCTCAAAGCCGGCTTGCTGGGCATTGCCCCGAGCCTGGTCGGCAATGTCTCCGAGTTGAAAATGCTCGTTAAAATGCTCAATTCGAGGAAAACCCATGAACCGAAGCAGTTACGGCAGACCGAGGGCTGGCGGAAAAGCTTCCTTGAAGATTTTTTCAGACAGACCCGAAAAAACTAACTCGGCGGAGGATGAACGAAAATGAGATCATATGTTGCAACAGCCATCATACAGGTAGTTCTCTTTACAATTGGGATTTTTTCGTTCCCGCTGGCGGCTGAAAGTGCGGATGCGACCACCTATGCAGGCTGGGAGAAGGACTCTGCGTACAACGGCCACTACAACTACAAAGAACGAGATTCCCTCAAGGGAAAGGTATTAAAATTCAAGCAGGTCACTCCACTTCCCGGAATGGCGCCGGGGATGGCGCTAGTTTTTGATGAAGGTGGCGAGGAGATTCTCGTCCATGTCTGCCCATGGGCGTATGCCGACCCGGAAAAAACCGGCATCAGGAAAGATATCAAAACAAAAATCAGCGGCAGTTGGGCCACGATAGACGGACAGGATGTTTTCCTGGCGGCCAAGATCAAGCAGGGGGAAAACTTTGAGTACAAGGTTCGCCTGACCAAAGACGGGACCCCATTCTGGACCATGAGCCCCGAGGAACTGGCCAAAGAGGCCAGTGCGCCGCAGGAGTAGCGCGGCAGCACATCCGTGTTGCCGTATTTTCGCAGCCAGCCCTAACTTGAGGCGATGAAAATCCATGTTTGATCGAGAAGAACCACTATGGGACAAGACGTTGCGCCGTATTCGAATGATCTGGCCGCTTGGCGAGCAGGCCGCATTAAAAGATTCCGTCGATGCCGGCCTGCCGGACAGCAATCTGCAAAAATTACGGGAAATGATTTATGCTTGTCTCGAAGGGCGAGGCGGAGAAGTCTCGGCCCGCACCCGGGCAGCCGAGCTGGGGGAAACATATCTGATCCTCAACAGCGAAGGTAGAAAACGCTTTCTCGAACTGCTCGCCCGGGACTTCGATGTGAACAATCAGGCGGTTGAAGATACCATTGCCAAACGCCTGCAATCCACCGACCCGGAAGAGCGCCGGCAACTGAACCTCGAACTGCGCAACAAACTCGTCCCGCCCCGTACCACACTTCTCAGGCAATTCAACGGACTTGAGGAGGGTGTGAAATTTCTTGTCGACCTCCGGGCGGAACTCCTGCCGCTGGCCGCCGGCGACCCGGCGCTCAAGGCTCTCGACCAGGACATCCACCGGCTGTTCTGCTCCTGGTTTGATATCGGCTTTCTCGACCTGCAGCGAATCACCTGGGAGACCCCGGCGGCAATCCTCGAAAAACTGATCAAATACGAGGCCGTTCATGCCATCCGGTCCTGGCAGGATCTCAAGAACCGGCTGCGGGACGATCGCCGCTGCTTTGCCTACTTCCATCCGCGCATGCCGCATGAACCCTTGATCTTCGTCGAAGTCGCGCTGGTCAATGGAGTTTCATCGACTATCGCCGAGTTGCTCGATGAGACAAAACCGATGATCCATCCCGGCAAGGCCGATACCGCAATTTTTTACTCCATCTCCAATTGCCAGGCAGGACTTGCCGGAGTGGCCTTCGGGAATTTCCTTATTAAAAACGTGGTCAAGGATCTTATCGCCAAGCACCCCAATCTGAAGACATTCTCCACCCTGTCGCCCATTCCCGGATTTATTGCCTACCTTCAAGCGCACCGGGATGAGGTTGTGTTCACCGCCAAGGAATTGAAGCTCCTGCAAGATCTCGCAGGGGAAACCGACGTGCACGAGTTCTTTTTCGCGATGCTCGGCAATTTGCCCGACTCTCCGCTGGAGACCGAGGACCTGGTGTGCAAACCGATTCTGCTCCGGCTCTGCAGCCAGTACCTGTTGACCAAGAAACGAGGAAAACACGCCCATGACCGGGTGAGCCACTTTCATCTGTCCAACGGCGCGAGAATTGAACGGATCAATTGGGCGGCGGATTTATCCGCGAGAGGACTCAGCCAGTCAGCCGGAATCATGGTCAATTATTTCTATATCCTCTCTCACATAGAAAAAAACCATGAAAACTATACGGACCATGGTGAAATTGCCGCGTCGTCGGCAGTAAGCAAGCTCGCCAGAGCTTAGCAAACGTGACGAAATAACATATTATTTTTTGCTTCCCCTCCCTTGACGGGAGGGGATCG